>NZ_CP095049.1:2412500-2717500 GCF_022919135.1 Hymenobacter cellulosivorans | reverse complement strand
TGCGCAAGCAATATGACGCTTCCCCGGCCCTGCGCTCAGGGGCCCGGTACACGCTTTCGGATGAAGGAATGGCGGTGCTGCACGCCCTGGGGCACGAGGACTACACCTGGTCCGCCGTAACCCAGGCCTGGCACATCGGCTCCTGGCTGATTCTGCTGACGTCCCAGAACGTGGGCTACTTTCTGAACCTGCGGGAGCTGGCCGGGCCTGCACAGGCCACCGACGTGCTGGCCCTGCTGCGCACCCACGGGGTGAAGGTAAAGTAAGCGCGCAGGGTTGAGCTCTAAATACGTATTTTTACCCGTCTAAACTCCACAATCCTCTCTGTATGCTCTCTACTTCTCTGCTGAAGTCTTCTTCCCGCACCCTGGGCGCTACCCTGCTCGTGGGCGGCTTGCTGCTGGGCGGCGCGGCCCAGGCCCAGATTTCTACTCCCGCGGCCAGCCCCAAAAGCACCGTAACCCAGCGCGTGGGCCTCACCGACGTTACCATTACCTATTCCCGCCCCAGCGCCAAGGGCCGCACTGTATTCGGTTCCCTGGTGCCGTTTGGCAAACGCTGGCGCACCGGCGCCAACCAGACCACGACCATCAAGTTCTCGGACGACGTGACTCTGGAAGGCAAGAAAGTACCCGCCGGGGAGTACGGTCTCTACTCCATCCCGAACAAGGCCGAATGGCTGGTAGTGCTCAACAAAAGCACCAAGCAAGGGGCCGACGTAGACGGCTTCAAGGACGACCAGGACGTGGTGCGCTTCTCGGCCAAAACCTACAAGCTGGGCACCAAGGTGGAAACCTTCACCATCGGTTTCTCCGACATCACGCCCGCCACGGCCAACGTGGACATGCAGTGGGAGCTGACCGGCGCCAAGTTCAAGCTCGGCACCGACGTGGACCCCAAGGTAATGGCCCAGATTGATGAGAAAGTGGTGAAAAACGCCAATGCTTCCGCCAACGACATGGCCGCGGCCGCCGTGTACTACCTCGACAACAACAAGGACATGAAGCAGGCCCTGGCCTGGATTCAGAAAGCCAATGAGAAGGACCCCAAGTTCTGGAACGTCCACACGGAGGCTAAAATCAAAATGAAGCTCAAGGATTACAAGGGCGCTACCGCCTCGGCCGAACAGTCGCGCAAGCTGGCCCTCGACGCCAAGAATGCCGACTACGTGAAAATGAACGAAGACCTGATTGCCGAAGCCAAGAAAGGCAAATAGTCAACGGCTCAAAATAGTAGCAAAAAGCCCTGGTCAATGTAGTTGGCCAGGGCTTTTTTATGCGTCCTTGCGAGGAAACATGACAGGCGGGGTTATGCTGGGTGGACCCGGGCTTTACTGGGTTCAGGGCTTAGCTGCTGCAGAAGCAGCCCTAGCAGCATGACCAGGGCACAGCCAATGATGTTGTACCAGAGGTAGGCAATATCGGTGGTGAAGAAGAGCAGGAAAATGAGCAGCTGGGTGATGATGGCGGCCCGGAAGACGGCGCGGCTGCCAATGCGTTGCAGGAAAAAGGCCACGACGAAGATGCCCAGAATGGTACCGTAGAAGATAGAGCCCAGGATGTTGACGGCCTGAATCAGATTTTCGAGGCGGGCGGCAAACAGGGCGAAGCCGATACCGAGCACACCCCAGCCGATGGTGGCCCAGCGCGAGGCACGCACGCAGTGGAGCTCGTCGAGGTGGGGCCGGGTGGGGCGGTAGAGGTCGATGATGGTGGTGCTGGCCAGGGCGTTGAGGCCGGCGGCTGCCGAACTCATAGCGGCGCTCAGCACCACGGCGATAAGCAAACCCACCAAGCCGCGGGGCAGATACTGTAGCACGAAGGTCAGGAAGACGTAGTCGGTGTCCTTGGCTTCGGCGGTGGGAGCAGCTTGTTTGAGGAAATCCTTGGTTTCGGTGCGCAAGCCCTGGGTAGCGGCCTGGGTGGTTTGCAAATGGGCCTGAGCAGCGGCAATCTGGCCTTCGTCCTGGGTTTGCAGGGCGGCTACCAGGTCTTGGGTAGCAGCGCGCTGGGCGGCAAACAACAGGGTGTGGCGCTGCTCCAGTACCTGCAGCTGCGGGGCAAACTGCGGGCTTTGAATTATCTGCTCCCGTACCGGAATGTTGAAAGTAAGCGGGGGTTGGTTAAACTGGTAGAACACGAACAGCAGCACCCCAATGAGCAGGATGCCGAACTGCATGGGCACTTTGACGAGGCCATTGAAGAGCAGGCCCAGGCGGCTTTCGGTGATACTTTGGCCCGAGAGGTAACGCTGCACCTGACTTTGGTCGGTACCGAAGTAAGACAGGGCCAGGAAGAGGCCGCCGGTCATGCCGGTCCAGAAGTTGTAGCGGTCCTTGGGGTCGAAGTGGAAGTCGATGAGGTTCATCTTGCCGTGGAAGCCAGCCACCTGCACCGCTTCGCGGAAACCAACTCCCGCGGGCAGGTAGTGCACCAGTAGGTAGCCCGCCACGACCATGCCAGTGAAGATAACGCCCACCTGCCACTGCTGGGTAACGGCCACGGCGCGGGTGCCGCCGGCCACGGTGTAGCTGATCATAAGCCCCCCAATAAGCCAGACGGTAAGGCTCACGTTCCAGCCTAGAATAGCCGACAAGACTAAGGCCGGGGCGTAAAGCGAGAGGCCATTGGAGAGGCCGCGCTGCACCAGAAACAGGATGGCAGCCAGGGTGCGGGTGCGCCGGTCGAAGCGGGTTTCGAGGTATTCGTAGGCCGTGAAAACTTGCAGACGCTGGTAGATGGGCACGGCCACGGCGGCAATGAGCACCATGGCCAACGGCAAACCGAAGTAGAACTGTATGAAGCGCATCCCATCGTCGTAGGCCTGGCCGGGAGTGCTCAGAAAGGTGATGGCCGAAGCCTGGGTGGCCACGATGCTCAGGCCGATGCCCCACCAATTGGCCTGCCGGCTGCCGAGCAGGTAGGCGTCCAGGGTTTGACCGGCGCTACGGGTGCGCCAGGTGCCGTAGCCGACGATAAACAACAGGGTGCCGCCGAGCACCAGCCAATCGAGCAGGCTCATGCGAAGAGGCGGGTGAGGTAGAGGAACAGGGCCAGCTCTAGACCAAGGGCGGTCAGGACCAGGACGTACCAAGCCCGCCAAGAGGGCAGCAGCGGCGGTTTCTCAGAATCGGGGGCGGCGGGGGGCAAGGGCGGCAAGGGTTAGAGAGCGGAATCAGGGAGCAAGATAACAGGGCAACGGGTGAAGGACAGCGGAAATGTGGGAAGGTTGGCTGGCGGACTGCGGATGACGGGTGGCACATGGCAGGAGCTAGCTGTCTGCCGGTAGAAAGCACCTGGCCCACGGCCGGAGTTGTCTGACTGAGGGTAGCTGCTAGCTGGCAGGCGGCAGGAGGCACCGGGTCGGCTCCTCTCCTCCCCTTGCAGATTGTACCAACGGGCAAAAGCCCTGTACTGCCACAGTAGTACAGGGCTTTTGCCCGTTGGTTGAACTTTGGCCCTGAGTCCAGGGAGACCCAGCCGCTTGGTAGGCGGAATACTTTACGTACTAAGGCGAGGTTGGCAACGTCAGCACGCGAGAAGATGTCTCGCCAGGGCTCGACATGACGTTCTTAGGCCTCTTTATACTCCTTACCGTTTTTTAGTCTTCGACTGTGGCGGGAACCAGGGCAGGCTGGGAGCCGGCCAGGGCGGGCAATTGGGCGAGCTGCCCGGAAAGAAAGGTAAAAAGCACTACCAGCCAAACCGAGAAAAGCACGTCGGATAAGTAGTGCATGTCGAGAATGAGGCGGCCAAGGGCTATGAGGGCCGGGAAGAGGAGCAGCGGCAGGCGGTGGCGTGGGTAGGCGACGGCCAAAGGCACGAATAAGCTGCAATACACGGCCGTGTGGGTGGAAGGGAAGGAGCCGGTGTGGGGGGCATCGTGCCAGAAGCCCAAATCGTGGTAGGAGCCGGTGAATAGGGCGGCGGGGCGCAGGCGGAGCAGCACACCCTTGAGGACCCGGGCCGCAACCATACTCAGCTCATGAGTGAGCAAAAGCACCAGAAATAAGCCGGCGGCGGGACTGCGCAGCACCCAGCGGCAGAGGATGAACCCAAGGCCAAGGGCCAGGAAAATCAGGGGAATGCCCAGCAAATGAGTCTTGCTCAGGTCGTGGAGCCGGTCGGCGCGGCTGGTTAGGGCCTCAAAGAATGGCCGGGCCGGGGCGCAGTGCTCGTGCAGGAACAGGGCCAAGGGCTGGTCGAAAAAGGGAATCAGCAGCAGGCAGGGGGCGAGAAGCCCGATACTCAGGCGCAGGAACTGGCGCGGGGTAAGCAACGCGGGTGCGGGCATAGGCTGAATAAGCGGGTTGGTGGAGCTACCCAGTTGAGCCCTGCAACCATACCTAGCTGCTGTTTCGTTCATTTGCCCCTTCTCCCCATGTCCTTGGAAGGCACAACGTGAAGCCGTCCGTCCTCTGCAATGTACCCAGCCTTCTAATGTAAAAAGCCCCTTACTCCAGCTGGAATAAAGGGCTTTCTGGGTAAAGGTCAGGCCTTACTACGCAGAGGACGGACGGCTTCGGCTTTGCCTCACCAGACACGAGTTTTTTCTACTTCCCGAGTGACACCATGTTGGTGAGCAGCCGGTAGGCGCCGGGAACGCCGGCGGGTAGTTCGCGGAAGAGGCTGAGCCCGGTGTAGATGTAGTGGCCACGGCCGTAGTCGGCGACGAGGATGGCGCTTTCCTTGGCCGCTTCGCCGGGGTCGTGGCTGCTGATGACGGTCTGGTATTTGGGGTCCCAGGAGCTGGGATAGTAGAGGCCCTGCTCCTGCACCCAGCCCTCGAAGTCCTTGGCGGTGATTTTATTGGGTGTGTTCAGCAACGGCTGTTTGGGGTTGAGGAAGGTCACGGCGGCGTTTTCAACCGTCACCCGGTCACTGCTGAGCTTGAGCGGGTAGGGTCCAATTTCGGGCAGCACGGTGCCGCGGTTCACCACATACTGCACCACCACGTTGCCCCCGTTTTCGACGTACTTGAGCAGATTGGGCTGCAGGGTTTTGAGCCTATCAACGGTGTTGTAGGCCCGCACGCCCAGCACGACGGCGTCGAAGCGGCGGAGGTAGTCGGCGCTGAGGTCCTCGGGCTTGAGCAGGGTCACGTTGTAGCCGATTTGGCGCAGGGCGTCGGGCACTTCGTCGCCGGCTCCCATGAGGTAGCCGATTTCCTGGCCCTTGCGCTTGAGGTCCAGCTTCACGAGCGGGGCCACGGCTTCGGGAAACAGCGTCTGGGTCGGAATGTGGTTGTACTGGATAACCTGGTAGCCGCGGGAGTATGCCTGGCCGTCGACGGTGGCCACGGCGCGTACTTCGGACTTGCCTTCGGCGGCACCGGGGCCGGGCTGCACCTGGAAGAAGACGGTTTGCTCGCCATCCTTATTAGCCAGGTCGAAGGCGGCGGTGGTCGGCTCGGCTTTCCAGCCAGCGGGCAGGGCTAGGGTCAGAGAGCCTTTCACACCAGCGCGGCCGGCGCGTAGGGTCACAGGAATGGTTTTGGGCGCGTTGTCGGCGAAGACGTAGGCCCGGCCGCCGATGTTGACAGCTACAGGAGGCACGACGGTGAGGGGGCGGTACTTCTCCCCTTCTACCGGGTCGGTGCTTTTGTATTGAACGGGGATTTCGTAGAAGATGTCTGCTCCCGCTACGGAAACTACAACTGCTAAACCAACAGCATTAGGAGTTTCAGGCGAGCCGATAAACTGGTATTGCGTTAGCGAATGATATTCATCCGGCAATGTGCTTAATCCTCTACGGCGAGCAGCGGTGGACATTGCAGCATCACTCCCAGAGGGCAAGCTTAAAGTTTCCGGAACACTATACATCCCAACTGTACCGGGTTTCCGCAGCCAATAAGGCTGAGCTACTTCTTCGAAAGGATTTAGTTTCACCTTTCTCTTTAGAATCATCGGCTTTCCAGGTGGCAGGCTTATACTAGTATCAAGGCGAATAAAATCTCCATAGATACCCGTCATTTTCACAGGAAGAGCCGAACGATTTAATGCCTCTATATTCAGCTGCAAATGTTGCGAGGCGGCAATGGCGGCTTCGGAAGCTGTTGCTTCTATATATAAACCGAGGCAGGCTTTTATCAGATTATCTACCTGTTCCCTCTTCTCATGTTGCCAAAATGATAAATCAGGAGCATTTCCATTCCAGGCAACTGATTTGACAGCTAATGCCGACCGCACCTTCAAAAGCCCAGCTACACTAGCACTTGGGTTACTCGCGTCATACTTGCGAATCACCTCGTCAATCATTTTCCCAATAGCCGCGCCACCGGGCACCCGGTTCCAGCTCTGGTCAATGCCTTCGAAGGGGTCTTTACTGGCTTTGTTGCCTTTTACCTGCTGCAAGTATTCCAGGGCCTCGCCGCGGGTGGCAGCCGAGCCGAAGCCCTGGCTTTTGTGCTGGGAGCGGCTGCGGGCGGCAATCTCGCCGTAGCTCTGACCCAGCAGCGGGTTGTAGCCGCCGGCGTCGAGCTTAAGGTAGCCGTCCATGTTTTCGCCGGGCTTCACGAAGAAGGAGCCGGTGTTCCAGAACAAACGCTTGGGCTGCCACACCTGCACGTATTTCAGCTGCTCGGGGAAGCGCTTGGGGTCCCCGGCGGCGTCGAAGGCTTCGGCGGCCAGGATGGCGGAGGCGGTGTGGTGGCCGTGGCCGGCGCGAGCGTCGGGCGGGAAGCGGGTGATGAGTACGTCGGGCCGGCGCTGCCGAATCACCCAGACCATGTCGGCCAGCACCTGCTCCTTGTCCCAGATAGTGAAGGTTTCCTCGGCGGTTTTGCTGAAGCCGAAGTCGTTGGCGCGGGTGAAGAACTGCCGGCCCCCGTCGATGCGGCGGGCCGCCAGCAGCTCCTGGGTGCGAATCACGCCGAGCTGCTCGCGCAGCTCGGGGCCGATGAGGTTCTGGCCCCCGTCGCCGCGGGTGCAGCTCAGGTAGCCGGTTTCGAGCAGGCGGCCGTTGGCCATATAGGCAATCAGGCGGGTGTTTTCGTCGTCGGGGTGGGCCGCCATGTACATCACCGAGCCCAGCACGTTGAGCTTTTTGAGGCCCAGCAGGATCTCCGAGGAAGTGTAGGTTTTGGGTGCCTGGGCCTGGGCAGTGGGCAGCCAGGAGCCGCAGGTCAGCAGAAGCAAAGCCGTAGCGCAGCGGGCCACGGAAGAGGAAAAGAAGCGCATAAGCGAACAAACCGAATTAGGGCCGTGAAGTTAGCAGACGGCTGGGCACCGTGGTGTTTTTGGGTTCGTTCTCCTACAACGTGCTGAGCCGGGCGCTGTCAATGATTTTCCAGCCCTGGGCCTGGCGCTCGTAGATGAAGATGGAGTCCCAGCCCAGGCTTTGCTGTGCCTGCCCGCGCACGATGAGCACGTAGCGGCCATCGGCCGAAAACAGCGGCAGGCTGGCGTAGCTCACAAAGCGGTCCTGCTGCGGACCGTGGTTCCACTCCTCTATTTCCTGCCGAATCTGCTCCTGTCGCGCCGGGGTCACAAAGCGCACCTGCCGGGCTAGGTTGGGGCTAAGCGTATCGGCGGTGCTGCCTACAAACACGAACTGGCCGAGCAGCTCCGGCCGCCAGACAAAGCGGCGCTGGGCGGCAGTATCAAACTGCAACACCTGCCGCCGAAACTCGCGGATTACGGCCGGGGGCGTATCCAGAAAATAAGCCGATGCAGTGGTGGAATCAAGGCCGGGAGCCAGCTTATCGGCAATGCGCTGATCGAGGCTGTAGGGCTGGCGGCTGAAAAATGCCCCCCCGTCGCTGCGCACGTCGTAATGGTCCTGGATAGAGAGGCTGATGGTAGCGCGCAAAAAGGCGTGGCAGGCAGCTGGGTCGGGCGTGGTCAGGGCGGGCTGGCGGGCCGGGGCGGGCTGCTTGGCGGACTGGCTTACAGGCGGTTCGGGGCCCGAACAGGCGCCAAGCAGAGTAGCGGCACCCAAGGCATATAACAGAATTCTCATGGCGGAATACGCTTTCTACAGGCTGGAAAGGCCGGTAAGATAAACCTTGCGCCGAACGAAGTAATCCACCCCGGGCCGTTAGGGCCAAGTAAGCGGACTATTCTGCTTCAGCCAATCTCCGCCCTGCTGACTCTTGAGAAGCCGACGAACCCAAAGTTGCTGTCGTTCCCCGGGAACATATAGCGGTACGATTATGGTTTGGGGAGCTGAAAACCGGCTGACGCGGCAACGATTCCAGCGAATTAGCGTCAGTAGCCTATCTTTCCCCGCAACTTCTCCCCTCGACTTATTGCCGCATGAGTGCATTTCCCCAATCTTTTCTGACTTCTCTGGGTCTGGCGCTGCTCGTGCCGGCCGCTTCTTTTGCGCAAAGCGCGGCCCCGGCCACCACGCCCCCGGCCGTGGTGCAGCAGTGGACCCACCTCGACCCGCAGAAGGACAAGGTAATGGGTATCAGCACCCAGCGCACGTACGACGAGCTGCTCAAAACCCGTTCGGCCTCGCCCGTCATCGTGGCCGTTATTGATGCCGGCATCGACACGACCCACGAGGATTTGAAGCGGGTGCTGTGGAAAAACCCTAAGGAAATCGTTGGCAACGGCATCGACGACGACAAGAACGGCTACATCGATGACATTCACGGCTGGAACTTCCTGGGCAACAAAGACGGCCGCAACGTGGACATTGACCTCTACGAGGAAACCCGCCTGGTTGCCAAGCTCAAGCCGCTCTACGAAGGCAAGGTGCGCACGGCAGTGCCCGCCGCCAAGCGCGCCGAGTATGACCTCTACCAGAAGGTGAAAAAGGATTACGCCGACAAGCTGAAGGAAGAAACCGAGCAATACCAGGAGTACCAGCCCCTGGCCGAAAACCTGGCCGGCATCAACGAGCAGCTCAAGACCGTGCTGGGCGTGCAGCGCATCGACACGGCCGTGCTGCGCCGTCCGCCGGTACAAAGTCTCGACGCCCGCCTGCGGCCCAAAATCGAGCAGCTTACAGCCCAGCTTTACGAAAGCCTCAAGTCCTCGGGCCTGCCCGACCTCGACGCGGTAGTAAAGCAAGTGCAGGAAGGCACCGTCGAAACCAAGAAGCACCTCGACTACTCGCTCAACCTCGATTATAAGCCCCGCGCCATCGTCGGCGACGACGAGGACAACGTAAAGGACCGTAATTACGGCAACCCCGATATTACCGGTCCCGACGCGCTGCACGGCACCCACGTGGCCGGCATCATTGCCGCCGACCGCGACAATAACCTCGGCATACAGGGCGTAGCGGGCTCCTCGGTGCGCATCATGGGGGTGCGGGCTGTGCCCAACGGCGACGAGCACGACAAGGACGTGGCCAACGCCATTCGCTACGCCGTCGACAATGGGGCTCAGATTATCAACATGAGCTTCGGCAAGTACTACTCGCCCCACCGCGACGCCGTGGAGGATGCCATTCGCTACGCCTCCTCCAAGGGGGTGTTGCTGGTGCACGCGGCCGGCAACGAGTCAAAGAACGTGGACGTGGTGACGCACTACCCGGCTCCAGTGCCGCTCACAGGCACGGCCTACCCCAACTTCTTAACCGTAGGAGCCTCAGGCAGCACCAATGATGCCCAGCTCACCGCCAACTTCTCCAACTACGGCAAGAAAGTCGATGTTTTTGCTCCCGGTGTAGGTATTTATTCCACTATGCCTGGCAGCAAGTACGGCAACGAAAGCGGCACCAGTATGGCCGCACCCACGGTAGCCGGGGTTGCGGCCGTGCTCAAGTCGTACTTCCCCCAGCTCACCGCCGCCGATTTGAAGCGCATCATCATGCAGTCAGCCCAGCCGGTGCATACCAAAGTACCCGTGCCCGGCGACAAGAAAACCGTCGACTTCACCCAGCTTTCCAGCACCGGCGGCGTGGTGAACCTCTACAAAGCCGTGCAGCTAGCCACCCAGCAAACCCAGAAAGGCAGCAGCTCCGGTCAGTAGAGTTGTTGATGCGAATGCGGGAAACGTGCTGATTACCGCCTGTCCTTGCGAGGCTGTAGCTGAAGCCATCCGTCCTCCGCTTAGTACGACCTGACCTTTACCCAGAAAGCCCTTTATTCCAGCCGGAGTAAGGGGCTTTTCTCTTTAGAAGGCTCCGCATAGCTCAAGGGACGGACGGCTTCGGCCTAGCAAGGACACGAGGAACATTAGCACCTCTGCACATTCAGCCACATTCGCACATTAAAAAATTACCTTTGCGGCATGACTGCTGCTTCTCTTGTCCTCTCTGATATCTACATCTATCCTGTCAAATCCTTGGGTGGCATCCGCGTGACCGAGGCTACGGTGGAGCCCCGCGGCCTGCGCCACGACCGGCGCTGGCTGATTGTGGACGAGCGGAACCAATTCATGACTCAGCGGCAGACCTCCGAAATGGCCTTGCTGAAGGTACTGCCCGCCTATAATGGCTTTCTGATTACTCATTCGGCGCGCCCAGAGATGCTGCCGCTCTACGTGCCCTTCGAGGCCACGCCCGAGCGCACGTTGTTCGTGACTATTTGGGACGACATGGTTTTTGCCTGGCGCGGCACGCCCGAAGCCGACGCCTGGGTAAGTGAAGCCCTAGGCCGCTCCTGCAAGCTGGTGTACATGTCGGATATGGTGATGCGCCCCACCGACGACGGCGAAGTGCCCGGCAACGTGAGTTTCGCCGATGCCTATCCGTTTCTGCTGGTCGGCCAGGCCTCTCTGGATGAGCTCAACAGCCGCCTGCCGGAAGCCCTGCCCATGAACCGGTTCCGGCCCAATTTGGTGTTTGGCGGCGGCCAGCCCTACGAGGAAGAAAGCTGGCGCAATTTCCGCATCGGCGAACTGCTCTTCGAGGGAATCCGGCCCTGTGGGCGCTGCGCCGTAACGACCATCGACCAGCAAACGGCGCAGAAAAGCGCCGAGCCCCTGCGGACCATGGCCCCCTACCGTACCCAGGGTGGCAAGGTCATGTTTGGACAGAACGTGACGGGACCCGGCAGTGGCACGCTTCGCCTCGGCGACACGCTGGTGGTGCAGAGCACGCTGGCTTAAAACGGGATTTGGGAGACTTTGGGAAGGTTTAACCCGTATTTGGGCTCACTCAGCGCTCAAACGGGGTTTTCGGTCCTAAAACTGGCGCTGTCAAAAAGTTACCTACTAGCTTTGTTGATTGCTGAAAAAGCTATTAGCTTTGAAAAATCAATTAAAACCGTAAATAATTCAAATACCCTCGCTCTGGTTCATTTATCCATGAACTAGCTTGTTACGGTTGAGTTGCATTTTTACTGGCTCTTTGATCTGCTTGCTCCGCCCTGTCCTTCCCCCGACTCCTATTGTGCATGATTAAGTCTTTTGCCTTCCCCCGGCTTTTGGTGTTTCTCCTGTGGCTGGCCTGCTTGCTACCAGTAGCCAGTATCCACGCGCAGGACCCAAAGTCGGTGCCGGCACTGCATGCGGCCTGGACCGACCTGTTGCGCCGGCACGTGACCCCGGAAGGCTTCGTTGATTACGAAGGTTTCCTGGAGGAGGAAGACCAGCTCGACGCTTATTTGCAGACGATTCGCAAAACTCCCCCCGCTGCTACCTGGTCGGCTGCCGATAAGGAGGCTTATTGGATTAACGTGTACAATGCAGCCACGATTTACACCGTGCTCCAGTACTTTCCCGTAGCCAGCATAAACGATATCCGCGTCAAGGAGCTCAAGGGCTACAAATCGGTTTGGGAGGCAGGCTCAGTCAACGTGGGCGGCAAAGTATACTCGCTCAACGCCATTGAAAAAGAGGTGCTGCGGGCCGAGTTCAAAGACCCCCGGGTACATTTTGCCCTAGTATCGGCCGCTACTTCCAGCCCGCCCCTGCTCAACGAGGCCTACGATGGGCCCCGGCTCCAGCAGCAACTCGATGCTCAGGGCCGCCTGTTTCTGGTCCGCTCGGCCCTCAACCAGGTTAGCCCCAACACCGTGAAACTCTCCAGCCTGTTCGACTGGTACGCCGCCGAGTTTGGCGAAGGTGAAAAGCTGATTGCCTTCCTGAACCGTTACGCCGCCGTGAAAATCGAGCCCACTGCTGCCGTGGAGTTTCTGCCCTTCGACTGGTCGCTCAACAACCGTCCCCGCGGCACCGACACCCAGGCACTGCGGCAGCGTTAAAGCAGCACGCTCCGCTTACCCACAGTCTGAAAAGCCCCTGCAAACAGTGTTTGCAGGGGCTTTTTGCGAAACCTTAAAAAAGCCAGCCTTGGTAGTAGGTCAAGCTTGGTAAAGAATTGGCTAACCTAACAGCGTCTTGCTCACCAGCAGGGCCACCGCCTACACGCCGGTAAATTTCACCGTCGCAATGGGCTGCGTCTCGTCGCACCGGATCAGGTGGGGCTGGGTAGCCAGCAACGCGGCGGAGTCTTTGTAAGCAAAGTCGAATTCCTGCAGAATGCTGCTATCAAAGTCGCCCTGCCGGTTTAGCAGCTCCGGAAAGCGTTGGCGGTAGGCATCCTTCTCGGCTTTCTTGAGCGAGTGCCAGAACTTGAGGGTGTCGGTACGGCTGTAGTGGCGGCCCGCCCCGTGCGCACAGCTCCACAGGGCCTGCTCTACCAGCGGATTCCAGCGGTTGGGCTTCACAATCAGGGAGCCCCGACTCATAGAAAGCGGGATGACGACCTCGCCCTCCGGCAGCAGCTGCGTGCTGCCCTTGCGGTGGGTTACGCCGTCGGCTCTGAACTCCAGCAGATTGTGGCAGCTGTCGGCAAAAACCGGGCTACCAGCCTCCACATACTGGTTGCGCTGCAGGAAATCGTAGGTTTTGTACACAAATTCCTGCCGCCGGCTCGCCGCGTAGCGCAGCACCCGCTCGTATTCCCGCCGATAATCCGGCGTCGCCAGCTCAATGGGCAGCCACTCCCGGCCGGGGTTGTAGTGCTCCAACAGGCGGCAATTCTGCTGGTACATATAAATGCCCAGGTTGCGGCTGCCGGTATGCACGATGAGGTAGAGGTAATCGGCCGACTTTTCCAATGCCAGAAAGTGGTTTCCACCGCCCAGCCCTTCTTCCGTCATGCGGTGCACTTCCCGCTCCAGAGCGCGGTAGTGCTTGGCTTTATCAAAGGGGCGCAACATTTCCCGCCGGGGAATTCGCAGGTAAGCCACTCCGCAGCCCATATCCTTGCCAGTTACCAGCGGATAAAAAACCTTGGTTGTTTGGAAGGCTACCCCAACCGGAATAGAACGTTCGGAGCAATAATGAATATCGGGGAATACGGCAATCGGCCCGATATTTTGGTTTTCCTCGAAGGCGAGAAGGGACTGTAGCGCGTTCTGCTCCACGGCGCTACGATCCGTAAAGTAGGCTGTTTTCACAGGGTCTGCTTTAGGATATACTACTGTGCTGTAAGGACGCGCGCCGGGAAGCAGCCGCATAATGCGCGCAAGGTGAGGGCCTCAGCATAGGCCGCTACAAAGGTAGAGAAATCTATAATTCGGAGTCCTTGCCCCCTCAACAGCTTTTTTAGGGTTTTTCGGCCTCGCCGGGCGGCTTTTTGCGCTTTATGGTGTTACGCTTACCTATGAATCGAGAATTCCTGCTGTCTTTTCTGCGCGACTTAGCCGCCAACAACCACAAAACCTGGATGGATGCCCACCGTGGCGACTATCATAAAGCCCGGGCCATTTTCACGGAGCTCACCGCCGATTTGCTCCAGCGCAGCCAGCGCTTCGAGCCGGGCCTGACCGGCCTCACCCCCGGCGACGTGATGTTCCGCATCAACAAAAACGACCGGTTTCAACAGAGCGACGAGCCCTATAAGCGCCACATGGGCTCGGGCCTGAAGCCCGGCGGACGGCACAGTCCGTGGGCCGGATACTTCGTAGCCGTGGAGCCCGGCGGTGAAACCTACGTAGGCGCCGGACGCTGGATGCCCGAACCCTCCCAGTTGGCCCGGATTCGCCAGGAAATCCACTACTCTCCCGATGCCTTCCATGATCTGCGCCAGAATCCGGCTCTGCTGCGCGAATTCCCCGCGGGCCTCGACATGAGCCAGAGCCTGCGCACGGCCCCGAAAGGCTACGACCGCACCGACCCCGACATCGAGTGGCTACGGCTCAAAAGCTTCTTCGTGTGGCGCTCCTTTTCCGACGAGGAAGTGCTACGCCCCGACTTCGCGGACCGCGTCGTCCAGGCCTGGCAGGCTGCCCAGCCCTGGGTGCAGTTCCTGAACGAAGTCATGGCCGAAGGGTAGAAAGCCAGACTAATACGATATGAAAAAGCCCCGTTGAGGTCATCAACGGGGCTTTTTCGTACTAAGCAGACCTTAGAACAGACCGAACAAGGTGCTGTTAATCTTTTCGATAATAACGCCCAAATCCTCCGGATTATTGACGTAGTCGAGGTTATTGACGTCCACAATCAGCAGCTTGCCAGCCTTGTAGTTGCTGATCCACTTCTCGTAGTGCTCGTTCAGGTTTTTGAGATACTCAATCTTGATGTTGTTCTCGTAGTCGCGGTTGCGCTTGTCGATCTGCTGAATGAGCTTGGGCAAATCGGCTTTGAGGTAGAGCAGCAGGTCGGGTGGGTCCACCATGCTGATCATCGACTCGAACAGGGCCAGGTAGTTCTGGTAGTCCCGCTCGCTCATCAGGCCCGACTCGTGCAGGTTGGCCGCGAAGATGTGGGCATCCTCGTAGATGGTACGGTCCTGAATCACGCCTTTGCTGGCGCTCTGCAGCTTTTTGATGTGCTGGGTCTGGCGAAAACGGCTGTTGAGGAAGTACACCTGCAGGTGAAACGCCCAGCGCGGCATGTCGTCGTAGAAGTCCTTCAGGTAGGGATTGTGGTCGACATCCTCCAGGAAAACCTCCCAGTTGAAGTGATGCGCCAGTTTATTAGCCAGCGTGGTCTTGCCGGCGCCAATGTTGCCGACGATTGCAATATGCATGAGCGGGGTGCAGGTAGCGAAACGAAAAAAGTGGCTACAAAAGTAGCGGAAACCTGCCAACTGACCGCACCCAAATCGGGCTCAACAATACGCTAGTTTTCCTGAGCAAAATAATGTATCTTCCTAGCTGCGTGCTTTTTCGGCAACGCTTTACCCCACCGAAAGCCAGTTGCGCGCTTTGTACGTAGGTTGTCCGGCCCGCTGTTGTGCTTGCCGTTTTTACCTTCTGCCCATCCGTTCTGACTGCCGATGCCTCCCCTCTCTACTCTCTGCACTGATCTGGGAACCGTTACTGATGCGTACGGCCGGCCCATTGCCTCTTTTCGGGTATATCCTGAGCAACAACTACTCTACATTAGCTGGACGGGGAATATCACCGGCCCCGAAGTCATTCAGGTAGCCAAGGCCGCCGGCCCCATCCAGGCACAGTACCGCTGTCCGCTGCTGCTCAACGACAAAACCGACTCCACCGGCGAATGGTCGGAAGCGCTGGCCTGGCTGGAGTACGAATGGCTGCCGGCGGCCCTGCACGACGGCCTGCGTGCCTTCGCCTACGTCTTTTCGCCCGACATGCAGAACCAGATTATCAGCCTCGAATTTGCCGAGCGTGTGGGCAAACAGCTCCCAATTCAGCTTTTCTACGACGTAGATACCGCCCTGGAATGGCTGCGTCGGCAGCGCGTAGCGGCCTGAAAAGCAAAACGGCACCCAGGTAACGGGTGCCGTTTTAGCTCAAAATATATTCACCGGAAATTACTCGCGCATGATATCCTTCACGTTGCGGGCCTTCTCCAGGGTGCGAAACTCGCCCTGCATCGAGCGGATGCGGACCCGCTCCTCCAGGGGTAGCTGTTCGCGCACCTGCTCATAGCGGGCATTCAGCCGGTCCATGACGGCGCTGGCGGCGCTCCAGTCGGCCTGGGTCCAGCCCTGGCGCTGGGCCCGGGTGTTTTCCAGCAGGTGCAAGTACAGCTCGGGCAGCTCGTTGGCCCGGGCCCGACTGATGGTTACGGTTTCGTTGAGCAGGCGGCGCTGGGCAGTGCTGGCCGTTTCAGGCTCCCGAGCAGCCGCATCCAGGCTATCCTGCTTGGATTCCCAGTTTTGGTAGCGCTTCTTCTGGGTGTTGTATTCCCGCTTCGACTGGTTCGACAGGCTGTCGACGGCCCGGTCGAGGCGCTTGCTCTGGCGGTCAAAATCTTCTTTTATGCGGGGTAATTCGCGGCGGACGCCTACTTCGGCGCGGTCCAGCTTGTCGTTTACCCAGTCGCTGAACACGTCCAAATCCCGCTCGATGGCCGAGGGCGTGGAAGCGGCGGGCTTCTTGGCCGGAGTAGATTTTTGCTGGGCCGAGGCATCCAGTGTGGTAGCACTAAAGGCAGCTACCACGAAGCTGAGCGGAAGCACGAATCGTTTCATAAGGCAGGGTACAGGGCGAAAAAATACAAACGTCGGGCCGGGTGGCCGTCGTGTGTTCACTGGCAATTTCTGGCCCAAAACGTGGTTCGGAGCTGTCGGGGTTCGTTTTTTCGCTAAAAAATGCCGTTTTTGCACCTTATGTCCGCTTCCATTCCATCAGCTATTACCATTCAGCCCGCCACGCTGGCCGATATTCCGACGATTATTCAGCTGGCCGAAGCCACCTGGGAGCCGACCTACCGCTTCATTATCTCGAAGGACCAGATTGAGTATATGTACCGCGTGATTTACACGCCGACCTCTCTGCAGCGTCAGATGAGCGAGGATGGGCATACCTTTCTGCTGCTCTACGCCGAAGGCCACCCGGCCGGCTATGCGTCCTTCTCCCGCTTGCCCGCCGGCGACGAGGTGTTCAAGCTGCACAAGATTTATATTCTGCCCTCCCACCAGGGGCAGCGTCTGGGCCAAAAGCTGATTGAGGCCGTCGAGGAAGCCACCCGCCAGATTGGGGGCAAAACCCTGGAGCTGAATGTGAACCGCCACAACCCGGCCATTTCGTTCTACGAGCGCCTGGGCTTCCAGCGCCACCGTGAGGAGGACATTGCCATCGGGCCTTATTGGATGAACGACTACGTAATGCGCAAAGAACTGGCGTAATTGCGCTGTCTTTTGCCTTCATCCAACTCCGTACCCGCATGGGCCTTTCTACTTTTTTGCCGCTGCGCCGTTTGCTGGGCGTAGCGTCCCTGCTGCTCGTCAGCCAGCTCAGCTTCGGTCAGATTCTTAAGCAGAAACACCTGGAGCTGATCAAAACCCGGAGCGAAACCTGGAACCGCGCCTTCAACAGCCGCGACACCACGGCTTTCTACGGTTTGTTTAACCCGGGCATCGTGGTAAGCACCGCCAGCGGCAGCCGTAGCAGCGAGGCTGCGGCCCGCCAGTGGTTCCGCAGCCGCTTCCGCCAACGCCCCGACGTAACCTGGATGAACCGCACGATGAACGTGGAGCTTAGCGACCAAGGGCAGCTGGCCTACGAAACCGGCGAATGGGCCCAAGCCTGGACTGACACTCAGGATAAAACCAAAAACCGCATTATTGGTAAGTACTGGCTGATGTGGAAGTTCGAGAATAACGCTTGGACGATTCTCTCGGCCACGTACACGCCGCTGTCGTGCGCCGGCCGCTCCTGCCTCGACTAAGCGCCTGCCCCGCTCCTCAATTTCGCCTCACTTCTTGACTTTAACCACATGGCTACCAAACTAACTGTACTCAGCAACGGCTCCCTGCGCGTGGAGGGTGATTTCGAACTCGTAGACGCCCAGGGGCAGCCCTACGGCCTGGCCGGCCGGGAACGAATCAGCATCTGCCGCTGCGGCCTGTCGAAGAACAAGCCCTTCTGCGACGGTTCACACAAAGGCCACTTCGAACACAACGCCGAAGCCTTCGACCTGCCCGCTCCCAAAGTGAGCTAATACACCAAAGACGTGTCATTGCGGAAGCGAAGCAACCCGTCTTCTGCTGGTGACAAATGCCCTTTTACCGAAAAGCCCTCAACCGTAACAACGATTGAGGGCTTTCTACATCTCAGAGAACGGAGTGCTTCGCTCGTAATGACTCGTTTCCTTCTGACATGAAACTTAGGCGCCCTGGAATAGGGAGTTTACCAGCTCCACGTATTCCTGGCGGGCAGCGTCTTTGCTTTTGCCGCTGAGGCTGGCCCAGGCATCGTATTTGGCTATGCCTTTGAAGTCGAAGCCACCGGGCCGGTCGCCGGATACGTCGCCTTCGGATGCTTGTTTGTAGAGGGCATAGAGCTGGAGCAGCACCATGTTGTTGGGCTTAGAGGGCAGTTGCTGGGCGCGGGCGGCGGCGGCTTCGAATTCTTCGTGAGTGGCCATGAGGATGGAGAAAGAGTAGAGTACGTGAATAACTGGCCTCCTAAATAAGGCCGCTGTCAAGGTACGGATTCCGGCGGATTTAGGCGGCATGCAGCGTTTTTCTATGTTGTACCTTACTGCCCCGATTCACGCCCATTTCCTCAACCATGCTGCTTTCTACCCGCGTTACGCTCACTGCTTTCCTTCTTTGCGCTTTGCCTGTGGCTCCGGCCTGGGCCCAGAAAACCTACCTGCACTGCGGCCGCCTGCTGGACATGCGCGCCGCCAAGGCCCAGCCCCAGACCGAAATGACCATTGTGGTGGAAAAGGGCCGGGTGGTGGCCGTGGAGCGCGGCTACACCACCGGCAGCGGCACCGACAAGGTCATCGACCTGAAAAACAAGACCGTGCTGCCCGGCCTCATTGACTGCCACGTGCATCTGGAAGGTGAGACCAGCAAGGACGGCTTTCTGAAGGAGCTGACCGAAAACCCGGCCGACGTGGCTTTCGGCTCCCTCGACCACGCTCGCAAAACCCTGCTGGCCGGCTTTACCACCGTGCGCGACCTGGGCGGCTCGGGCGTGAATGTGGCCCTGCGCAACGCCGTGAACCGCGGCCAAGTAGTGGGCCCACGCGTGTTTACCGTCGGCAAAGCCATATCGGGTACCGGCGGCCACATGGACCCCACCAATGGTTACCGCCAGGACCTAATGGGCGTACCCGGCCCGGCCGACGGCGTAGCTAACGGCCCGGAGCAGTGCCGGCAGGCCGTGCGCGAGCAGTACAAGCGCGGCGCCGATTTGATTAAGATTGCCTCTACCGGCGGGGTGCTCAGCGTGGCCAAAGATGGCAGCAGCGCCCAAATGACCGAGGAAGAAATAAAGGCCGTGGTAGAAACGGCGCGGGATTTGGGTTTGAAAGTAGCCTGCCACGCCCACGGGGCCGAGGGCATGAAGCGGGCCATTCGGGCCGGCGTGACCAGTATTGAGCACGGCACCCTGATGGACGACGAGACGATGAAGCTGATGAAGAAGTTCGGAACCTGGTACGTGCCGACCATCACGGCGGGCAAGTCGGTGGCCGATTCGGCCAAGATTCCGAACTACTACCCGCCCCTGGTGACGCCCAAGGCGTTGGCTATTGGTCCCAAGCTCCAAACAACCTTCGGCAAAGCCTATAAGGCCGGGGTGAAAATTGCGTTTGGCACCGACGCTTCCGTGTACCGCCATGGGGTGAATGCCCTGGAGTTTCAGTACATGGTAGAAGCTGGGATGCCGGCCTACGAGGCGCTGCGCGCGGCCACAGTTTCGGCGGCCGAGCTGCTCAACCAAACCGAAAACCTGGGCACCCTGGAAGCCGGCAAGCTGGCCGACGTAGTAGCCGTAGACGGCGACCCAACCCAGGATATTAAGGTGATGCAGCAGGTGCGCTTTGTGATGAAGCAAGGCGTGGTGTACCGGCAGGAGTAAGCCCAAGAAGCGGGCTAAAGTAAGCTCCGCGCTGGTCTGGAGTTAAGCTACTACCGTCGAGCATATTGTACTATACTCATCGTTGAGCTTAGCCTTGCCGCGCCTAACCTAATGGCCAAAATGCAGTATAGGGTTTCAGCCGCCCCTTTCTGACCTATGAAACAAGCTGAAATATCTGCCCTCGTAAAGCGCTTTATTCAATACAAGCTCACCCTGGCTTTTGCCGAAAGCTGCACGGCCGGGATGCTGCCCTCGGGCCTGGTGGAAGCCCAGGGCGTGAGCAGTGTGCTGCTGGGCTCCATCGTAACCTACCACCCCGAGGCTAAGCACAAGCTGTTGGGTGTAAGCAAGCAAACCCTGGAAATCTACACGGCCGAGTCGCAGCAGGTGACCAACGAAATGGTGATGGGTTTGCACAAGAAAATCGGGGCCGACGTGTGCGTGGCCGTAACGGGCTTGTGCGCGGCCGGCGGCTCCGAAACCGACGAGAAGCCAGCTGGCACGCTCTTTTTCACCTTTCTCTATCAGAACCGCGCCGAGGAACACCGCGAGGTATTTCTCGGCGACTGCCTGAGCGTGCGCCAGCAGGCCGTCGATTTTGTATACCACAAGCTCAACGAACTCCTGGACCGCTTCCCGCCCGACCAGGAAAAGCTCACGGCCTAGTCAGGCCGCGGGCGGGCCAGCAGCATTATTTTTAGGTTCTGGTGCACCACGTCGCCCATGCTGCGGCACCGGTCGAAGGCGTTGGAGCCGTAGTGCGCGTTGAGCTGAGCTTTGAGCTGGGCAGTTTTCTCGTCGGTAGAAGTTTCGTCGCGCCGCATGATATCCATTAGGTTCTTGAGGCGGTAGCGTTCCAGGCGCACGCGCCGGGCAATCAGGGTTCGTTCCTCGGCCTGATACTGCCGGATGGTTTCGGTGGTAAGCAGCTTGCTGCACATCTGCACTACCTTGCGGTTGTCCTTGAAAAACTGGGGCAGATACATGTTTTTCTTACCCTCGTAGCTTTGCTGGTCGAAGTCGATGGCACGCACGCGGTACTGCTCGTCCTCGAAGTCGGGGGTGGCAATGATGACGTAGTTGTAGGCCCGCATGTCGCCGAGCAGGCGGGCAAAGCAGCGCTCATTGAACTTGACGAACTCCTTGGCAATGCGCACCTGGTTGAGGTGGGGCCGCTGCAGATGGTCGCGGATAAAATCGTCGCCGGGAATGCCGGCAATGTGTTCCTCGATGAGCGAATCGCCGCAGACGAGGTAGTTGATGCGGTTCGGCGACAACAGGTGCTCCAGCTCCAGGCCGTACACCCGGGAGGCGTCGGCCCGCTTCACGTAGAAATAGTCGTAGTTGTCGTTGAGCTGATTGACGATGCGCACCCGGAACGGGTTGCTGTTGCCGAACTGGCAGTAGTCGATACGGTCGGCCAGGAGGTGGTCGGTAAACGACAGGTCGCCGTCGGTGCGCAGCAGAGCATACACCTCGGCCAGCCCCGCCGACAGCTCGACCAGGGTGCTGGGCTCGTAAAAAACGGTTTGCCAGAGCGTGTCGCGGCCGTTGCGGTCCATCAACGGGAAGGAGCCGCTGTAGCGCAGCAGGTCGCGGTAGGTGACGGGCAGCTTGCTTTCCCGGTCGTACTCGTGCAGGTATTCGCGCAGCCCGGGGCTGATGCTGTAGGTGAGCTTCTTCCTGGAAATAAGGGTCATAGGCAGTTGTTCGTTGCTAGTTGTCAGTTGGTAGGCTCGGTTTTTTATCCACTGGCTGACTCCCAGGCGGGTCTCAAGTTGCCGCTTTTTCGGAAACCCTTGTTCGGCTGAACGCCAAATTGGCCCTGGCAGGCTAGCGACGGCGCGCAAGCCCCCTGACTAACGCCCCCAACAACGAACAACTGACAACTAGCAACGAACAACTAACAATCTATTAATCCAAAATTCCGAACTTGCGGAGCCTGCATTTTGGGCTTTACTTCTTCTTATGAAAAAGCATGTACTAACGCTGGCCTTCGTGCTATTATGCCCGTTTTTCTCGTCGGGCTGGGGCTTTTTAGCGCACCGCACCATCAACCAGGTGGCAGTCTACACCTTGCCTAAATCCATGCAAGGGTTTTATTACCGCCACTTGCCCGAAATCGTGCGGCTGTCGACGGCCCCGGATGAGCGGCGCGAGGACGACCCTAAAGAGGCCCCCAAGCACTACATCGACATGGACCATTTCGGCGACGACCCGTTCGGCTCCATGCCCAAGCTCTGGGAAAAAGCCGTGGCCAAGTATTCGGCCGATACGCTGCGCAAGTACGGCACCGTGCCGTGGATTGTGCTCGAAACCAAGACAGCCCTGACCGAAGCCTTCCGGCAGCGTGATTCGGTGGCCATTATCCGGCTCTCGGCCGAGCTGGGACACTACGTGGCCGATGCCTACGTGCCCCTGCACACCACCGAGAACTACGACGGGCAGCTGACCAACCAGCACGGCATGCACAGCCTGTGGGAGTCGAAAATTCCGGAGCGCCACCTGGCGGAGTGGAAGCTGGACAGCGAGAAGGCCGAGTATCTGAAGGACCCGCTGCGCTCCATCTGGACGGCCGTACAGGAGTCGTACGGTTTCTTGGGCGACACCTTCGACAAGGAGGAAAAAGTGACCCGCACCTTCACCAACGAAACCAAATACACCTTCTCCCACAAATTTGGCAAAACCCGCCGGGCCTATTCCGACGCCTTTGCCGATGCCTATTACAAGGAAGTAGGCGGCCAAGTGGCTTACCGGCTCAAGCAGGCCCCGACGATGGTGGCCTCCATGTGGCTGACGGCCTGGCAAGACGCAGGCAAGCCCGACCTGGACCAGCTGCTGGGGAAGAAGCCCAGCAAAGAAGAAAAAGAAAAGCTGGCCCTGGAGCTCAAAGCCTGGGACAAAAACGAACTGGCCGCCCAGGATCTGCTGCTGGCAACCCACAAGGAGAAAACCGTGGAGCGTCCCGACCAGATCAACTCGGCCCAGGATATGGCCCCGGCCCCGGTCGAAACGCCGACTCCAGCTCCGGTGGCAGCTCCGGCAGTGCCCGCTGCCGAGCCCGAAAAAGTAAAGGTCAAGACCAAGTCGGACGAGGGCAGCACCAAGCGCAAGGAGAAGAAAAAGAAGGAGGACAAGAAAGAAAACGACGGCTGGAACTAGCTTCTCAGCAGGATAAACAAGCCGAAAATCTGGCTACCGAACAGTAGCGGGACCAGTAGCAAGGGCGTAATGCCTGGCCTACTGGTCCCGCTTTTTTATTCACTTCTCATCCTGCAGACGCTTTACATTTGGGCTGGGGGCCGAGTAAGCAGCCAACGCTTTACATTTGGGCGCCGGGCACCGTATACGGGAGCCCGACTTTTCCGGGGTTTCAGGCCCCTAGCCTACCGGCATTATTCCTCCGCTCTGACCTTTCTGCCCATGTTTTCTCTTTTCCGCCCAGCCTGCTGGCCTACTCTATCCTACGGTATACTGCTGACGGCAACCCTGGCCCTGGGCAGTTGCAACCAGACCCCGCCCCCAGCCGAAACCGCCGCTCCGGCAACTCCCACGCGCCCACCCGTGCCGGGCCCCGAACTGACCAGCCTGCGCGACAGCAACGCAGTGGCCTTGCTCACGGAATACGGCAAAGCGTATCCCGGCTCGGAAGTCATTGTGCACACCCGCCTCGGCGACCTGCGCGTGAAGCTCTACGACGACACGCCGATTCACAAGGCTAATTTTCTGCTACTGGCCCGCAAAGGCGTATTCGACGAGACGGTGTTCAACCGGGTGGTCAAGGGATTTGCCATTCAGGGGGGCCGGTCCGAGCACCGCTCCATTCGCATGGCCAGCTACCATTTGCCGCCCGAGGTTCGGCCGGCCCACTTTCACAAGCGCGGCGCTCTGGGCATGGCTCGCTACGACGACGAGCAGAACCCGGGCAAACTGTCCTCCAACAAGGATTTTTACTTCGTGCAGGGCGAAAAGCTCACACCGTATCAGGCTCAAGCTATGGCCGGGCGCAAGCTCACGGCCGAGCAGCTCAAAACCTACGCCAACCTGGGCGGCGTGCCCTCCCTGGATGGCCAGTACACCGTGTTTGGCGAAGTAGTGGAGGGCCTGGAGGTCATCGACAAGATTGCGGCCGAGCCCGTCGACCCCTATAAGTGGCCCAAAAAGGACGTCGGCATTAAGATTGACATCGTGAAATAGGCGTCCTACTCGGGGCGACGCACCTCCACCAGCTGGGTTTGGAGCACGTCGCCGGCCTCAATCTGGAGCAGGCCCTCCAGTTCGTCGCGGGAGTAGCCGATAGTGTTGCTGGAAGCCTGAAAATCGGGCTGGGTTAGGTCGGCGGCGGGGTCGGTGGCTTCCTTGCGGGCCGGGTGCAGGTAGGCGCTGTCGGGCGTGACGCGGTAGAGGTGATAAAAGAAATACCGCTGCTCCTGAGTGCCCTGGGGCTGAAACCGGACCACGTACACGTCGCCCACCTGCGGGTTGTCTACCCGAAGCTTCACCTCGGTGGGCGGCGGAGGCGGCACTTCCGTGGCGGCCGCGGCCGGCTGCTGGGCGGCGGTTTTCGAATCGGACGACTGGCAGGCGCCGCACAGCACGAGCGGCAGCAGGAAGGCGGAGAGCAGCGTTTTTTGCATGCCGCAAGATACGGGCAGCTCGGGAAAAGGCACGGATTCTTCCCCGCGGCCCCTCACCCCTCTCCTATCGGCTACTATGCACCGCACCCCGGCTCCCATATACTGCCCACGACCTGGCCTGCCCTCGGCGCACCGGCCAAAGCCGCCACCAGTCCCGAAAAGCCGGATGCCGCCCTTGAAGCAGTGAAAATAGCTGCCGGATGCCTCTTCGGTCGTTACGGATGAAGCATCAGTCGATATAGATGGAGCTTTGGTTGCTACAGATAGGGCTCCGGGTGCTGTTGATACGGCTTCAGTCGTGCCAAGATGTAGACGGGTGAGCTGGTGCGTTACCAACTGTCATTGCGAGGACGAAGGACGAAGCAATACGTCCTTTGAAATGCGCTGAGTCTTCTAAACCAAAAAGCCCTGACGTTACGCTAACGTCAGGGCTTTTTGGTAAAAGGATGTTTGTCACGAGCAGATAACGGACGGCTTCGGCCCTCAGCCTCGCAATGACAGTTGGTAACGCACTATCTTACCGCTACCATATCTTGGCGCGCTGGGCTTGGACGCGCACCATTTTGGCGTCTTCCTTACAGCCGAAGGCCTCGTAGAACTGGGGCATGTTCTGCAGGGGACCGTTGGTGCGGTACTGGGCCGGGGAGTGCGGGTCGGTCAGGATTTGCTGGCGCACGGCCTCGGGGCGGGCGTTGGTGCGCCACACCTGAGCGTACGAGAGAAAGAAGCGCTGCTCGGGCGTGAAACCGTCAATCTTGGTTTTGGGCTTGCCGGCCATGGCCTTTTGCAGGGCCGTGTAGGCAATGTTGAGTCCGCCGAGGTCGGCCAGATTTTCGCCCATCGTGAGCTTGCCGTTTACGTGTACCGAGTCGAAGGGCGTGAAGGCGTCGAACTGCTGGCCCACCACGTCGGCGCGCTTGGTGAAGTTGTCGGCGTCCTCCTTGGTCCACCAGTCGCGCAGGTTGCCTTCGGAGTCGTACTGCCGGCCCTGGTCGTCGAAGCCGTGGGTGATTTCGTGGCCGATAACGGCACCGATAGCCCCGTAGTTGACGGCATCATCAGCTTTGGGGTCGTAGAACGGGGGCTGCAGAATGCCGGCCGGGAACACGATTTCGTTCATCGGCGGGTTGTAGTAGGCATTCACCGTGGGTGGGGTCATGCCCCACTCGCCGCGGTCAATCGGCTTGCCCAGCTTGCTTTCCTCGTCCTTGGCAGCCCACTGGCGGGCGGCCAGCACGTTCTGCAGGTACGATTCGCGCGAGATGGTCAGGGCCGAATAGTCCTTCCACTTGTCGGGGTAGCCGATTTTGACGGTAAAGGCGTTGAGCTTTTTCAGCGCCTCAGCCTTGGTGGCGGCGCTCATCCAGGTGTTCTGCTGAATGTGCTCGGCCATCGAAGCCCGGATGTTGTTCACCAGCTCCATAGCCTTCTGCTTGGCTTCGGGCGTAAAGGCTTTGTCGACGTACACCTGGCCGAAGGCTTCGCCCAGGGCAGCATCGGTCGAGCGCAGCATACGCTTCCAGCGGGGCTGCATCTGCTTGGCGCCGGTCAGCACCTGGCTGTACTTGAAGCTTTCATCTACGTAAGCCTTGGGCAGGGCACTAGCCACCGACGACACCAGGTGCCAGCGCAGGTAGGTTTTCCAGTCAGCCAGAGGCTCGGCCTTAAGGGCTGCGTTGGCTTCCTTGAGGAAAGCGGGCTGGCCTACAATAACCTCTTTGGCCGCGCCCAGATTGGTTTTAGCCAGAATCACGGGTAAACCAAGGTTGGGATACTGCTTCTGCAGCTCCGCCACGGTCATTTTGTTGTAGTTGGCGTTCGGGTCGCGCAGGTCTACCGGGCTTTTGGAAGCCTTGG
The DNA here is from genome assembly GCF_022919135.1 of Hymenobacter cellulosivorans. NCBI lineage: Bacteria > Pseudomonadati > Bacteroidota > Cytophagia > Cytophagales > Hymenobacteraceae > Hymenobacter > Hymenobacter cellulosivorans. Next base: position 2,691,368 of record NZ_CP095049.1, on the reverse strand, counting down.
CCATGCGGGTTTCGATACGCATGATGGTCGCCGCGTTTTTGGCCGCGGCGGCCGGCGTTTCGCCCATTAGCTTAAACACGTTCGTGATGTACGTGAGGTAAGCGGCCTGCACGGCTTTAGTGCGAGGGTCGTTTTTGAGGTAGTAGTCGCGGTTGGGCAAACGCAGGCCGCCCTGGTAGATCTGGACGGCGTACTGGGTGCTATTTTTCTCGTCCTGCCCCACGCCCATGCTGAACACCGAGCCGGTACCAATCTGCTGCTGGTGGGCCAGCTCGGCCTGCAAGCCTTTCAGGTCCTTGATGGCGTCGATGCGGGCCAGTTCGGGCTTGAGGGGCGTAATGCCGGCTTTTTCAATGGCCATCGAGTCCATGGCCGAGGCGTAGAAGTCGCCTACCTTCTGGGCGTTGGTGCCTTTGGCGGCACTGCGGTTGGCGGCAGCTTCCTCCAAGATCTGGCGCTGCACGGCCTGGTTCTTATTATAAAGCTCGTTGAAGCTGCCCCAGCTGGTTTCGGAAGCTGGAATCGGGTTGCTCTTGAGCCAATTGCCGGAAGCGTACTGGAAGAAGTCGTCGCAGGGCTGCACCGACTTGTCGATGGTCGTCACGTCGAGGCCCACGCCTTTTACGACGGGCTCTTCGGCGGGGGTAGCAGTCGCCGTAGCAGGCGTGGCAGCCGCGGTAGCGGTAGTACTGGCGGGCGTGTTGCTGGCAGCGCACCCGGCCAGAATCAGGCCGGCGGTAGCCACGGAGGCCAGCGTCAGGCTGTTTTTGTTTTTCATGTGGGGAGGATGAGTAAGAGAAAGGCGGATTTCGGTTAGAAAGGTAAAAAAAAAGCCGTAGCCCCAGCAGTTGGTAATAATGAGCCGGGCAGCCGCACTTTTTCTTGCCCCACATCCAACATTGGCCGGACCGGGGAGTTACATAGCCTACTTCCAGCCCTTTGGCGGCCGGAATTGTCTGGCCGAGGTACGTTGCCGCTGCCCGAATTCGTACCTTGCCCCTCGTATGCCGCCCCTGTATAATCGTCGTCCGGACCCGGGCCTGTCTGGTCCGCTGCCCCCTGCCCCGCTGCCGCTGGCCGAGCTGCTGGTGCGTGTGCGGCAGGCCGTGGAAACGCGCTTCGCCGAGTCGTACTGGGTGGTAGCCGAAATTGCCGACCTGACTCCACCCCGCCACGACGGCGGCCACTGCTACCTCGTGCTCACCGACCAGCACGTAACCGGCCGCGGGGCCCAACTCAAGGCCCAGGCCCGGGCCACCATCTGGAGCCAGCGCTACCAGCAACTGGCCCCGGCCTTTGTCGACCAGACCGGGCAGGAGCTGCAAACGGGCCTGAAGGTGATGCTGCGGGTGCAGATTAAATTCCACGAGCAGTACGGTCTGAGCCTCGACGTGCTCACCATTGACCCCAGCTACACCGTGGGTGATTTGGCCCGGCAGCGCCTCGAAACTGTGCGCAAGCTAGAAGCTAAAGGCCTGCTGGAACGGCAGAAGCGGCTTCCTCTGGCTTTGGGGCCGCAGCGGCTGGCTGTTATTTCATCGCCCACCGCCGCGGGCTTCCAGGATTTCGTGCAGCAGCTCAGCGAGTCGCCCTACGACTTTGCCGTGAGCCTGTTTCCGGCCACCATGCAGGGCACCGAGGCTCCTGCCAGCATTCTGGGCGCCCTCGACGCCATCCGGCCCCGGCGCGCCACCTTTGATGCCGTAGTGATTATCCGCGGCGGCGGGGCCAAGACCGACCTGCTGGCTTTCGATGATTATGGCTTAGCAGCAGCCGTTGGAGCCTTTCCCCTACCCGTACTGACCGGCATCGGGCACGAGCGGGACGAAGCCGTCTTGGACCTGGCTGCTCATCTGGCCCTGAAAACGCCTACGGCGGTAGCGGCCTTTCTGGCCGAGCGCCTGGCCCGCCTCGACGCCGTATTCAACGGCTACGCCGAACGGATTCACGAACTGGCCCGGCAGCAGCTCTCCGACGCCGCTGATTTGCTCCAGCAGGCCGGGCGCTTCGTGCACCGCGCCGCCCAGGAGCAGCTCGATGAGCACCGGGCTGAGCTGTATCATCGTATTCGCAAGGCCGCTACTGCCCCAAGAGAGCAGCTGCGCCAGCAGCACCGGCAGCTCGGTCGGCACCGGCAGGGGCTGCGCCGCGCGGCCCGGCGTGCTTTGGCGCAGCAGCAGCAGGGTCTGCGCACATTTGGCCGGCAGCTGGCCCAGCGGTTTCGGCGGCTACACCGGCGGCGTCGCGAACAGCTGCTGCGCCACCACTACCAGTTGCAGCTAGCCGCCGAGCGTCTGCTGCACCGCGCTACGCTGCGCCTCAGTCAGCTTAGCCCCCCCCGCTGCCCGAAGCAACGGCCCTGGCCCGCCACGGCTACGTGCAGCTCATTACCGACCACCAGCAGCCCGAACACACCTTGCAGCCCGGCGACGAGGTACGGCTGCTGCTACCCCACCTTACCCTGGCCGCCCAGATTACGGACCGCACGCCACATCTGGCCCCCACTTCACTCCCTACTGCAAGCTCCGCTTCTCCCGAATGACCAACGATACCACTTACCGCCAAGCCATTGAAGAGCTCGAAACCATCCTGCGGGCGCTGGAAACCGATACCGTCGACGTAGACGACCTCACGGCCCGGGTGCAGCGCTCCGCCGAGCTGATTCGCTTGTGCAAGCAGAAGCTGCGCAATGCCGAATCGGCCATTGAGCGCGTGTTTGAAAACCTGGAAGAGGAAGACGACGACCAAGGTCCTGATCCTGACGAGCATGACACGCCACCGGGTCCGGTGCGCCCTCATCCCAATGGCCGGCTACCCTTTTAGGCTGAGTGAAAACGAAGTAAGACTGCTTGCATCCAATACGGTTTGCCCTATATTTGACTGTTCAGCGGTTGAGCATTTTTGTTCTACAATTTCTTACTTACTTCCTAACACACTCTTGCATGAATACTTTTGACGGCAACGAAGGCACCATCGTAGATGAGACGGTAGCAGCGGGCATGACCCACAACTACAATGAGTGCCCGGATGATTCTAAGCCCGTATTTAAAGGTCAGTTTTTTGGTAAAAACAAGCTCAAGGAATTAATCGATGATTGCGGGTCCGAGTTTGTGGGCATCCGCATCTACAACGCCATCGACGATAACGGGCAGGGTGGCTTCGTACTGGTCGGCGTGAAGGCAGATATGGATGACATGTACAACCGCGTAATGCTGGCCACCGGCCCAACTTGTCCTAACTGCTGCGCGGCAGACAGTCCGCTTACGAATTAGTGCTATTCCATGCCAATGCCAGACCACACTCTGCTGGTGACTATAGCCAAGCAATTGAACCTGCTCTCGGTTTGTTGTTACTTGCTCCCAGTAGCCGTGTGTGTCTGGCGTTGGCCGGTGTTGCCGCATCGGCTGCGCATCGGGGCTGCCCTGCTACTCATTCTGGTACTGAATGTCTGGGCAGAAGTAGGGCGGCAGGTGTGGCACAACAATATTTTCTCCACCTACCTCATTCTCTGGTCGGAGACGCTGTTTTTGAGCTACGCATATTACAAGACCTTCAATACCCGGCTAAATCAGCAGCTGCTGGTAATGACCGTAGCAGTTTTCCTGGTTACTGCCATTGTCGAGTATGTATTCTGGGCCGGGCTGTACGGCACCAAGACCTACACCCGTATGGCTCAAAGCCTGCTGCTAATCGGGGCGGCGCTAATGTATTTCGAAAAGATCCTGCGGGAGTTACGCAATATCCGTCTGGAGCGCGACCCCATGTTTCTGGTGAGCGTCGGCGTTACCCTGTACTATTCGGGCACGTTAATGGTATTCGTGCTGGAAGATTCCATGCAGAAAAACTACCAGATCAATCAAATCTGGTTGATGTACAGCATTCAGTCAGTTCTACTGATTGCCTTCAACTGCCTGTTGGCCTTAGCCTTATACAACAGCAGCAAGAATTCAGGCACGGTACTGCTACCCGGCTCTACCAACGTTTAACTACGCATAGCTGCGACCAGTTTATAAAACTTTACAAAGTAGCCAAGGCCCCAGCCAGGGTTACTGGGCAGGTCCAATTCCGGGCCCGGCTTGTTTTGCTTACCCTCCGCTCCAGTACCACACCTTTTGCCCATGTCTATTCCTTATCGTCCCACCCGTGGATAGCGCGTGGTTAGTAGAGTTTGCCAAGCAGTTTAATAATGTGGCGCTGCTTACTTATCTGATTCCGTTGGGAATTGGCATCCGTCGCTGGAAACGGCTGCTTCCTGCTTACCGGCCCCTGTTTTGGTTTGTGCTACTGCCCGGGGCCCTGCTGAATGGGGCACTGGCGGAATATGGCCGGCACGTGCTCCACAATAATATCCTGTTTTTGCGTCTGGCCACGATTGGGGAAAGTCTACTGCTCGGGTGGGCCTACTACTACGCCTTTCACTCTGGCCGCAGCCGCTATATTTTACTGACAGCAGTAGGGCTTTTTCTGGGCTTGGCTATCCTTGAGCCGTTGAGCTTTACTCAGGCTTTCTTTATTAGCTACAACACGTTTATTCACCTGATTCAGAGCATTCTCCTCGTAGGAGCCGCCGTAGCGTATTTTGAACAGACGCTGCGGGAGCTGCGCAACATCGACCTGGGCCGGGACCCCATGTTCCTAGTCAGCGTGGGTTCTATCCTGTACTATGCAGGCACGGTGATGGTCTTTGTATTTGAGATGCAGATGCAAAACCAGCCCGACCTGATCTGGATTATGTACATCATCCAATTTATTCTGCTGATTGTTTTTAACACCTTTTTGGCCCTGGCGCTCTGGAACGGCGACCAGTCGGCCGAGCAGGTGCCCGCCGCCCCGGAGTGGCCCGGTCCGCACGCTTAAAAGGCGGCATTTCACGTATTGGGGCTGGGCTCTGTACTTTTTATTCCCGGAATTATACATCCTATTGAGGAATTCGTATTTTTCTCTCGCCTCTTTCGTTCTACCACCCTCCTTTGCCACGCCTTGCATGCAGATTCCTTCGTGGCTTCTTACGGTTTGTGAATATCTGGAGCAGATAGCCGGGCTGGTAGTACTGCTGCCGCTGGGGCTGGGGGTGTGGCGCTGGCCCCGACTACCCACTACCCTGCGGCTGCTGACGGGCTACCTGGCATTTACGGAAATCGTGCTGCTGACTTCGAGCCTGGTGGAATTGTACTGGCCGGTGTGGAGCATTAGCCTCTGGCACTTGTTTACACTGGTGCAGACCCTGCTGTTTCTGCGCATTTATTACCTCACCCTGACTTCACCCGCGCTACGGCGCCTGCTTCCCGCCGTAGTCGTGGCTTTCACTGCGTTTGCTCTTCTGGACTCTTTGTACCTGGAAGGCCTGCACCAGATGAATTCCTACACCCATGTGCTGCAAAGTGCCCTGCTCATTGGGCTGGCCCTGCTTTATTTCGAGCAGCTGCTCAACGAGCTCCGCGTTATCCGCTTGGAGCAGGACCCACTTTTTTTGGTAAGTACCGCGGTAGTTTTGTATTTTTCGGGTACCGTACTGCTGTATGTGTTCGTCAACAAGCTTTCTGCACCCGCTGATTATGCGAGCCATCAGGTGATTTATACCCTCAATTCTATGGTTAATCTTATTCAGTACGTGTTGTTTGCGCTGGCGTTTTGGTACGCGGGCCAGTCGTTATCATACCACTCCCGCTCATGAACAGCTGGCTGCTTCCCGTGATGCTGGCTACGCCGGTACTGCTGCTTTTGGCCTTGGGCATTGTGGGTTTCGTGCTGCGGTATCAGCGGCGGTTGCTGCGTCAGCAAGAACAGCTCCGGCAGGTGCGCGACGCCTCCCAGCAGCAGGCTCTGGAAGCAGCCCTACTAGCCCAGGAAGAGGAGCGCCGCCGCATTGCCGCCGACCTGCACGACGGTGTGGGCACTACCCTGGCCATTGCCAAGCTTCACCTGAGCACGCTTGGCCAGCCTAGTCTTACCGAGGAAGCCACCGCCCTGCTCGACCAGGCCATTGGGGAAGTACGCCGCATCTCCCGCAACCTACTGCCGGCGGCCCTGCAAAAATTCGGTCTACCCTTCGCCCTCGACGCCCTGGCCCGTACCGTACCAGCCGATGGGCCCACGCACGTCATCATTGAACAGCGTGGTCAGCCCCGCCGCCTCGACCCCAAGCGGGAACTGATTGTATTTCGGGTGGTGCAGGAGCTACTGGGCAACGGGCTGCGCCACGCCCACGCCGACACTATTGAGGTGAGCATCGATTTTGGCCCCGACTATCTCTCGCTCCAGTACCGTGACAATGGCGTGGGCTTTGACCCGGCCGCCGGTGACCTTCCTCCTACGGCAGGCGCTCGTACAGGACTAGGGCTCACCAACTTACGCAGTCGGGTGGCAGTACTCCACGGCACACTGCGCCACGAATCGGCGCCAGGTGCGGGCAGCAAAGTTTGGATTTCCTTCCCTATTCCGTATCTTCCCGTCGATCAAAAGCCCGCCCTAACTACCTCTATATGAGCGCACCTATCATCCGCTTAGCCGTCGTTGATGACCATATTCTATTTCGTAAAGGACTACGGGCCCTCATTAGTGGCTTTCCCGATATGGAAGTGCTCTTCGAAGCCGGTGACGGTCAGGAGCTTCTTGAACACCTTGACCAAGGCATTGTGCCCGATGTAGTACTGATGGATTTGCAGATGCCCACGCTGGATGGCCTGCAAACTGTACGCCTGATGCGCGCCCAGTACCCCCGTGTGCGGGTTGTTATCATTTCCATGCACGACGAGCCCGAACTCATCGACAGTCTGCACAGTGAAGGGGCCCACGGCTACTTGCTCAAGAATGCCAATCCGGAAGAAGTGCGCGGTGCCATTCTGGCCGCGGCCGGCTATGCACCCCGCCCGAGTATGGCTATCCTGTAACCACTGGGCGTGCCCTTCCTTTCCTTCTGACGCCATCGGCCCCGATGGCGTTTTTGTTGTGCCGACGACTTACTACAGTCCTTTTCTACCCTGGTTTTTACGTGGCTTGCTTTGTTAGCGCGCCGCTTGTTTTTTGTTCTATCTGCTTATACATGCCTAATTTTGTTAGCAGCGTACTGCTATTACTCTTCAGCGCCAGTGCTTATTCGGTAGCAGCCCAAACCTATATCGTTGACCTTAACAAGCAGCCCATTGCCTTAGAGGCCTCGGGACAATACCGGGTAACACGAATTATTGATGCCCGCCCAGACCGTACGCGCCTGGGAACGGTATATCAGGGCCTAGATAACACCCTCACGTCAGCTGATTTTGCGGCACCCCTGGAAGCAGCTTTGTTGCCTCCGGTGCAGCGGACCCAGCCCAACGGCAATGCGCGACCCGTAAGCATGCGGTTTCACGTGCTGAGCATCGGTGAGGATATCCGCTCGACAGCCGAAACTGGCACAGTCGAGCTCATGGTTGATTTTCTGGAAAAGCGCGGCGATACGTATGCTGTGCTGGCCACTCACGCCGAAACCCTGGAAAGTAGTGGCCTGGACGTTACCAGCAAGCACGCGGGGCTGCTTTCCCAGGGTCTGCAACACAGTCTGCTTACGCTAGCAACGGTGCCTGCTAATGCTTCAGCCGTAGGAGCCCTGCTGACCGAAGCCGAAGTACTGAATGGGCAAGGCGGCCTTATGGCTTTGCGTTACCCCATCCAAACCGAGCCCCCGCGCCGGGGCATTTACCAGACCTTTGCCGAGTTTCAGGCCAATCAGCCGGGTATCAACCAGGAGCCATTCGTGCTCACGCATCGGACCCGCACCGGCAAGCAATGGGCCGGCGCCGACGACGTGGACGCCCACTACCTCTACATGAGCCCCGACAAGCCCGAGCGGCCGGTGCGTAACGTCTGGGGCATGTGCGACGGCGAAAAGCTCTACATCTGGCACCGCGGCAACTTTTTTGAGCTTCGGCCCCAGGGCCAGTCCTATACCTTCACCGGGGTTACGCCCGCCAATTCGTCGGATGTAGCTACGGCAGCAGTGGTAGGCGGCTTAGTTGGTGGGGCGCTGGCCGGGGCCATATCCGGGGGGCAACCCCGCCCCTACGAACTGCACCTGGCTACGGGGCGGGTACTGGCCACGGCGGCTTCTGTTACAGTCGATAAGGACGGCTTTGCCCGGGCCGATACCGCGGCTATTTACCTGTACCGCCGCCCCGATGCCGCGCCCACGCAGGCCCTGACGGTATTGGTCAATGGCAAAGAGGCCGGCACCTTGCTGCCCAACAGCTACCTGGCCCTGAGTTGGAACGACCGGCGCCGCCAGATTGAGCTCTGTGCACAGGGCACCCAGCAAGCCTGTCACAGCTTTGTGCCCGACTTTTCCGTCGCCACTTACCTGGAATGCACGATTCCAACGGCCGTCGATGCGGCGCCGGCTTTTAAGAAGGTGATACCCAAGGAGGGAATTTTCTACGTCAAGAAATTCCGCAACCGCCTGGGCCGCCGCTAGCTCAGCTCGGTGCTCGGGTCCCAGAAACGGGTTTTGAAGTCCTGCACCTGGTCGTCGACAATCTGAATTCCTTCAGCTTCGAGGAAATCCTGCATAGCCGTGGGCGTGGCAAAGTGCTGCCGACCCGTGAGCAGGCCCAGCCGGTTGACGACCCGGTAGGCCGGAATAGCCTCCGGACCTACGCTGGGGTGCGCAGCCATCATGGCCCAGCCCACCATGCGCGCCCCGTGCCGGGCACCGAGGTAGTGGGCAATGGCGCCGTAGGTGGTCACGCGGCCGCGCGGAATCAGGCGCACCACGTCGTGCACGTCGCGGAAGAAGTTGCGGTGGGCTTCAGTGGGCTCTTTCGGGGTTTTCATAGGGCTACAAGTACGGGGAAATGAGCCGCAGGATACGGGTTCAGGCAAGCTCAACACTAGGTTTCGGCAGGCGAACCTCCTGGGTTTAAGCCCGTAGAGGGATACTCCTGCACGGCAGGACCCAATCTTTTCTTTCCTCACCCACTACCCTACTTGCTATGTCTGACAAACTCAAAAGCCTCGACGACCTGTTCCAAGAACAACTCCGCGACCTGTACAGCGCCGAAACCCAGCTGACCAAGGCCCTGCCCGATATGGCCAAGGAAGCCCGCGACCCACGCCTGCAGCAGGCCTTCGACCAGCACCTGATTGAAACCAAAAATCAGGTGGCCCGCCTTGAGCAAATCGGGCGCGGCCTGGGCCTTGAGCTGAGCGGCCATACTTGCAAAGCCATGCAGGGCCTGGTAGCGGAAGGCAAGGAAACCATTGCCGAAGATGCTACCGACGAGGTAAAAGACGCCGCCCTAATTGCCGCCGCCCAGCGCGTAGAGCACTACGAAATTGCCGGCTACGGCACCGCCGCCCACTATGCCCTGCGCCTAGGTCACACGGAGTCGGCAGAGCTGCTGCGCCAGACGCTGCAGGAAGAGCAAGCTACCGACACGCTGCTCAATAACCTGGCTAAGAACTACATCAACGCCAAAGCTATGTAAGTAGCCCCGCGCTACACAAAAAAAGCCTGCAACCAGCAGGCTTTTTTTGTGTCTTACCCCCTGTTAACAACTTTAAACCTGCGGGCTGGAAACAGGTCTTACTGGCTAGGCCAAAATGGACCGCAGGATTTGGCCGAACCCTTCCGGGCGGCCCGTCGTTGTTGAACGTCAGCCGGCTACGAAGGCAGCTACGGATTGAATCGAGTTGGGAAACATCCCCTTATACATGCAATACGAACAAGAAACGGTACAAACTGAGTCGCGCCCTGGGCGCAAAGTGTTGTGGATTGTACTAACGGTGGCTGTTATTGCCGCCCTGGCTTTTATCAAAATCAAGTATTTCCCCTCTCCTAACGCCGATGCCAAAGGTGGCGGTGGCGGCCGCGGCGCGGCCGGGGGCGGTGCCGGCAAAGGTGGCCCCGGCGGGGCAGGCGGGGCCAAGGGCGGCGGCCAAAAGCTGCCGGTGCAGGTGTACGTGGTGAAGCCCACCAATCTCTCGGACGAAGTAGCCGCTACGGGTTCGGTAATGCCGGATGAGGCGGTGGTGATTAAGAGCGAGCTGTCGGGCAAGATTACCAGCCTCAATATCCGCGAAGGACAGCCCGTGCGCAAGGGCCAGCTGCTGTTCAGCATCAACGCCGATGAAGCCCAGGCCGCCATTCGCAAGCAGCAGTACAACATTCAGCTGTTTCGGGACCAGGAAAAGCGGCAGCGCACCCTGCTGGACAAAGAATACATCAGCGCCCAGGAATACGAGCAGGCCAACAACCAGCTCCTGACGGCTCAGGCCGACCTGAAAGCCCTGCAAGCGTCGTTGGCCAAAGCCTACGTGCGGGCTCCTTTCGACGGCGTGTTAGGCCTGACCACTGCTACTGTGGGCACCTACGTAAGCCCCGGCACTGAAATTACGACCCTCTCCCGCGTGCGGCCAGTCAAGATTGACTTTGCTGTGCCCGGCCGCTTTGCCTCCAATGTGCGCGTGGGCGACGTGGTAAGCGTAACCGACGAAGGCACCAACAAAAAGTACGACGCCAAGGTCTACGCCATTGACCCGCAGATTGACCCGGTAAGCCGGACCCAACCCGTACGGGCCCGCTACGCCAACGCCAGCAACGAGCTGCGCCCCGGCGCTTTCGTGAAAGTAAACCTGCAATTGGGCGAGTCGACCGACGCGCTGCAGGTGCCGACCGAATCGGTGATTCCGGAGGCCAGCGGCTACAGCGTATACACCGTACAAGCCGGCAAGATGGTACCGAAGAAAGTAAAGATTGGTATTCGCTCCGATAAAGTAATCCAGATTACCGACGGCTTGGCCGTGGGGGACTCCGTAATTCGCACCGGCATTCTGCAAGTGAAGCCTGGCGACGCGGTACGCGTGACCAAATAGATTTTCCGCCGGGTCTGCCAAGGGTTGCCGCACAATTTGGCGGGGCCGTGTACTGCCAGACCCGGCGCCTACCCTTGCAGCAATAACCTATGAGCTTATCATCCACCAGCATTAACCGCCCGGTCCTCGCCATCGTGATGAGTCTCGTCATCGTGATATTCGGCGTCATCGGGTTTCGCTACCTCAGCATCCGGGAATACCCGAGTGTGGACCCACCTATTATTACGGTTTCGGCCAGCTACACCGGGGCCTCGGCCGACGTAATGCAGGGTCAGGTAACCGAGCCGCTCGAAGAAGCCCTCAACGGCATTGCGGGCATCAAAAACCTGACCTCGAACTCCCGGGACGGCCGCACCCAGATTACGGTCGAGTTTGACCTCGATGCCGACCTGGAAACGGCCGCCAACGACGTGCGCGACAAAGTTTCGGGGGCGCAGGGCCGCCTCCCGCGCGACATTGACCCGCCCATCGTGAGCAAGGCCAATGCCGACTCCCAGCCCATTGTCATGACCTACCTCAGCTCCAACCAGCGCACGTTGCTGGAGCTGACCGACTACGCCAACAACACGCTCAAAGAGCGTCTGCAGACCATTCCGGGCGTGTCGGAAGTACGGGTGTACGGCGAGCGAAAATACTCCATGCGCCTGTGGATGGACCCCGTGAAGCTCTCGGCCCTGAGCGTAAGCCCCGTGGACGTGCAGGCCGCCCTTACCCGGGAAAATGTGGAGCTGCCCAGTGGCGCCGTGCAGGGCCAAAATACCCAGCTCACGCTGCGCACCATGGGCCGCCTGACCTCGGTAGAGGACTTCAACAACCTGATTATCCGCAAGGATGAGTCGTCGTTGGTGCGCTTCTCCGACGTGGGCTACGCCGAGCTCTACCCCGAAAACGACCAGACCATCTTCAAAGTAAATGGCGTGCCAATGGTGGGGTTGGCCGTCATTCCCCAGCCCGGCTCCAACCAGATTGACATTGCCGACGAATTCAACAAGCGGATTGAGCTCTACGGCAAGGACTTACCCAAGGACCTAATACTCAAGCCGGGTTTCGACAACTCGGTCTTCATCCGCAAGTCCATCAACGAGGTGGAGCACACCATCATTGAGGCCTTCGTGCTGGTGGTTATCATCATCTTCCTGTTTTTGCGCGACTGGCGCTCCACGCTGATTCCAGTAGTAGCCATTCCGGTGTCGTTGGTGGGTATTTTCTTCGTGATGTACCTGCTCAACTTCTCTATCAACGTGCTGACGCTGCTGGCCATCGTGCTGGCCATTGGCCTGGTGGTCGACGACGCCATTGTGGTACTGGAAAACATTTACTCCCGCATTGAGGAAGGCGAAGACCCCAAAACGGCTGCCATCCACGGCTCCGAGGAAATTCTGATGGCCGTTATCAGTACCACCATTGTACTGGCAGCCGTGTTCCTGCCGGTGGTGTTCCTGACGGGCATTACCGGCCGTCTGTTCCGCGAATTCGGTATTGTGGTGGCCGGCTCGGTGCTGATTTCGGCCTTCGTTTCGTTGACCCTGACGCCGATGATGTGCTCCTTGCTGCTCAAGCGCCAGGAAACCCACAACTGGTTTTACCGCAAGACTGAGCCCTTCTTCCAAAGCATGATTGGCGGCTACCAAGACAGCCTGCAAACCTTCCTGCGCAACCGCTGGCTGGCCTGGCTGGTGGTGGCCGGCACGGGCGTGGGCATCTGGTTTTTCATGGGCGCCATTCCCTCGGAGCTGGCCCCGGTAGAAGACCGTAGCCGCGTCAATATCAACGCCACGGGTCCGGAAGGAGCTTCCTTCGAGTACATGGACGCCTACATGGCCCAGGTTACCAAAATGGCCATGGACTCGGCGGGCGACAAAAGCCTGAGCAGCGTGTTTGCCGTGACTTCGCCTGGTTTCGGCGGCGGCTCCAACTCCGGCACAGCCCGGGTGCTGCTGCTTGATGCCGACCAGCGCCCCCGCACCCAGGACCAGATTGCCGCCGGCCTCAGCGCGGGCGTGAAGCGCCTGACAGCGGCCCGCACGTCCGTTTCGCAGGACCAGAGCATCGGCGGCGGTGGTGGGGGGGGCGGCTTGCCGGTGCAGTTCGTTATCCAGACCCAGGACTTCGACAAGCTGCGGGCCGCCGTACCGAAGTTTCTGGATGCCGCCCGCCAGGACCCGACCTTCCAGTTCGTGGACGTGAACCTGAAGTTTAACAAGCCCGAGCTGCGCGTAAATATTGACCGCGAAAAGGCCCAAAGCCTGGGTGTGTCGGTGCAAAGCATCAGCCAGACGCTACAGGCCGGGCTCAGCGGGCAGCGCTTTGGCTATTTTATCCGGGAAGGCAAGCAGTACCAGATTATTGGGCAGGTGGCGCGCGAAAACCGCAACCAGCCGCTCGACGTGCGCCTGCTCTCGGTGAAAAGCGCCGACGGCTCTTTGGTGCAGCTCGACAACGTTATCAGCCTGACGGAGAGCAGCACCCCACCCCAGCTTTACCGCTTTAACCGCTACAACTCGGCCACCTTCTCAGCGTCCTTGGCCCCGGGCAAGACCCTCGGCGACGGAATTGCGGCCATGCGCAGCATTGCGGAGAAAAACCTGGACGACACCTTCTCCTCCGAGCTGTCGGGTGCTTCCCGCGACTTCGAGGAAAGCTCCTCCTCGCTGCTCTTTGCCTTCGGCTTGGCTCTTATCCTGATTTATCTGGTGCTGGCCGCCCAGTTTGAAAGCTTCCGTGACCCGATCATCATCATGGTGACGGTGCCGCTGGCCTTGTCGGGCGCCTTGCTTAGCTTGTGGTACTTCAACCAGACGCTCAACCTGTTCTCCCAGATCGGCATTATCATGCTGGTGGGCCTGGTGACCAAGAACGGTATCCTCATCGTGGAATTTGCTAACCAGCAGGTCGAGAACGGCAAGGACTACATGACCGGTTTGATTGAAGGCGCGACGGCCCGCTTCCGCCCCATCCTGATGACCTCGCTCTGCGCCATTCTGGGTATTCTGCCCATCGCCATTGCCACCGGTGCGGGCGCCCTGAGCCGGCGGGCCATGGGTATCGGCGTGGTCGGCGGCCTGTTCTTCGCCACGGCCCTGACGCTGTACGTAGTGCCGGTGATGTACTCATATTTCGCCACGGCCAAAAACCACAAGCCCAAGCCGGAAGAAGTTGAACAGAAGCAAGCCGTAACCGCTTAACCTATTCCGCAAAGCCAGCTTTGCCCGTACGCGGCAGGCGCCGGCTTTTCCCTCTATTTGTTTGTAGTTCGTTTCGAATGCAGTTTCCTTCCTCTTCCCGCTACTTTCAACACCTCGGTGCCTGGCTGCTGCTGGCGTTGCCGCTGCCCGTGCTGGCCCAGCAGCCCACCACGCCGGCCGGGCGCCCGACGTTGCAGCCGACGGCCAAGCCCCAGACGGAAAAGCCCGAAACGGTGGCCCCGGCCGCCCCACTTACGCTGGCCGAAGCTATCCGCATTGGGCTGGAAAACAACTACAACATCCGCCTGGCCCGCACCGACGAGCAGATTGCCGAAAACAATGTGACCCGCGGCAATGCCGGCCAGCTGCCCACCGTGAACGGCAACCTGACCCGCAACTTCAACCGCAACAACGTGCGGCAGGAGTCCTCGAGCCGACCGGAGCCCAGCACGGCCAGCAACGCCCTGTCGAACCAGCTCAATGCCAACGTGGCCGCCACCTGGACGGTGTTCGACGGGTTCGGAATGTTCATTGCCTACGACCGGCTCAAGGCCTTGAATCAGAGTCAGCAGCAGCTCACGCGCGCCACGCTGGAGGAAACCGTAGCCGATATTACCAGCGCCTACTTTGCCGTGGTGCGCGAATCGGGCAAAATCAAGTCGATTGAGGAGGCCCTGAAAATCGGCCAGGCCCGCATCGACCTGACCCAGGCCCGGGTGGATGTGGGGGTGAGTGCCAAGGTAGAGGTGCTCACGGCCCGCGTGGATTTCAATGCCGACCGGTCGGCCCTGATTCAGCAGCAGGAAGCCTTAGCCACGGCCAAAATCAACCTCAACAACCTGCTGGGCCGCTCCGCTCGCCTCAACTTCCAGCCCGCCGACTCCATTGTGGTGGCCCGCAACCTGGACCGTGACGCCGTGGCCCAGGCCATTCAGCAAAACAACCCCGCCTGCAAAACGCCCGCACCAATATCGAAGTGGCTACCTACGACCGGAAGCTGGTGCGCGCCTCCCGCTTCCCCCAGATCGGTCTGACCTCGGGCTACGGCCTGAACCGCAACGTAAACGGTGCCGCTTTCTTCGGCAGCCAGCTCGTAACCAACACCAGCCGCAACTACGGCCTCAACTACGGCGTGGTGGCCTCCGTGCCGATTTTCGACGGCTTCAACCGCCGCCGCCTGGAGCAAAATGCCCGCATCGGGGAAGAGCAGAGCCAATTGCAGCTCAGCCAGACGCAGCTAAGCCTGGAAGCCGAGGCCGAGCAGGCCTATGCCCAGTACCAGAACCGCCTGCAGCTGCTGGAGCTGGAAGAAGCCAACATTTTGCTGGCTCGCGAAAACGTGGCCATTGCCCTGGAACGCTACCGCCTGGGTTTGCTTACGCCCCTGGCCTTGCGCGAAGCTCAGCGCACCCAGCTCGACGCCGAAGTGCGCCTGCTCGACATCCGCTTTCAGGCCAAGCAGGCCGAAATCGTGCTCCGCCGCCTGAGTAGCGGGCTGGTGCAGCAGCAAGGCGGGTAACCGATAACCACTCCGAGAAGAAGCGCCGGAACTCAGCACATTGAGCTCCGGCGCTTTTCCTATCTTGGGCCTTTCGTACTTCGTCCCGAAGCTTCGGCTAGCCTTCCTGAATGTCCGGTTCTCCGCCCACTGCCTGCAGCATACTCTACCGCCCCGACCTGCACCTGCTGATAGTCCGCTGGCCCGGCGATGCGCCCGTACCCCAGCTGCAAGCCGATTTTGAAGCCGTGCTCCAGGAAGCCGAACAACATGGCGTAGCCCGCTGGCTGCTGGACGTGCGGCGCCGTGACCAGCTCAACCCCGAACTGGGCCAGTGGACCAATTATACTTTTTACCCACTGGCCAGCACCCGCTTGGCCCCGCTTCCGCTGCGTATTGCCGTGCTTTGCTCCCCCACCCGCCTGACCATCTACGACTCGGATGCCCAGCAGCGAGAGTACCTGACCTACGGCTTATCGGCCGAGCGGCCTTACCAGCTGCGACTGTTTGGGGATGAAGGTGCGGCTATGCAGTGGCTGTTCACTTAAGCTCTACCTGTTTTTGCCAGTGGCGCTAGCTGGTGCGTTTGACGTTCAAGACACCACCTGGCTGCCTGCACTACTTCACTTCCAGCGTCCGGAGCTGCTGCAGGGCCTCCTGGGTTTCCTTGCGCTTGGCGGCTTCCTTCTCATCTTCGTCCTTGGGTTCCTTGGGCGTAGTGCCGTAAAAAGCCAGGATATTTTGCTTCTGCGGGCCACTGATGCCGTCGAACTTCTCTTTGGCTAGTGTCCGCAACCATTCGCCGTAGGTTTCGTCGGCCAGGGCGTATTCGCCGGCTTTGGTTTGGTGGCCGGTGTCGAAGTCGGCGTTGGCCAGGCGTGGTGCCGGCGTGGTGCCCAGGGTGTCTTTGGGCTCCTGCTCGACCAGGGCGCAGTACTTAATAATTACCTGCCGGAAGCTGGCCTTGAACAACTCCTGGGCCTCGGGCGTGGGCGGCCGAAACGCAAAGGGCTTGAGCGGCCCGATCTTGGGCATTACCCGCACGAAGTACGACAGAATCCGGGCTCCGGTGCCGGGGTGCTCGTAGGCCGTGCCGAACTGCTTGCGGAATTTTCGCTCACTCTCCTGGTACACGTACTCGCGGCGGCGGGCCAGGGGGCTGAGTTTGCGGATTTCTTTTTTCTGGGACTGCCAGGCGGCCCGGCTAGCTACCGGAATCAGCTGGCGCACGGCGAAGCGGAAGGACCCGATGCTCAGGTCCACGTTGAAAATGACCTTGCCCAGCTCCAGGCCGTAGGTTTTCTTGAAGGCCACTTCCAGCACCCGCTTGCTTACCTGAAAGCCCACGTAGCGCTGGTAGTCGCTGGTGCGGTAGCGGCCATTGGCTACCTGCACCACGTCGAAGGCAAATTCCAGCTGGGTGTGCTGCTTGGGCGCTTCCACGTAGGTGATGTTCCGGCCAAACTTCTGCCCCAGCTCCGGGTACACCAGCGGCATGGCTTTGTTCGTGCCCTCGGGGTGGCCGTTGATGTCGGCCGCATAGTGGCCCAGCGCGCCCAGGGCAAAGGCATACTCGTTGCGGTCCTGGGCCTCATCGAGCAGGTTGCGCACGAAGTCGCCCGAGCGCACGTAATGGGTCAGATTGGTAAAGAGCTCTGAACCAAAGGGGTAAAACCCCATGTCCTGAATGATGGAGCCGCCGTAGGCATAGGCCTTGGCTTCAAGCAGCTGCTCCTCGGTGGCGCCGGGGTAGCGCTGCTGCAAGAGCGGCGCCAAGCATCGTTTCCAGGTCGAGTCAATATTGGCCTGGTGGGTGAGCACCGAATAGCCAGAGGCGGAAAGCGGCGCGAGCAACAGGGCCCAGACGCTGCAGAATAACCATTTGAGCATGCAATAGGAGG
Organism: Hymenobacter cellulosivorans; assembly: GCF_022919135.1. Lineage (NCBI taxonomy): Bacteria > Pseudomonadati > Bacteroidota > Cytophagia > Cytophagales > Hymenobacteraceae > Hymenobacter > Hymenobacter cellulosivorans. Next base: position 2,673,939 of record NZ_CP095049.1, on the reverse strand, counting down.
CTGCCGCGCGGGACTACGATGCCCAGGTGGGAAGCGTTGGATGTACGCGAAAGCTGAACCGGAGTTGTAAGCCAGGCGCGGCAGCCCTGCGTGCCCTATAGGAAGTGGTAGAGAAATGTAATAATGCCACTGAAGGCCGGCTTTTTCGCGTCTTTTACTTCCATTATTACCTCAATTCGGGCCTTGGCCGTGCCGCGCAGATTTTTCACGGTCAGCACCTTGGCCCGCAGCCGCACCTCGCTGTTGACCGTCACGGCCTGGTTGAAGCGCAGGGCCTCAATCTCGTAGTTGACCTGCATTTTCAGGTTCTCGATCTGCGCAACCTGGGTCCAGAGATAGGGCAGCAGCGCCACGGTGAGGTAGCCGTGGGCAATGGTAGCACCGAAGGGTGACTCAGCTTTTGCCTTTTCGGGGTCGGTGTGAATCCACTGAAAATCCAGGGTGGCAGCAGCGAATTGATTGATTTGCTCCTGGGTGATGGTGTGGTACTCGGATATGCCGAGGTCCTGACCCTCGTACTGTTCCAGCTCCTCAAGACTGTTAATGATTACCGTGCTCATGCGGTGGAATTAGGTGATTTAAGCGGCCAAGGTAAGACTCTTCACCGCGGGATAGTTGCCCAATCCAGCCTCTACGTGGATTTTGAGGGGCGGGCTGCCGGCAGTGGGCCTTCATATTCTCTTCACTGCGCGCTCCGGAAGTTTGGCCCGTCGATTTGGCATAAGCGGCGCTGCCTAAAATTGAGAATGGTCGCCCCGTATGCCTGCTTCTCCCGTATTTTAGCGGGCCTGCCCGCCGGCCCGCGTCTTTCCCGCCTTGTTTTCCCCTGCCCCCTATGAACGTTCTGATTGTTGAAGATGACAATGCCCTGGCTCAGGAGCTGGCCCTGTTTCTGCAGCACGAGCACTATTACTGCGACTTTGCCCGCACCGGGGCCGAGGCGTCGGAAAAGCTTTACGTGAATGAGTACGACTTCGTGTTGCTGGACCTGGGCTTGCCCGATCAGGATGGATTGCAGCTGCTGGCCGAAGCCCGCAAACAGCACAATCTGCAGGCGTCCATCATCATTCTCAGCGCCCGGGGCTCCGTTGATGACCGCATCAGCGGGCTACAGCTCGGCGCCGACGATTACCTGCCCAAGCCTTATTCCTTGCTAGAGCTGGGCTCCCGGATGCAGGCCATCACCCGCCGCAAGCACGGCGTGACGCAGGAAACCCTGTCGTTCGGCGGCTTCGTGATTAACCTCAGCGAACGGTCGTTGCGGCACGGCGGCACGGAGGTGGTGCTTACCCGCCGCGAGTTCGACCTGCTGCACTACCTGCTGCTGCACCGCGGCCGGGTGCTCACGCGCATGCAGCTCAGCGAGCATATCTGGGGCAACATGATCAGCGACCGGGACGACCACGACTCGAACTTCATCGATGTGCACATGAAGAACATTCGCAAGAAGCTTGGCGCATTTGATACCCACGACTGGATTGAGACCGTGCGCGGCATCGGTTACCGCTTCAAACCAACCCAGGACGTGTGAAACTCCAGCAAAAGCTCGTTCTGCTAACGACCCTGTCCAAGGCCCTGATGGCGGTAATACTGCTGCTGGCCCTGCCCTGGATTGTGGAAACCCTGGCCTTGCGCCACACCGATGCCTCGCTGCGCAGTGAGCAGCAGCGGGTGATGCGCCGCATCGGCCAGATCGGCATTACGAGCTTCCTGACCGAGCCGTATCCCAACCAGAAAGTTCACTACGACCTGCTGCAGGACGAGTTCATCGAGTTGCGCCACGCCGTCGGCACCCAGTCCGATACGGTGGCTACGCTGCCGCGGCAGCAGCACGGCGAGCTGGTCGACTTTCGGGTGCTGCGGCACACGTTTGCCCTGGAGGGGCAGCGCTACACGGTTGAAATCGGGAAGAGCATAGCCTCGGTTGAGGACGTGTACGCCCTGCTTCGGTCCCTGGCGGCCTATGCCCTGGCCTTTGCCGTGCTGACTACTTTGCTGATCGAGCTAGGCGTTATCAACTACCTGCTGCGGCCTGTGGACCAGATTGTGGAGCGGCTGCGGGCCGTACAGGGGCCCATGCCGGCGCCCCTACCGCCTCTGCCCACCACCACTTCCGATTTCAAATACCTAGATGCCACCATCCGGCGGATGCTGCAGAAAATCCGGCTGGTGTTTGAGCAGGAGCGCGAATTTATTGCCAATGCGTCGCACGAGCTGCTCACGCCGGTCAGCATTCTGCAAAACCGCTTCGAGAACATGCTGCAGGCCGAAAACCTGCCCGAGGAAGCCGAGCAGCAGATTGTAACTTCCCAGCGCACCCTGCACCGGCTCACGGCTACCCTGCGCACGTTGCTCATGATTTCGCGCATCGAAAACGAGCAGTACGCCCGCAACGACCAAGTAGTGGTGCGCCAGGTGCTGCACGACGTGGTGGCCGAGCTGGAAGACCGGATTGCCGACGAAAACCTGACCGTGGACTGGGCCCTGGAAGGCGAGCCGACCATTGGGGCGGCCAACGGCAGTCTGCTGTTTACCTTTTTCTACAACCTGCTCAGCAACGCCGTCAAGTACAACCACACCGGCGGGCAAATCCGGATTTCGGGCCAGCAACTGGCTGGACAGCCGTATACGGTGCAGCTCTTCAATACCGGCAAGCCTATTCCGGCCGAGCACCTGCCCCACTTGTTTGAGCGGTTTCGGCGGGCGGGCAACGCGCACTCCGCCGAAGGCTACGGCCTGGGTCTGGCCCTGGTGCGCACTATTGCCCAATTTCACGCCCTGCGCCTGCAAGTGGCTTCCTCCGAGCAGGGCACTACCTTTACCATCTGGCTGCCGGCCACGCCACTTTCCGCTTAGCAGCGCCCCGCAGGAAAAGCAGTAAGCCAACTCAAAAGCCGGGACTTCGTTCTAGTGGAAGTACCTTTCGCCCGCTAACCCGACTTATTTGTCCAACCCGACTTCCATAGCGCTCTGCCTGCGGGCTTACCTGCTGCTCGGGCTGCTATGGCTGGCCGCAGGGCCGGTTGGGGCCACGCCGCGCCAGCTAGTTACGGTTCGGCCCGGCCACCTGGGCGCAGTGCATCAAACCCAGCCGGAACGGACCGACGTGCTTCAGTTGGAAGCGTGTCCGCCACCGCACCTGGGGCTGTTCCGCCCGGATGCTCCTGCTTTGGCTCTGCTGCTCCCTGCCGATTTTCCAGGATTTTTCCGGGTTCGGCTCCCCGTGCCGGGTCCTATTACGCAGGTGCCAGCTTCGGCCGCCAGCCCGCTGCTGCGGCCCCGGTTGCGCGCGTCGGTCTCACCCAACGCCCCTTAGGGTCAAGACCTTGCCTAGTGACCGTAGAGGCGTGCTATTACGTACGCTCTAGCGGCCGGCTCCCTTTCCTGCTGATTTTGCTTCGGCTGCGGCTCTAACCTAGCACTGGCGGCCGGGGTATCCATGTATAGCTGGGCTCCAGTGGCTTCCCCAAACGGGCGGCTTGCGGAGCCCGGCCTTCTCCCTTTGCATCCTATGCCTCTCTACACTACCACGCTGGTTATTCTGGGAGTGGCCATTCTAGGGGTAGCCTGGCTACCGTCGTTGCTGGAAAAATACCCGCTGTCTTACCCGGTGCTGTACCTGGGTCTGGGAATGGCCATCTATGCGCTGCCCCTGGAACTGCCCACCGACCCATTTGCGCATCAGGAGTTGATAACCCACATTTCCGAGCTCTGCGTCATTGTCGCCCTCACCGGCACCGGCCTCAAGATTGACCGGTCCTTCTCCCTGCGTACCTGGCGCACGCCGCTACTCTTGGTGCTGGTCCTGATGGTACTAACCATTGCTAGCCTGACGCTGGCGGGCTGGGCCCTAGTAGGCTTACCGCTGGCCTCGGCCCTGCTGCTGGCTTCGGCCCTGGCCCCCACCGACCCGGTACTGGCCGGCGACGTTCAGGTCGGGGACCCCGGCGAAGGCCGCGAGGATAACGTGCGCTTTGCCCTGACCGGCGAGGCGGGCCTCAACGACGGGCTGGCGTTTCCCTTCGTGTACCTGGCCCTGGCTCTGCTGCCCGCCGCCGCTGGTTCTTTGCCCGAAAAGCTAGGGCACTGGCTGTGGCTGGACGTGGTATACCGTACGGTGGCAGCCCTGGTGTTTGGTGTGGTGTCGGGCAAGCTGCTGGCCTACCTGATTTTCAGCCTGCCCAAGCGCATCAGCATCAAGACCGGGGCCTACGGCTTCGTGGCCCTGGCCGTCACGCTCATCACCTACGGCCTCACCGAACTGGTACACGGCTACGGCTTTCTGGCCGTGTTTATTGCCGCCGTGACGCTGCGCAGCCGGGAGCGGCGCCACGAATACCACAAGCAGATGCACGCCTTCACCGACCAGCTGGAGCGCCTGTTCATCGTCGTCATTCTGATTTTGTTTGGCGGCGCCATCATGCGCGGTCTGCTGAGTGAGCTCACCTGGACCGGGGCGGCCCTGGGGCTACTGCTGCTGCTCGTCATCCGGCCCCTGGGCGGATTGCTCACCCTGGCCCGCTCTTCCCGCGTTACGCTGGCCGAGCGTATTATCATTTCCTTTTTCGGAATCCGGGGTATTGGCTCCATTTTTTACCTGGCTTTTGCCCTCACCAAGGCCGAGTTTCCCGCGGCACGGCAGCTCTGGTCCATTCTGGGCTTCACGATGCTGGTGTCTATCTGCCTGCACGGAATCCTGGCTACGCCGGTCATGGACTGGCTGGATCGGCGCCACGGCCGTACAATAACGGCCGAGCTTAGTAACGAAACCACCGAAGCTGATTAAGGCTTACTTTCTCGTCGCGCATGCTCATTCCTCAACTCATCGTTTTGCGCCAGTTGCGCCAACGCTTATCTCCTTCTATGTCCTCACCTACTTCTTTGCCCGCCGACGAACCGGGTCACTTATTTCAAAAAATCAAAAGCGTCGGCCTCATCGTGCTGGGCATTCTGTGCGCGGGCATGGGCCTGAAAGGCTTTTTGCTGTCGAGCCACTTCATCGACGGCGGCGTGACGGGTATTTCCATGCTGCTATCGGCCGCACTGGGCATTCCGCTATCCTGGCTGCTGCTCATCATCAATCTGCCCTTCGTCATTTTGGGCTACCGCCAGATCGGGCTGGGCTTTGCCCTGAAAAGCGCCGCCGCCATTGCCGGGCTGTCGTTGGCCCTGGCCGTGGTTCCTTACCCCGATGTGACCAAAGATTTGCTGCTGACCTCCGTGTTCGGCGGCGTCTTCATCGGGGCCGGTATCGGGCTGGCGATGCGGGGCGGAGCTGTGCTGGATGGTACCGAAGTAGCCGCGCTGCTCATCAACAAGCACACGCCCCTGCTCAAGGTAAGTGACGTTATTCTGGTCCTCAACGTATTTATCTTCGGCGTGGCGGCCTTTGTGCTGGGTATTCAAACAGCCATGTACTCGATTCTGACCTACGTGGCAGCTTCCAAAACGCTGGACTTTCTGCTCAATGGCATCGAGCAGTATACTGGCGTTACCATCATTTCAGCCCGTAGCGAGGCCATTCGCGAAGCTATTACTACCAACCTGGGCCGGGGCGTAACCATTTACCAGGGCAAGCGCGGCTACGGCAAGCGCGGCGACCGGGACCTGGACATGGACATCGTGTTTACGGTCGTAACCCGCCTGGAGCTGCCCCAGCTGCGCACCGAAGTTCGCCGCCTCGATCCGCAGGCCTTTGTCATTCAGCACAGTATCGATGATGCGGAAGGCGGCATGGTCAAGAAGCGGCCGTTTCACTAACCGGTTTGGGCTTCATGCAACGTTCATCTGCAACAGCGGATTTTTAGAGTATGCTAGCCTATTCCACCTTCCGGACGCTGTCCGGGCCCGAGCAGCAGGCCTATGCCAAAGTCTGGGGCGTCTTCATGGTCACGCGCTCCTGCGGCTCCTTCGTGGTCGACCTTTACTGCCTGGATGGCTACTACTGTGAGCTGTGGCGGCAACTGCCCACGGCCGGCGTGGCCTATGTGCGGCCGTTTGTTGAGCAAGCTGGCCTCTATCCCTACCTGAACCTGATCAGCTTGCCCCACAATCTGCTGGCTTAGCCCCACGTATTCGAGGCAACAGTTTACGCGCTGGTACTGCATCCTACTTTGGAGGCAGTACCAGCGTTTTGATGTTCACTGGTGCCCAACGCCCTTCTTTTGCGGTAGGCCGGTTGCCAACCCTGCACCAAAAACTAACAAACGTTTGTTTTTGTAAGCAAACCCGTCTACTTTTAGTAGCCTTTTCGTTTCTCTCACCCTGTTGCCATGCTTTTCCAACCGGAACTAGAACGGATGCCACTCGCTCAGCTGCGGGAGCTGCAGAATGCTCGTCTGAAGCAGCAGGTTGACTATGTATACCACCGGGTGCCCTTTTACAAAGCAAAGTTTGATGCTCTGGGCATTCATCCTTCTTCTTTTAAGGGTCTGGCAGACATTACCAAGCTGGGCTTTACCCACAAAACCGACTTTCGCGACACTTACCCTTTCGGTCTGTTTGCCGTGCCCCAGTCCGAGGTAGCCCGCCTGCACTGCTCCAGCGGCACCACCGGCAAGGCGACCGTGGTAGGGTACACGGCCGAGGACCTCAATACTTTCGCGGAGGTAGTAGCCCGGTCCTTGGCCGCGGCGGGCTGCCGCCCGGGCATGAAGCTGCAGAACGCCTACGGCTACGGCCTGTTTACGGGCGGCCTGGGTATTCACTACGGGGCTGAAAAGCTGGGCCTCACCGTGATTCCCGTGTCGGGCGGGGGCACCGACCGGCAACTACAGCTGCTCCAGGATTTTCAACCCGAAATCATCTGTGCCACGCCCTCTTACGCCCAGGTGCTGGCCGAGGAAATCCGGCGGCGGGGCATTCCCGCCGATGCCCTTAACCTGCGGCACGCCGTGCTGGGCGCCGAGCCCTGGACGGAAACCATCCGCCAGCAGGTGGAAAGCGGGCTGCGGGTGCAGGCCACCAACATCTACGGGCTGAGCGAAATTATGGGTCCGGGCGTGTCGCAGGAAGACGTAGCGGAACGGGGCACGGGCAGCTACATCTGGGAAGACCATTTCTACCCCGAGGTTGTCGACAAGGATACCGGGGAGCCAGTGGCCGAGGGCGAATTGGGCGTGCTGGTGTTTACGACGCTCACCAAAAAGGCCATGCCCATCCTGCGCTACTGGACCAACGACATCACCAACCTTTACTACGGGGAGTCCCGGAGCCGGACCCACGTGAAGATGGGCCCGATTCGGGGCCGGTCCGATGACATGCTCATCATCCGCGGCGTCAACTTCTTTCCTACCCAGGTCGAGGCCATTCTGCAGGAGCTGCAGCATCTGAGTCCGTATTACCAGGTAGTAGCCTCCCGCCGCGGCAGCCTCGATGAGGTGGCTGTTAGTGTGGAAATCAGTGAGGAGCTGATGCGCCGCCTGGAGCTGACGACGGTAACGGAAGCCGCCCTCGGGCAGCACGAGTGCCTACGGACGCTGCAGGGCACGTTTGCCAAGAAAATCAAGGACAACATTGGCCTGAGCATGCAAGTACAGCTGGTGGGCTTCGGCGAATTGCCGCGCAGTGAGGGTGGTAAGCTGAGCAAGGTCCAGGACCTGCGCAACGTGCCGTAGCCTTAGCCGCGGCAAAATGCGGCGCTTCTTCTAGCTTTACCTCTCTTACATCCCCATCCAAACCCACCCGCCCTTTCTTGCACGCTTTATTTTCGGTAAGCTGAATGGCTAAAAAAGTTAAAACCAACAAACGGCAGGTTATTTTGGAAGAAGCCGCCAAGCTCTTCAAAGCCAAGGGCTTTAGCGGCACGTCCATGCGCGACCTGGGTTCCCAGGTAGGCATGGAAGCGGCCAGCATGTACAACCACATCAGCTCCAAGGACGACATTCTGGAAAGCATCTGCTTTCACGTCTCCAACACGTATATCTCCCAGCTTCACGAAATCGAGCAGCTGCCGGTGTCCTACGTGGGCAAGCTTCAGGCCCTGATCCGGCTCCACATCCGCCTCATGATTGAGGACGGCGCGGCTGTATCGGTAGCCAATAACGACTGGAAATACCTCAGCGACGATAAGCTGCAGCAGTTCAAGGACGCCCGCAAAAGCTACGAAAAGGGCTTCGCCGCGCTAATTGAGCAGGGTATTGAAGCCGGGGAGTTTCAGCCCATGAACGTGTCGGTGGCCTTGTTCACGATTCTGTCGGCTGTGCGCTGGGTAGAGCTCTGGTACCGCCCCGGCCGCGGCATTACGGCCGAAGAGCTCGAAGAAAACATCATGACCATCCTGCTCAACGGCCTGGCCAAGTAAAGGAGTTGTTGGTTGTCAGTTGGTAGAAGTTCGACGATAGTTGCAATTGGTCGTAGTGCGACCTTGACTGACAACTACCAACGAACAACTGACAACTACCAGAACCAACAACTGACAACGAGCAACTAACAACTAAAAACTCGAATGAGTCGATTTCACAAAGTCCGCATCAAGCGCATCGAAAAGGAAACGCCCGACAGCGTGGTGGTATCGTTGGACGTGCCCGAGGACCTGCGCGACACCTTCCGCTTTACCCAGGGCCAGTACCTGACTTTCCGGCGGGAGCACAACGGTGAAGAGCTGCGCCGCTCCTACTCGATTTGCAGCAGCCCCCTGGAAAATGAGTGGCAGGTGGCCATTAAGAAGGTGCCCGAGGGTCGGTTTTCCTCCTCGGCCGTGGACACGTTCAAGGTCGGCGAAGAGCTGGACGTAATGCCACCGGCGGGCCACTTCTACACCGAGCTCCACCCCGAGCAGGCCAAGCACTACGTCATGTTTGCGGCCGGCAGCGGCATTACCCCCGTCTTCAGCATCATCAAAACTGTGCTCCTGACCGAGCCCCAAAGCCGGGTCACGCTCATTTACGGCAACCGGGGCCGCAACTCCATCATCTTCAAGGAGGGCATCGAGGCGCTCAAAAACAAGTTTCTCAAGCGCCTGAGCGTGTACCACATCCTGAGCCGGGAGCAGGGCGACACCGACCTGCTCTTCGGCCGCATCGACCAGCCGAAAACCGAGCTGTTCCTGCAGAAAATTCTAACCCCGAGCCAGATTGACGAGTGCTTTATCTGTGGCCCTGAAGAAATGATTCTGGGCGTAAAAGCTGCCCTGACCAGTGCCGGCGTGGCCCCCGAGAAGATTCACTTCGAAATGTTCGGCACCACGGGCGGCGGCAAAACCCAGGCCGGCCCGGCCAAAGTGCGCCCCGCCGGCGAAGACGACAAGCACAGCCAGGTCACCGTGCAACTCGACGGCAACACCCGCATCCTGGAAATGTCGTACTACGGCAACACCATCCTGGATGCCCTGCTCGAAACCGGCGTAGACGCGCCCTACTCCTGCAAAAACGGCATGTGCAGCACCTGCCGCTGCCGGGTGGTGGAAGGCCAGGTGGAAATGGACGTCAACTACTCTCTCTCCGACACTGAAGTGGCCAAAGGCTACGTCCTCTCCTGCCAGGCTCGTCCGACGTCGGAAAAAGTGTTGGTGGATTTCGACCAGTAGCGGCTGTCGATATGACTACAAGTAAATTATGGACTGTTAAAAGTCTTGAAAATGGTATCCGCAGGGAGGATTATATCTTCTTTCAGAGCCGCTTAATTATGAAACGTTGGTATGTTAACGGTCAACGGATTCAAAGCCGCTTGTTTCATGAAAACGAAGGGCTAAGCCAGTTTACTCAGGATGTAAGAACCAGTTCAATAAACTCTTACACCCTCTTTAAGTCCTGATCATATCATAATTCGCTTGGACACAAGCAAAGCTTTGTATAGCAACCCGATATTTTTCTTACTTTTAACTAACGAATGTTAGTTAAACTTTGTTGAAAGCGCATGGAAACGGTAGAAATCAACCTCGAAGAGCAGTTTCAGGCCCGCATTGACGCGGACGTTCGTATTGAGCCTAAGGACTGGATGCCCGATGCGTACCGCAAGACGCTGATTCGGCAAATTTCCCAGCACGCCCACTCCGAGCTGGTCGGTATGCTGCCCGAAGGCAACTGGATTACCCGCGCCCCTTCGCTGAAGCGCAAATCCATTCTGCTGAGCAAAGTGCAGGACGAAGCCGGCCACGGCCTCTACCTCTACAGCGCGGCCGAAACCCTAGGTGCCTCCCGCGACCAGATGCTGGCCGACCTGCACTCGGGCAAAGCCAAGTATTCCAGCATTTTCAACTACCCCACCCTCTCCTGGGCCGATATGGGCACCGTGGGCTGGCTCGTAGATGGCGCCGCCATTCTAAACCAGGTGCCGCTCTGCCGCACGTCGTACGGTCCCTACGCCCGGGCCATGGTGCGGGTGTGCAAGGAGGAAAGCTTCCACCAGCGTCAGGGATTTGAAATCATGCAGACCCTGTGCGAAGGCGCGCCCGAGCAGAAAGCCATGGCTCAGGAAGCCCTAAACCGCTGGTGGTGGCCCACGCTGATGATGTTCGGCCCCAAAGACGCCGATTCGCCCAACACCGAGCAGAGCATGAAGTGGCGCATCAAGCGCTTCACCAACGACGAGCTGCGCCAGAAATTCGTGGACATGATGGTGCCCCAGGCCGAATTCCTGGGCCTGACCGTGCCCGACCCCGCGCTGAAGTGGAACGAGACCAAAAAGGGCTACGACTTCGGCGACGTAAACTGGGAGGAATTCTGGAACGTGGTAAAAGGCAACGGCATGTGCAACAAGGACCGCCTCGGGGCCCGGGTAAAAGCCCACGAGGAAGGTGCCTGGGTGCGCGAAGCCGCCTTGGCCCACGCCAAGAAACGAGCCGAGCGCGCCGAAATCCAAGCCGCATAAGCTGAACGATGTAGAGACGCATACTTGCGTCTCAGTGTTGAACGTCTTGATTTCAACGACGCCTAGTAAACAACGATTGAGACGCAAGTATGCGTCTCTACATTCCAGACCGAAGATGACACAATCCGAATGGCCGCTGTGGGAAGTTTTCATCCGCAGCAAGCAGGGCCTCGACCATAAGCACGTGGGCAGCCTGCACGCCGCCGACGCCACCATGGCCATCCAGAACGCCCGCGACGTGTACACCCGCCGCCTCGAAGGCATCAGCATCTGGGTCGTGGAAAGCCAGCACGTACACGCCTCCAACCCCGACGACGCCGAGGCCTTCTACGACCCGGCCAACGACAAAGTGTACCGGCACCCGACCTTCTACCAGGTTCCGGATTCCATCAAGCACATGTAAGCTGTCGGCTCCCTCAGCACCGACCTTTCCCGTCTTAACCCTCCGCCGCTATGCAAGTTGTCCCTTCCGAAACCTCGTCCCTGAACGCCTACGCGCCCGAGCTGCGCCAGCAGCTGTTTCAGTACGTGCTGCAGCTGGCCGATACCAGCCTGATTCTGGGCCACCGCCTCTCGGAATGGTGCGGGCACGGCCCGGTGCTGGAGCAGGATCTGGCTATGGCCAACATTGCCCTCGATTTGCTGGGGGAAACCCGCAGCCTCTACCAGTACGCCGCCGAGCTGGAAGGCCAGGGCCGCACCGAAGACGACCTCGCTTTTTTGCGCTTGGCCGTGGAGTACAAGAATCCGCTGCTGGTGGAACAGCCCAACGGCGACTTCGCCGACACCGTGACCCGGCAATTCCTGTTCGACAATTTCCACTACCACTTCCTGCGGGAGCTCAAAAACAGCCCCGATGAGCGCCTGGCCGCCGTTGCCGAAAAGGCCGTGAAGGAAGCCGCGTATCATTTGAAGTGGAGCTCGGAGTGGATGATTCGCCTGGGCGACGGTACGGAGGAAAGCCGCAAACGCCTCGACAAAGCCCTGGACAACCTCTGGCGCTACTCGGGTGAGCTGACCAAGGCTACGGCCACCGAACAGGCCTTGCAAGCTTCCGGTGTTATCCCCGACTACGCCGCTCTGCTGCCCGCTATGGAAGCCCACCTCAGCCATGTGTTCCAGGAAGCCACCGTGCCAGTGCCCCAGGGCGTGTTCATGATGACCGGCGGCAAAGAAGGCCGCCACACCGAGCACCTGGGTTATATTCTGGCCGAGCTGCAGTACATGCAACGCACTTATCCGGGCTTGCAATGGTAAGCACGGTGCCGACCGAGGAACGCATCTGGCAGCTACTGGAAGAAGTATCGGACCCCGAGGTGCCCGTGCTCAGCATTCTGGACCTGGGCATCGTGCGGGGCGTGACAATTCAAGGCGAGCAGGTTACGGTGAGCATCACGCCGACGTATTCCGGCTGCCCGGCCATGAACACCATTGCCACCGAAATCCGGCTGCGCCTGCTGGCCGAGGGCATCACCCAGGTAACCATTCACAACCAGCTCAGCCCGGCCTGGACCACCGACTGGATGAGCCAGGCCGGGCGTGAAAAGCTCGAAGCCTACGGCATTGCCCCGCCCGTGGATGGTACGGCCACCGGACACATGCTCAATCTTTTTGGTAAGGACACGGCCGTGCGCTGCCCGCTCTGCAAGTCCGAGCACACCCACCTCATCAGTCAGTTCGGCTCCACGGCTTGCAAAGCCCACTACCAGTGCGACGATTGCCACGAGCCCTTCGACTACTTCAAATGCCACGCATAGCGGTGAAATAGTGAGTTGTCGTACAATTTGCGCCTTATGCGCAATTGGCACCACCAGAACATCAAACTCACTAGTTCACCATTTCACCACCTCACTATTTCCCCATGATCATCGGAATTATCGGCAGCGGCGCCATGGGCGCGGGAATTGCGCAGGTGGTAGCCACCGCCGGCCACACGGTGCGGCTGCTTGACCAGAACCGCCAGGCCCTCGACCGCGCCGGTAAGTCGATTCAAGGCAGCCTGGATAAGCTGACTGAGAAAGGCAAGCTGACCGCCGAAAAGTCCGCCGACATCTTCGGCCGCCTCCACCTGACCCAGGACATTGGCGCCTTCAACGACTGCGAACTGGTGCTCGAAGCCATTGTGGAAGATTTGGCCGTAAAGCAGCAGCTGTTCCGGGAGGTGGAAATGCTGGTGCCCGACACCTGCATTCTGGCCTCCAACACGTCTTCGCTGTCTATTGCTTCCATTGCCGCTGCCTGCCAGAAGCCTGAGCGGTTTATCGGCATTCACTTCTTCAACCCCGCGCCCGTTATGCAGCTGGTGGAAGTTATTCCGGCGGTGCAGACGCGCGTCGGATTGGCGGAGGAGGTGCGGGATTTGGTCCAAAGCTGGGGCAAGCAGCCGGTCCTGACCAAGGATACCCCGGGCTTTATCGTCAACCGCGTGGCCCGGCCTTTCTACGGCGAGGCCATCCGCATCCTGGAAGAAGGTATTGCCGACATGGCCACCATTGACTGGGCCCTGACCGAGCTGGGCGGCTTCCGCATGGGCCCGTTCACCCTCATGGATTTCATCGGCCACGACGTGAATTACCGGGTCACCGAGTCGGTTTTCACCGCCTTTTTCTTCGACCCGCGCTTTAAGCCGTCTTTCACCCAGAAGCGTCTGTTCGAGGCCGGCTACTACGGCCGCAAGTCGGGCCGCGGCTTCTATAACTACGCCGAAGGCGCCGTGCCGCCCGAACCTACCCGCGACGAAACCCTGGGCCGCAGTATCGTGAACCGGGTGCTGGCCATGCTCATCAACGAAGCCGTGGATGCGCTGCACCTAAACGTAGCCTCCAAAGAAGACCTGGAGCTGGCCATGACCAAGGGTGTGAACTACCCCAAGGGCCTGCTCGCCTGGGCCGATGAGCTGGGCGTAGAAAACGTGCTCAAAACGCTTGACGAGCTCTACGACGAATACCACGAGGACCGGTACCGCGCCAGCACCCTGCTGCGCCGCATGGTCCGCCAGAACCAGACGTTTTTCCAGCATGAGTCAGCCCTCAGCCGCTAGCAATGCGCTGGCCGAAGCCGTGAAGGAGCGCATGCTCCGGCACGACGCTTTCAGCAAGCTGCTCGGTCTGGAAGTCGACGAAGTAGGCCCCGGCTACTGCCGCCTGCACTTCACCGTGCGGCCCGACATGCTCAATGGCTTCCAGGCCCTGCACGGCGGCGTCACGTTTTCGGCGGCCGACTCAGCCTTTGCCTTCGCCTGCAACAGCCACGGCCGCCAAAGCGTGGGCCTCACCGTCACCATCGACTACCTCGAAGCCGGCAAGCTCGGCGACGTGATTACCGTGGAGGCCCGGGAAGAAGGCCTCAAGCACAAAGTCGGCGTCTATAATATTCGCCTGACCAACCAGCACGGTACGCTGCTGGCCTTGTTCAAAGGCACGGCTTACCGCACCAGCAACCAGATTTTAGACAGCGAATAACCCATATGAAGCAGGCTTATTTAGTAGACGGAATCCGCACGCCCATCGGCAACTTCGGCGGCAGCCTAGCCGCCGTCCGCCCCGACGACATGGCGGCCCTGGTCATTGAGGAGCTCTTAAAGCGTAACCCCGGCGTGGACCCGGCCGGCATTGCCGACGTCATTCTGGGCTGTGCCAACCAGGCCGGGGAAGACAACCGCAATGTGGCCCGCATGGCCCTGCTGCTGGCCGGCCTGCCTACCTCTGTACCCGGCGAAACCGTGAACCGCCTCTGCGCCTCGGGTTTGTCGGCTAGCATTGCCGCCGCGCGCGCCATTCAGAGCGGCGACGGGGACCTGTTCATTTCCGGCGGCGTGGAAAGCATGACCCGCGCGCCCTACGTCATGTCCAAGCCCAGCAAAGCCTTCGGCACCGACTCGAAGATGTACGATTCGAGCTTCGGGTGGCGCTTTGTCAACGAAAAGCTGGAGGCTATGTACGGCATCGACGCCATGGGCGAAACGGCCGAAAACCTTGTGGACCAGTACCACATCAACCGCGAAGACCAGGACCAGTTTGCCTACGAGTCGCACCAGCGGGCCGGCCGGGCCCGGGACTCGGGCCGCTTCGCCGAGGAAATCGTGGGCGTACCCATTCCCCAGCGCAAGGGTGAACCGGTGCTGTTTACGAAGGACGAGTTCATCAAATCGGAAACGACCCTGGACGTGCTGGCCAAGCTGCGGCCCGCCTTCCGTAAAAACGGCTCGGTTACAGCCGGCAACTCGTCGGGTTTGAACGACGGCGCCGCGGCTCTGTTACTGGCCTCGGAGGATGGTATCAAGCAACACAACCTCACGCCCCGGGCCCGTCTGGTTTCGATGGGCGTGGCGGGCGTGGAGCCCCGCACGATGGGCATCGGGCCGGTGCCGGCATCCCAGCTGGCGCTGAAGAAAGCCGGCCTCACGCTCGACCAGATAGATTTGATTGAATTCAACGAAGCGTTTGCCGCCCAAACCCTGGCCTGCGTGCGGGGTCTGGGCCTGGAAGGCAACGACCCGCGCATTAACCCCAACGGCGGGGCCATTGCCCTAGGTCACCCGCTGGGCATGAGCGGGGCCCGCATCCTGAACACGGCCGCCCTGGAGCTGCACAAGCAAAACAAGCGCTACGCCCTCGTGACCATGTGTGTGGGCGTGGGCCAAGGCTACGCAGCCATCATCGAAAAGGTATGATCTACTCGTTCAACGGCATTGTTCCGGTCGTGCACGAGTCGGCCTTCGTGCACCCGCAGGCGGCCGTGACGGGCAACGTCATTATCGGCCGCAATGTCTACATCGGGCCCGGCGCGGCCATTCGTGGCGACTGGGGCCAGATTATCATCGAGGACAACTGCAACGTGCAGGAAAACTGCACCGTCCACATGTTTCCCGGCACGACTACCCGGCTCAAGGAAATGGCCCACATCGGCCACGGCGCCATCATCCACGGCGCCACCGTGGGCCGTAACGTCCTGGTCGGCATGAACGCCGTACTCATGGACCGGGTGGAAATTGGCGACGAGTGCATCATCGGGGCCCTGAGCTTTATCAAGGCCGATGAAGTTATTCCGCCCCGCAGCTTAGTAGTAGGCAATCCGCACAAAATTATCCGGCAGGTGAGCGACGAGATGCTGCAGTGGAAAACCGAAGGCACGCACGTTTACATGCAGCTACCCGCCGATTTGCACGCCACGTTGCAGGCCTGTGAGCCTTTGCGTGAAGTTCCTGCCGACCGCGCGGTGCAGCAGGCCAGCTACCAGACCTGGGCTGAGCGCAAAGCCGGAGAGTAATTCCGAGCGGAAAAAGCGCCCTGCTCTAACGTCTGCGGATGGAAGCATTTCTGCCGCTTCGTTAGCTTGCCCCGGCCAGCTAACTTTCCAAGCAATACCAATATGACTTCTGCCGATATCAACCTAGTTCATCAGTTTGTAGACACTGCGCTGGAAAAGTGGCGCCAAGCTGATTTAATGCATTTCCCAGACGCTGATATGCCCTTGGAAATGCGGGACGAGGCCCGAGTTGCAGACGAAGATTGGACACCCTGGAAGCCGATACCGAGCACAGTTACCAATTCTGACCTACAGGAGTTAGAAGCCCAAATACACCTGCCGTACCCCGCCCTGTACAAGGAGTTTTTGCGCTACAAACACTTCTACGAGCTATGGACCGAGCAGGAAATCAACTTCTTTCGCCATGGCATTCACGAATGGAAAGAGGAGCTTATCCGCCACTACTTCCAATCGGGGGTGCCCGCTAAGCTGATCGGCCAAGGCTACATCTATTTCGCCGATTACTCCGATTGGGGCATCGTCTGCTTTGATACCCGCCACCAGAATCCGGAGGACCAAGACTGCCCAATCGTCATGATTGACCATGAGCTGCTATTGGACGACCCGGTTCCCATGAAAACGCTCTATCCTTCTTTCGCTGCCATGATGCGGAGCTTAGTCGCAGAACAGAAAACCTGACCCGGCTGGAAGAGTAGCTTCAACCCCGTGCAGCGTAGCAGGCTGCTTACTCTAAACTTCTCCCCTTTCCCATACTCATGACTCCCACCCTCGAAAACTACGTACTGGGCCGCTGGACGGCCGGCTCGGGCGAGCAGCACGAGCTCTACGACGCCTCCACCGGCGAAGTCATTGCCATTGCCAACGGCGAAGGCCTCGACTACGCCTCGATGTTTGACTATGCGCGCCGCACCGGCAACAAGGCCCTGCGCAAGATGACCTTCCACGAGCGGGGCCGCATGCTCAAGGCCCTGGCCCTGCACCTCGACAGTAAAAAGGAAGACTTCTACACCCTGAGCTACCGCAGCGGGGCCACCCGCGCCGACTCCTGGATTGACATCGAAGGCGGTATCGGCAACCTGTTTGCCAACGCCTCGCTGCGCCGTAAGTTTCCCGACAAACCCTTCTACGTCGAGTCCGAGCCCATTGCGCTGTCGAAAGCCGGCAACTTTATGGGCCACCACATCCTGGTGCCCAAGGAAGGCGTGGCCGTGCATATCAACGCCTATAACTTCCCTATCTGGGGAATGCTGGAGAAAATTGCGGTCAACCTGCTGGCTGGCATGCCCGCCATTGTGAAGCCCGCCGTGCCTTCAGCCTACCTCACCGAGGCCGTCGTGCGCGAAATCATAGCCTCCAAAATCCTGCCCGAAGGTGCTTTGCAGTTGGTGGTAGGCAGCGGCCACGGCATTCTGGACCACGTCAACTACCAGGACGTCGTCACCTTCACCGGCTCGGCCGAAACCGGCCGCAAGCTCAAGGGCCACCCGCGCATCTTGGCTGAAGCCGTGCCCTTCACCATGGAAGCCGACTCACTCAACGCCGCCGTACTGGGTCAGGACGCCGTGCCCGGCACCGTAGAATTTGATTTGTTTATCAAGGAAGTTCGCAAGGAAATGACCTCGAAAGCAGGTCAGAAGTGCACCGCCATCCGCCGCATCATCGTGCCCGAGAACTTGGTCGAGGACGTGCAGATTGCTCTGGGCAAGGCCCTGGCACAAACGACCATTGGTCACCCGCTGGCCGAAGGAGTGCGCATGGGCGCCCTGGCCGGTCGGGAGCAAATGCAGCGCGTGCGGGAGCGGGTAGAGCACCTGGCTAAGAACACGCCCATCGTGTATGGCAACCTGGACGACGTGCAGGTTATCGGCGGCGACTGTAAGGTAGGCGCGTTTATGTCGCCCATCGTGCTGCTCAACCCCGAGCCGTTCAAGTTCACCGACACCCACGAAATCGAGGCGTTTGGGCCGGTAAGCACCATCATGCCCTACAAGGACGTGGATGAGGCCATTACCTTAGCCAACATGGGTAAAGGCTCGTTGGTGTGCTCGGTAGCTACCAATGACCCGCACACGGCTCAGGAGTTTGTGCTCGGTTCGGCCACCCACCACGGCCGGATTCTGGTTCTCAATGGCGAAGTGGCCAAGGAAAGCACCGGCCACGGCTCTCCCCTACCCCTGCTCATTCACGGCGGCCCCGGCCGGGCCGGTGGCGGGCAGGAAATGGGCGGCATCCGCGGCGTAGAGCACTTCATGCAGCGCGTGGCCATTCAGGGCTCTCCCACGATGATTACCGCCATTACGGAGGTGTATCAGCCCAAGGCTAAGCAGATTGAGAAAGACAAGCACCCCTTCCAGCACTACTTCGAGGAGCTGGAAATCGGGCAGACCTACACCACCCACCGCCACACCGTAACGGAGGCCGACATCACCAACTTCGCCCAGGTGTCGGGCGACAATTTCTACGCCCACGTCGACGCTACTTCTCTGGAAGGCACGCTCTTTACGGGCCGCGTGGCCCACGGCTACTACATCCTGAGCAAGGCTGCCGGCATGTTCGTGGATCCGCGCAAGGGGCCGGTATTGCTCAACTACGGCCTCGACGAGTGCCGCTTCACCAAGCCTGTTTACCCCGGCATGACCATCGGCGTGCAGCTGACGGTAAAGGAGAAAATCGGCCAAGAAAAGCGCGACGCTGAGGACGTAGCCAAGGGCATCGTCCGCTGGCTGGTGGACGTAACCGACGAAACCGGCGAAACCGTAGCTGTAGCCACCATTTTGACTATGGTGAAGAAGAAAAACCAGGAGTAAAACTGAGTGTCATGCTGAGCTTGCCGAAGCATCTCTACCGCGCTGGTAATCACACCACTTTAGCAGTAGAGATGCTTCGACAAGCTCAGCATGACGTTCTTATACCAAAGCCACTTCTTTCATGAGCACCACCGATACCCTTTCTGCCGGCCAAGTCCAGGTAACCACCGACACTTACGGCATCAGCACCGTTTCCTTTTTTCACCCCAGCCACAACTCCCTGCCCGGCGCCCTGCTCACCCAGCTGGCCGCTACCATTACCGCTGCCGGCCAGGACGCGGCTACCAAAGTCATCATCCTGTGCAGCGAGGGCGAAAAAACGTTCTGCGCCGGGGCCAGTTTCGACGAGCTCATAGCCATTGCCGACGAAGCCCAGGGCCTGGAGTTCTTCTCGGGCTTTGCCAAAGTCATCAACGCCTGCCGCACCTGCCCCAAAATCATCATCGGCCGGGTGCAGGGCAAGGCCATCGGCGGCGGCGTGGGCGTGGCCGCAGCTACCGACTATTGCTTTGCCACGGCCCAGGCCTCAGTGAAGCTTAGTGAGCTGGTCGTGGGCATTGGTCCGTTTGTCGTGGGACCAGCTGTTGAGCGCAAAATCGGGCAGTCGGCCTACGCCCAGCTGGCCCTCGACGCGGGTGAGTTCCGCTCGGCCGAGTGGGCCCGGGACCGGGGCCTCTACGCCGAAGTACTGCCCACCGCCGCCGAGCTGGACCAGGCCGTGCAGGCGTTTGCTGAGAAGCTGGCCCGCTACAACCCCGAAGCCCTGACTGAGCTGAAACAGGTGTTCTGGCAGGGCACCGAGCACTGGGATACGCTGCTGCCCCAGCGCGCCGCCATCAGTGGCCGCCTCGTGCTGTCAGACTTCACCCGCTCGGCCATCAGCCAGTTTAAAAGCCGGTAAGACTATAACTCCCAGCCACGTAAAAGCCCGTTTCCAAGGTTGGAAACGGGCTTTATTTTTACCGCTAAAGGCAAGTGCAGCTTACTCGTCGGCGTCTTCCTTGTGAAAAAGCTCCTCGTACAGCGGCTGCAAGTCGGCCGGGGCGGTACGTATTACCTGCTGGTGCTTGTGCTCGGGCCCGAAAATGGCATGCAGCACCATATCCCATGCGTAGTCTGCCACTTCCTCTGCATCCTCGTCGTGGAGCTCATCGAGGAGAAATTTCGCGAAATCCTTCTTGAAGTTCAGCAACATGGTCAGGGCGGCAGCATCCTGAAACTGGGCTCTGAACACGGGGTAAGGCCGGTGCCACTGGGTCGAGAGCACGCAGCTGATAAAGATGGGCAAGCTCTTTTCGGTGATGCCGAACTTCTCCACAAACGCGGCGGTGAACTTCTCCTGCAACGACTGGTGCTCCTCGTCCACGTTGCGCATGTAGTGCTTGACCAGCTCGAAATACGCCTCGCTCTGCAAGCCCAGGGCAAACACGGCAAAGCTGCCGGGCATAGCACCCGCCTCATCGTCTAGGTTGGTATACTCGTCATGGGTACTCATGGCCAGATTGGCATACTCTACCAGCAGCGGATGCAGGCTTTCGTAGGCCGCGGCATTGGCAAACAATGCGTGCACGCCTTTTCTAGGCAGGCCTTTGATGGGCAGCCAACTTTTGTGCTTGCTCGAAAAATCAATCGAGTAGCTCCGCGGAAAGTTGGTTTGCAGCAGCCGGTTGAGAAACTGGAAAATCCGCAGGTAGCTTTCGACGCTTTCCTGCTTCACGGTGAGCCGAATGGTTCCAAAAGCATCATTAGCCGTGCAGCTCACCAGCTCGTCTTTGTACTCGGTAACCTCCTTGGGTAATTCGCCGCTGCCAAACTTTTTAAGCCGTTCTACCTCGTTTGAACCCAGGTCGGTAGCCATGCCAAAGTACTCATTCGCCGTTACGCTGGCGAAGCTTGGTCCGTACTTGAGGTGGCCGATGGCCAGGTAGCACATAAACTTTATGTAGTCGGGCGGCACGGTGGCCGCATCCATTTCCGGCCTGCGTACCAACTCAACGTGCCATCTGTCCCCCACGTTTTCAAAGTACGGCGTCTTGATGGTGGCCTCTACCCATTTGTCAAATGAGTAGCGTATTCCCTTGTAGCCCTCCCTGTCAACCTTCATCAGCTTTTCGAAAAACGCAACCACCCTGTCCAGTTCGAAGGGTTGCCGCATAAAGTATTCGATTAGCGTGTCGCTCAGGCAGTTTTCGTAGCCCGGCAACTGGTAGGGAAACGGGTAAATCTTGGCGGGAGTGCAACGCTGCTCAAACACGGCGGCCACGTAGGCGTCCAGCGTAGCCTCATTGCCTTCAATCTGCACTAGGTAGTCGATTTTCCTTGACATGGATGCAGTATAAACAGTAACGATTTAGGTGAGCCCGTGGCTGATGCTGAAAAAGCAAAAAGCCCCATTTGCACAAGGCAAACGGGGCTTTTCAATGCAGAGGAGGAGGGATTCGAACCCCCGGACCTTTAACAGTCAACGGTTTTCAAGACCGCCGCAATCGACCACTCTGCCACTCCTCTAACTGTGGTAACTACGGGTATTGCGCTAAAAAGAACGGCTTCACACTTGAAGCCGTTGCAAAAAAGCAGAGAGGGGGGGATTCGAACCCCCGATACCGTTGCCGGTATAACGGATTTCGAATCCGTCGCATTCGACCACTCTGCCACCTCTCTGTAGGTATTCGGTGAATGGTTTGGGATGGCAAAAGTAATAGGCGTTTGCTTGTTTGCAATACCTGCAGCGCATTTTTTTCGCGCTTTCTACCCTCTTCTCCCACGACTGTATTCCCTGAAACCTGCTACCAGATTCGTTCTGAACGCCTTACCGACTTTTCAGCCGCCCGGTCACGGCGTCGATACTGACGTTGATTTCGAAGCCCAGAATCAGGGTCATGCACACAAAGTCCAGCCAGACCATGAACCCCACCAGCGTGCCGATAGAGCCGTAGAAGTGGTTGTAGCTGTCGAAAATCTTGACGTAGAGAATAAACAGGAAAGAAACCAGGAAGATCAGCAGCGTAGCTACCACAGCCCCGGCCGAGAGAAAAGGCCACTTGTCGTGAATGGGCGGCACGTAGTAGTACACCAAGCAGGTCGTGAGCAAAAACAGGCCGACTACCGAGCCATACTTCAGGATGGAAATCAGCTGGTTGGTGAACTGCTCGGGCACGATTTCGTGGAACACCAGCGCATCGATGATATAGGTACCGAAGAAGATACCCACAATGGCCAGCAGCAGCACCGCCGACAGCACTACCGTGAGCAAGGTGGCAATGACGCGCTTGCGCAGGTAGGTGCGGCGCTTAAACGAGGGGTACTTCTTTTCAAACGCGTCGAGCAGGGCCATGATGCCGTTGGAGCTCAGCACCAAAGCCGCCGCAAAACCGAAGGACAGCAAGCCTCCGTGCGGGATGTTCACGATATCCTCGATGGTGCCCGACACGGCCACGTACATTTCCCGGGGGATAATGTCGCCCAGGAATTGCAGGATGTCCACATTCAGGTTGGGTACCGGAATGTAGGGAATCAGCGTGAAAAGGAAGATGATAGTCGGAAACAGGGCCACCGTCAGGTTGAAAGCCATGTAGGAAGCCCGCTTGCTAATGCTGTCAAGCTTGAGCTCCTGAATCATGCGGTCCACCACGTCGTAGACCGAGGCCCGGCCGTGGGCAATGTGCAACTGCTTCAGCCACACAATAAACTTGCGGTAGGAACGCCGGCGGCGCACGTCGGGCAGGTGGTAGCGGCGAACGGGCAGGCGCATGGCCATGGTTACTCGGTTGGTTTA
Organism: Hymenobacter cellulosivorans; assembly: GCF_022919135.1. Taxonomy (NCBI): domain Bacteria; kingdom Pseudomonadati; phylum Bacteroidota; class Cytophagia; order Cytophagales; family Hymenobacteraceae; genus Hymenobacter; species Hymenobacter cellulosivorans. The sequence goes on along the minus strand of NZ_CP095049.1, from coordinate 2,651,280 downwards.
GCAGACTTGTTGGGCACAAAGGCCGCCGCAGCCGGCGCTTCAGCGGGCAATTTCTGCGCGGCTGGGGTGATGGGGCCGGTCAGCTCGTCATCCGAAAAGTACGGAGCCAGCTTGTTTTGGATTTCAGTCGGAATCGGGACGGGACGGCCGGTAGCCGTGCTTACAAACACCATCAACGTGTGGCCCTCGGTCAGCAGTTCCTGGGCCTCATTGTAGATTTCGTACTCGAACATGACCCGGGAACCTTCGGCCGGCTGCTTGAGCAGCAGGCGCACCGTGAGCAAATCATCGTAGCGGGCGGGTCGGCGGAACCGGGTGCGTATCTCCCCTACCGGCATTCCTACCCCATCGGCCTCCAGGTCTTTGTAGCGGATGCCCAGCTGCCGGAACGCCTCGGTGCGGGCCACTTCGAAGTAAGCCGCGTAGTTGCCATGATAGACGTAGCCCATCTGGTCGGTTTCGGCGTAACGCACGCGGATCTGGGTGTCGGAAGAGTACATCTTGCGTGAGGGGGCTATGGTGCTAATCGTTAATGTGGAAAAAGCGGAGCGAGTTGTACCTAGGGAAGCTATATTACTTTCACTTTACCCACCAGCTCATTTACTTCATAATGCCGGCGCGGCTCAAAGCAGCCTGGTAGCGGCGGGCGTTGACCAAGTGGCCGGCCTCGTTGGTGGCAAAGGCGTGGTAGCCGCTGAAGTCTTCCTTGGCGCAGAAATACAGGTAGTCGTGCTCCTCGGGGTTCAGCACGGCGTCGATGCTGGCAATGCTGGGCAGGTTGATGGGGCCGGGCGGCAGGCCAGCATACTTGTAGGTATTGTAGGGCGAGTCTTTCTGCAAATGCACATTCAGTACCCGCTTGATGCCGAAGTCGCCATTGGCGTACACCACGGTGGGGTCGGCTTGCAGCTTCATGTCGCGCTTAAGACGGTTGAGGTATACGCCCGCTACGCGGGGCCGCTCGTCGGCGTGCTGCTGCTGCTCGGCCTCCACGATACTGGCCAGGGTGCTGACCTGCTCCCGGGTTAGACCCAGCTTTTTGCGCTTGGCGTCCCGGGCCGGGGTCCAGAACTTCTCGTATTCCTTCTTCATGCGCTGCATGAGGTTATCGGCCGAGGAATTCCAGTATAACTCGTAGGTATTCGGAATGAACATGCCAATGATGCTGGTCGTGTCGAAACCCAGGCTCTTGGTGTATGTCGGGCTGCTGAGCAGGGAGTCGAACTGATGGGGCCGGGCATCAATGGCGGTGCTCAGCTTCTGGGCCAAATCCTGACGCAGACGAATGTTCTGAAACGTGAGCTTCAGCGGCGACTGGCGGCCGGCCCGCAGATCCGAAATGAGCTGGCGGTTGGTGTAGCCATCCTTGATTTCGTAGCGGCCGGGCTTCACCAGCTCGTCGTACTTCATGAGCCGGGCCACGAAGTGCAGCGAGAGTTTATCGACGATGGCGCCGGTCCGGTCAATGGAGTCAAGTACGGCTTTAGCCGTTTGGCCACGGCGCACCAGCACGTACGTAGGCCGCCCTTTGGTCTCGACGTTGGGCGTGAAGAAGACCTGGTAGAAGTAGTAGAAGAACGTAATAAAGATGATGCCCAGCACTCCTACCGTGTAGGCGAAGCGGTTGCGGCGGCGGAGCGCGTTGGCTTTGTAATCAATGCGGGGCTTGGTCATTACAAACGAAAGACGAAATCAGAGTACCGGAAGAAAGAAGGACCTCTAGCCGGCCGCTTCGAAAGGCCAAGCCAGAGTTTTCCCATCAAAAGTACGCCATCTTGACTGTTTCCCCATTCTCGGCAGCTGAAGTAGCTAACTCAGCCTGTGTGTAGCCGGTTGCCAAGCACCAGAGCTCAACCCTAACTGGTAACGTAATGGTAACACAAGGGCAAAACACACAAAATTTGGGGGTTGAATCGTATTGGGCTAGCTTTAGCCTCTGCCCTACGTGTACCTGGTTTTCAGTGCGCTTTTCCTTTTGTTACCTTGGTAGCACATTTCACGTACACGCTCCTCCAACTGCTTCCTCTTTTTTCACTTCTTCTCAACGTTTCACCTTTTTTCATCTGACTATCGTGGCACTTTTTACACCTTCTATTTTCCGCCTGCGCAGCCTACCCGTTGCCGCTATGCTGCTGGGGCTTTCTGTGTCGGCTCAGGCCCAGACTCCAATCAGCATCACGGGTGGTACCGCGGTTTACACCCAGAACTTTGATGGCATGGGCGCTACGGGTACCGAGTACCCAGCTGGCTGGGGTGGCGCCCGTTTGACAGGTACTGGTACTACGCCAGTAGTACTTGTGGTATCTGACGGCAGTGGCGCTACTGTATCAGGCTCTACTTACAATGCAGGAACCGCAGCAGCAAATGACCGGGCTCTAGGCAGCGTTGCTTCTAACAGCACCACCCCTACTTTCGGTGCCGTGTTTACCAACGGAACAGGGGCAGCTGTTACTCGGCTAAATATGGCTTTTTATGGGGAGCAATGGCGTTCAGGCTCGTCGGCAGACTTCACTGAAGCACTGACCTTTGAATATAGCTTAGATGCTACTAGCCTTCTGACCGGTACTTGGGTAGCAGCAACCGCTCTTAACGTTACGGAAGTGGTGAACGCCAACACAACAAACGGTGCCCTAAATGGCAACGATGCAGCTAACCGTGTGGCAGTTTCCAGCTCAATTACTTCCATCAACTGGCCGGCGGGTGGCACTATGTGGATCCGCTGGAGGGACAACAATGAGTCTGGTAATGATGCCCTTTTAGCCATTGATGATTTTGCCCTTTCTACCGGCAATACTACGCTGGCTACCCAGAACAAGGCTTTGCAAAATGCCCTGAGCGTATTTCCCAACCCTGCTACCAACCGCGTTACATTGCGCATGGGCAAGGAAGGCGTAGGCGCTTCGGTAGAAGTATTCAACGCCCTGGGCCAGCGCGTACAGCAGGCTCAGGCTACTCAGGAAGACCTCACCCTGGACGTTTCTGCCCTGCGGACCGGCGTCTACACCATCCGTTTCACGACCAAAGGTGGCACGGCTACCCGCTCGTTCATGAAGCAGTAAGGCTGGTTAGTAAAGCCCAAAAAAGCCCCGAACCACATGGTTCGGGGCTTTTTTTATGCTCTCTCCGGGCTCTACCAGGTAACCCTACGCACAAAATGTGCGAATGAGTGGTAGTTGTGTAACGCAGCTACTACCTTGGCGCTGCCCGCCACTCGGGGCACTTTGCCTTTGTTTCACTCCTTAATTCCTCCCAATGGCTGCTACGTTGCTCCGTATTCATCCCGACAACCCGCCCCAAAACCGTATTCAGCAAGTTGTGGACGTACTCCGCAAAGGTGGCCTTATCATTTACCCGACCGATACCGTCTACGGAATTGGCTGCGACATTCACAATGCCAAGGCCGTTGACAAGCTGTGCCGTATCAAAGGGCTGAATCCGGACAAGGCTAACCTCAGCTTTATTTGCTCGGACCTTTCCCATATTGCCGACTATGCTCACGGCATCACAACGCCCACCTACAAGGTTATCAAGAAAGCGTTGCCAGGACCGTTCACCTTCATCTTTGAGGCCAGTGCCAAAGCACCACGCCAAGGCGGCAACAAGCGCAAGACGGTCGGCATCCGGGTACCCGACAGCACGATCATCATTCAGCTGGTAAAGGAGCTGGGCAATCCTATCATCAGTACCTCAGTGCGGGAAGACGAAAACACACTCGACGAGTATGTGACCGACCCCGACCTGATTTTCGAGAAATACCGCCTGCTCGTAGATCTGGTAATCGACGGCGGCTTCGGCGGCAACGTTCCCAGTACCATTATCGACTGCACCAACGACGACTTCGAGCTAGTACGCCAAGGCGCCGGCGACATTGAGCAGTATCTCTGATACTCTGGGGAATGTGAGTAGTATGAATGAATGTGTCCTTGCGAGGCATCAGCCGAAGCAACACGTCCGCTGCTGGTGACAAACCTCCTTTTACCAGAAAGCCCTTTCTTGTTAGCTACGAGAAAGGGCTTTTCAGTTAAGAAAACTCAGCACAGTGCAGCGGACGGATGGCCCCGGCTACGCCTCGCAAAGACTGAATATCGTTTCTCAAATCTCCCCATTAGCACATCAGTACATTAAGACACTCGTTTGTGCTTCCAGCGGCGGTGGGTCCAGAGGTAGTCAGCGGGGGCAGCCTGAATGTCACGCTCCAGGTGGCGGGCAAAGGCTTCGGTTACTACGTAGCCATCTTTGTCGAGGGGCGTGTTGCCGTCGTGCAGGGGCAGAATCACTAGCTCGTAATAGCCTCGTTTCACCCGCTTGATATTCACGTACACCACCGGGCAGTTGAATTGGCTGGCCAGTCGGTCGGCGCTGCTGTAAAAGCTGGTTTCCTGATTCAAAAACTGGGTCCAGTAGGGCCGGTCCTCGGGGCCGGCGGCTTGGTCGGTGAGCATGCTCATGGCCCGGCCCTCCGTGCGCCGCTTGATTAGGTCCCGCAGCGTATCGCGCATCGGAATCAGGTGGGCCCCGCTACGGGTACGCAGCCGGAACAGAAAATCTTCGAAAAACGGGTTGCTCAACGGCTTGTACACGCCATAGGCCCGTCCGGGAAACTCCAGGGCGCCCGAGGGAAGAATCCACTCCCAGTTGCCGGCGTGCGAACCCAAAGCCAGTACCGTGCGCCCCTGCGCAAATGGGCCTGACAATAATTCCGGATTCCGGATGACCACGCGCCGGCGCAGCTCAGCGTCCGACATAGCCGCCAGCTTTAGCATCTCGACCATCACCTGGGAAAAGTGCCGGTAAAAGCCCTTCCGAATCTGCTGAATCTCTGCATCCGACTTCTCGGGAAACGAGTTGCGCAGGTTTTCGAGCACCACCCGTTTACGGTAGCCAATCACGTAGTGCATCAGCCCGTACAGGCCGCCGGCCAACACGTGTAGCACTGGTAGGGGCAGTCGGGCCAAGCCCATCAGGAACCATTCCAGCGGGAGATAGGTCCAGGGATATTTGCGAGTAGTTGGTTGAGTCATCAGGGAGCTACCACGCCAGAGGGGCATAATCAGCCACGTTGCGGTGCAGAAGGGTATTTTGGGTAAAAAGAACTTTGTTTTTGGCGTCGCGGCCTTCTATCGTCAGCGTAAAGTCGCCGGCAGGCAGCTTGCTCATATCCAGCTCCCCTACCACCGGTGTGCTCTGGCCTAATGCTCCTTTGACAGTGGCGTTGGCAGTCAGCACATCTTTGGCAGCGCCAGCCAGCCGCAACCGATACCGCAGCTGCACCGTTTGCTCGGGCTTGGCATTGTACAACTCACTATAGAAAAAGGCCCGGTCGGCCCCCCGGCCGTACAACCCACCCGGCGCCCGGGTCAGGTTGAAGCCGCCGCGGACAAAGTTACTGGCCTGCGGCGATTTTGCCGCCGGGCGGGCTAGCAGCACGATATCACTCAAGGTCAACCCTTTGGCACCCGACGCAATGAGCAAAGGCTGCTCTATCACGTTGTTCTGTCCGGCACGGTACTGGTCGCGCACCTGCCCACGGATGGTATACTTGCCATCGGCCAGCAAAATGCGCTTCTGAAAACTCACCGGATTTTTCAGGCTTACCGACGTGTCGCTCAGTACTGGAGGCTTTAGCGTAATAGTTTCCTGATAGGCCGCCGAGCCATCTTCCCGGATAATTTCGAGCGTTACGCTCGCCGCCGCCTGAAATACTTTCGGAGCCCGCCGCTTGTAGGTCAGCGACTGGCCGGGCACGGTAGCGTACATTTCTATTACGGCCCCCTTCACGGCAATGTCATCGTTGCGAAAACGAACCACATCTAGCAAGAGCTGCGGGGGCACAGCTGCCTGCAGAGAACCAGTGAGTAATAGGGCGAACAGCAAAAGCCAGGAGCGCATAGTGTCAGTTTGACGGATGGGAAGGTAGTCAGGGTATTCTAAAGCTCCGAAAGCAGTTTTGGTAAGGTAATGGTTCAGCGGTAAAGGGCGCAAATGCCTATTTAAATGAGGATTTACATTCCATATAAGTCGAATGCTATCCTCGCCTCCCTTTGCTGCCTGTTTTTGCCCTTCCGCCCCTGACCTTCGCCGCCGTGCCCATTCTCTTTGAGTCCCAGTATAATCCGCCTGCTCAGTTCTTTGCCGAACTAGCCGGCCACGATGCGCTCTGGCTGGAACGCCACGACAATTACCGCAAGCAAACCTACCGCAACCGCTGCTTGATCCTGACTAACCAGGGCCCAAAGCCCTTGACTGTGCCGGTAATAGATGGCAACCGCAGCCAAAAGGTGCTAACCTCAGCCATTGAAATCGACTACCGGCAGAACTGGGTGCACCAGCACTGGCGCAGCCTGCAAACCGCGTACGGCGGTACTCCGTACTTTGAATACTACGCCGACTATCTGCACGACATTTACTTGCAGAAGCCGACTCTACTTTTCGAACTGAATCTGGCCTTTTTGCAGTTCTATCTGCGCTGCCTGCGGTTGCGCACTCCCGTGGAGTTCACTACCGAATATCACCCCCAGTACGCCCCTTCCCTCGTGCTCGACCGGCGCGATTGTCTGACACCAAAGGCTACGTTTGGCACAGAACCTGACAGGAAGTCGGTTCAGCCCTACCCGCAGACGTTTGGTAAAGATTTTGTACCGGGACTCAGCATCTTAGACCTGCTTTTTATGCAGGGTCCGGCCGCCGGCAGTTTTCTTGCGTAGTGCAATTACTGCCTCCGAACCTTCGCCCGTATTTACCTGTTTTCAGGTTACTTCGGCCCAACCCGCTCATCGTTCAGTAACCTTGGCTTGCGGGGCACCGTTTTTCTTCATTACTTATCTGCATGGAAGCTAAATTCTCAAATCGAGTCAAGGAGGTCATCTCCCTGAGCCGGGAAGAGGCCATCCGGCTCGGTCACGACTATATCGGTACCGAACACCTATTACTAGGAATGATTCGCGAAGGGGAAGGCACTGCTATCGGCTTGCTCAAGAAATTGGGCGTGTCGGTAGAAGAGCTGAAATACGCCCTTGAGCAAGCAACTCGTAATACGGCCACGCAGGGCACGAGCATCACCGGCTCGATTCCCCTGACCAAACAAACCGAGAAAGTTCTCAAGATCACCTACCTGGAGGCCAAAATCTTCAAGAGTGAAATCATCGGCACGGAACACCTGTTGCTTTCGATTTTGCGCGACGAAGACAACATTTCTTCCCAAATCCTGAGCAAATTCAACGTGAACTACGAAGCCGTTCGCGACTCGCTGGACTACCACGGCAACACTGCCCCCACCGACCGCGCCCCCGACACTGACGACGACGATAACGACAAGCTCTTTGGTGGCAGCGCCGGCCGCGGTGGTGCCGGCAGCAGCGCCGCCCCGCGCAAGCAAGGTGAGAAGTCGCGTACTCCCGTTCTCGATAACTTTGGTCGTGACCTGACCAAGCTGGCCGAGGAAGATAAGCTCGACCCCATCGTGGGCCGGGAAAAGGAAATTGAGCGCGTTGCTCAGATCCTGTCGCGTCGCAAAAAGAATAACCCCATTCTCATTGGCGAGCCTGGTGTAGGTAAAACGGCCATCGCCGAAGGCCTCGCCTTGCGCATTATCCAGAAGAAGGTGTCGCGCGTGCTCTTCGGTAAGCGCGTAGTAACCCTCGACTTGGCTTCGCTGGTAGCTGGTACCAAGTACCGCGGTCAGTTTGAAGAGCGCATGAAGGCCGTAATGAACGAGCTGGAGAAGTCGCCCGACGTTATCCTGTTCATCGACGAGCTCCACACCATCGTGGGTGCCGGCGGTGCTTCCGGTTCGCTGGATGCTTCGAACATGTTCAAACCAGCCCTGGCCCGCGGCGAAATTCAATGCATCGGCGCTACCACGCTGGATGAATACCGTCAGTATATCGAGAAGGATGGCGCTTTGGCCCGTCGTTTCCAGATGGTAATGGTAGATCCTACCACGCCCGAGGAAACCATCGAAATCCTGCACAACATCAAAGACAAGTATCAGGATCACCACCATGTAGTATACACCGACAAGGCTATTGAGGCCTGCGTAAAGCTGTCGGACCGCTACATGAGTGACCGGTTCCTGCCCGACAAAGCCATTGACATTCTCGATGAGGCTGGTGCGCGCGTGCACATCAACAACATTGTGGTGCCCGAGGATATTCTGAAGCTCGAGGAGAGCATCGAGAATATCAAGACGGAGAAAAACCGGGTGGTAAAATCGCAGAAATACGAAGAAGCCGCCCAGCTTCGCGACAAGGAAAAGAAACTTCTGGAGCAGCTCGACCAGGCCAAAAAGAACTGGGAAGACGAGACCAAGAAGAAGCGCTACACGGTGAAGGAGGAAAATGTGGCCGAGGTAATCGCCATGATGACCGGTATTCCCGTGAGCCGCGTGGCCCAGAACGAAAGCCAGAAGCTGCTCAATATGGGCGAAGAGCTGCAAGGCAAAGTGATTGGCCAGGACAAAGCCATCAAGCAACTGGTGAAAGCCATTCAGCGCACCCGCGTGGGCCTGAAGGACCCCAAGAAGCCGATTGGTTCGTTCGTATTCCTTGGCCCGACGGGTGTTGGTAAGACGGAGTTGGCCAAAGTTTTGGCTACCTACCTCTTCGACAAGGAAGACGCTCTGGTGCGCGTTGACATGAGCGAATACATGGAGAAATTCAGCGTATCGCGCTTGGTAGGGGCACCTCCCGGCTACGTGGGTTACGAAGAAGGCGGTCAGCTGACGGAGAAAATCCGCCGCAAGCCATACTCGGTAATCCTGCTCGACGAAATTGAAAAGGCGCACCCCGACGTCTATAACCTGCTTCTGCAGGTACTCGACGATGGTATCCTGACCGATGGTCTGGGCCGCAAGGTTGACTTCCGCAACACCATCATTATCATGACCTCGAACATCGGGGCCCGTGATTTGGCCGACTTCGGCGCTGGTATCGGTTTCGGTACAAAAGCCCGGACGGAAAACCTGGACGAGATTACCAAAGGCACCATCACCAATGCCCTGCGGAAAACCTTCTCGCCCGAGTTCCTCAACCGTTTGGATGACGTTATCGTCTTCAACTCGCTCGAGAAAAAAGACATTCACCGCATCATCGACATTTCGCTGTCGAAGCTGCTCTCGCGCATTCAGACGCTCGGCTACAAAGTAGAGCTGACTGAGGCCGCCAAGGACTTCGTAGCCGACAAAGGCTATGATCCGAAGTACGGTGCTCGTCCGCTGAACCGGGCTATCCAGAAGTATATCGAAGACCCGATTGCCGAGGAAATCCTGAAAGCCGAAATCGCGCAAGGTGACGTTATTACCGCTGACTTCGTGGAAGGCGCGGAAGAACTGACCTTCGCCGTGAGCAAGAGCGGGGAGCAAACCAACCTCGCCAGCGACGAGCGGCCCGAAGAGGCCCCCGAGTCGCCGGATACTGAGAAAGGCAAGTAATCTGCTTTAAGTAAACAAAAAAGCCAGCTCTTCACAGAGCTGGCTTTTTTGTTTTATACCCTAAAAAAATGAACCCTTCCATAAAAAAGCCGCCCAAATATGGTGCGGCTTTTTTTGCGCTCGTACGTTACCTTTGATCCTATTACTCATCCCACCGCTTTCCTCAATGTCCGATCCGCACGCTGAAGCCCAACTAAGCAAATTCGAAATCCTCGACCGCAAAAACCAGGAGGCCCTGCTCGGCGGTGGCCAGGCCCGCATCGACGCCCAACATGCCAAAGGTAAGCTCACCGCTCGCGAACGGGTGGACCTCTTGCTAGATGAAGGCTCGTTTGAGGAAATTGGCAAGTTCGTCATGCACCGTTCCAAGGACTTCGGCCTAGACAAGGAGTACTACCTCGGCGACGGGGTTATTACGGGCTACGGCACCGTGAACGGCCGGCTGGTGTACGTCTTCTCCCAAGACTTCACGGTGTTTGGCGGCTCGCTGAGCGAAACCCACGCCGAGAAAATCGTGAAGATTATGGACTTGGCCATGAAGAACGGCGCGCCCGTTATCGGTCTGAATGACTCGGGTGGAGCCCGGATTCAGGAAGGCGTGGTAAGCCTGGGTGGCTACGCCGACATTTTCTACAAGAATACTCTGGCTTCGGGCGTCGTGCCCCAACTGTCAGCCATTATGGGCCCCTGCGCGGGCGGCGCGGTGTATTCGCCGGCCATTACGGACTTCATCCTGATGGTGGAAAACACGAGCTATATGTTCGTGACCGGTCCCAACGTGGTGAAGACGGTGACCCACGAGAACGTGACCAGCGAAGAGTTGGGTGGGGCCAGCACCCACTCGGCCAAGAGTGGCGTGACGCATTTTAGCTGCGCCAACGAGGTAGCCTGCATCAACCACCTCAAGGCCCTGCTGAGCTACATGCCCCAGAACTGCGAGGAAACGGCTCCGGCTCTGCCCTACGAAGCGCAAGGCGACGAGTCGCGCCCGGCCCTGGACAACATCATTCCCGAAAACCCCAACCAGCCTTACGACATCCGCGAGGTAATTGAGGGCATCATTGACGCCGACTCTTTCCTGGAAGTACACCAGAACTTTGCCGAGAACATCGTGGTGGGCTTTGCCCGCCTCGGCGGCCGTAGCATCGGCATTGTGGGCAACCAGCCCGCCGTGCTGGCCGGGGTACTCGACATCAACGCTTCGACCAAGGCCGCGCGGTTCGTGCGGTTTTGCGACTCGTTCAACATCCCGCTGCTGGTGCTGGAAGACGTGCCCGGCTTCTTGCCCGGCACCGACCAGGAGTGGCGCGGTATCATCACTAACGGAGCCAAGCTGCTGTACGCCTTCTGCGAAGCCACCGTGCCGCGCATCACCGTTATTACCCGCAAAGCTTACGGTGGGGCTTACGACGTGATGAACTCCAAGCACATCGGGGCCGATATGAACTACGCCTGGCCCACGGCCGAAATTGCGGTGATGGGAGCCAAGGGCGCGGCCGAAATCATTTTCAAGCGCGAAATTGCCCAGGCTGCCGACCCAGAGGCCAAGCTGCAGGAGAAGGTAGACGAGTATCAGCAGAAGTTTGCTACCCCCTACCGGGCGGCCCACCGCGGTTTTGTCGACGAAGTTATCCTGCCTTCGCAGACGCGCCAGAAGTTAATTCGGGCGTTTAAGATGCTGGAAAACAAGGTGGATGTGTTGCCCCGCAAGAAACATGGCAATATTCCCCTGTAGATTAAACCAATTTTAATCATAATATCGTAACTGCCCTGCCTGATACGTTTTAGCAAACGATGCTACGGCGGCTTCGGGCAGGTGCGGTTTTTATCTTCTCATCCGCTTACAACGCGGTTTGCCTTCACTGCTTATGCGTCAAGAAAGCTTTGATTTCCTTCAGCGCTACCTGAATAACGCCTCTCCTACCGGCTTCGAGAAAGAAGGCCAGAAACTGTGGCTCGACTACATTAAGCCCTACATCGACGAGTATTTCGTGGATACCTACGGTACCGTGGTGGGCGTCATCAATCCGGAAGCCCAGTACAAAGTCGTTATTGAGGCCCACGCCGACGAAATCAGCTATTTCGTTAACTACATCACCAAGGAAGGCTACTTGTATCTGCGCCGCAATGGAGGCTCGGATGCACTGGTTGCTCCGTCCAAGCGCGTGAACATCCACACCGACAAAGGCGTGGTGAAGGCAGTATTCGGCTGGCCGGCCATTCACGTGCGCAAAACCGACCAGGATAAAGCCCCGACTATCGAAACCATTTTCCTGGACTGCGGCGCCTCGTCGCAGAAGGAAGTAGAGGAAATGGGCATCCACGTCGGTTCAGTCGTGACCTTCGAGGACGAGTTCATGGTGATGAACGAAAAGTTCTACGTGGGCCGGGCCTTGGATAACCGCGTGGGTGGTTTCATGATTGCCGAAGTGGCCCGCATGCTCAAGGAAAACGGCAAAACCCTGCCTTTTGGCCTGTATATCGTGAATGCGGTGCAGGAGGAAATCGGGCTGCGCGGGGCCGAAATGGTAGCTCACCGCATCAATCCCAACGTGGCCATCATCACCGACGTGACCCACGATACTCAGTCGCCGATGTATGAGAAAAAGACGGCCGGCGACCTGCACTGCGGCAAAGGCCCCGTTATTACTTACGGCCCGGCGGTGCAGAACAACCTGCGGGACTTGATTATCAAAACGGCCCAGGAAACTGAAATTCCCTTCCAGCGCGCCGCCGCTACCCGCGCCACCGGCACCGACACCGATGCCTTTGCCTACTCCGGCGCCGGCGTGGCCTCAGCCCTGATTTCGCTGCCCCTAAAGTACATGCACACCACGGTGGAAACCGTGCACGCCGACGACGTGGACAACGTGACCAAGCTGATCTACGAGACGCTGCTGCGCATCGAGGACGGCCACGACTTCCGTTATTTCAGCTAGGCCTATCTTTGCACTTGTGCTGTGAAAACGCATGGCTGGCTTGCTTTCGGGCAACGCCGGCCATGCGTTTCTGTATCCTGCTTCTCTCCCCGATTTCTGCGCCATGAAAATTGCCGGCTTCACCATCGTCCGAAATGCGGTGCTCAACGACTACCCCGTAGTGGAGGCCATTGAGTCGATTCTGCCGGTGGTAGATGAAATGCTGGTCAGTATCGGCGACAGTGACGACGGCACCGAAGAACTTATTCGCTCGATAAACTCCCCTAAGCTGCGCATTGTGCACTCTACCTGGGACCCGGCCCTGCGCAAGGGTGGCGAGGTGCTGGCCGTGGAAACCAACAAGGCCTTCCGGCAGATTTCGCCCGACGCCGACTGGGCCTTCTACATTCAGGCCGACGAAGTGGTGCCCGAGCAGTACCACGCCGCCATCCGGGCCGCGGCCGAGCGGCACGTGGCCAATAAGCGCGTGGAGGGTTTGCTGTTCAAATACCTGCACTTCTACGGCACCTTCGACTACGTGGGCGACTCCCGTCGCTGGTACGGCCACGAGGTGCGCATTATCCGCAACGACCCTACTATTACCTCTTATAAGGATGCCCAGGGCTTCCGGCGCAACGGTGAAAAGCTGCGTGTAAAGCCCGCTGACGGCTTCGTGTACCACTACGGCTGGGTGAAAAATCCCAAGCAGATGCTGCAGAAGATGAAGCACATCAACCAGTTCTGGCACGGCGACAAACCGGCTGAAGAGCAGCCCCTGGCCACGGCCGACGTGTTCAACTTCGATGATTTCGACTCCCTGGAGAAGTTTACCGGCACCCACCCGAGCGTCATGCAGCGCCGCATTACCCGCTTGAACTGGCAAGTCGATATTGACGTGACCCAGAAGCGCTTTTCGTTGAAGAATAAGGTCCTATACTGGATTGAGAAAACGACCGGCAAGCGCCTGTTCGAGTTCAAGAACTATCAGCTGCTTTAACCCGCCGTACCACCCGTGGATCTTCCCTTCGTTCAGCCGCCGCTTACCGTCACCGACCAGATGAACCGGCGGGTGGCCGTACCATTTCCGCCCCAGCGCATTGTATCCTTGGTGCCCTCCCAAACGGAATTGCTGTTTGATCTAGGCCTCGGGAGCCGGGTCGTCGGCGTTACGAAGTTCTGCATCCATCCGGCCGAAGCCCGGCAGCGGACTACGGTCATTGGGGGTACTAAGAACTTCGACTTTGAGAAAATCGAGGCCCTGCAGCCCGACCTGATTATCGGCAACAAGGAGGAAAATTACCAGGCCGGCATCGAGCAGCTAGCTCAGAAATACCCGGTGTGGCTCAGTGACATCAGCAACCTGGACGAAGCCCTGGACATGATTCGTCGCGTGGGTCTGATTACGGGCCGGAAGTCGGCAGCCGACGCAATGGCCGATGAAATAGCTGGTTCTTTTGCTGCGCGGACCGTTTCGGACCCTCTTATTCCGGCTGCCTATTTTATTTGGCGCAAGCCTTATATGGTAGCAGCCAGCAATACTTTTATTGACACGATGCTGCCCCGGGCCGGTTTTCGCAACGTGTTTGCCGGCCTAAACCGCTACCCCGAAATAACGGCTGAGCAGTTGGCCGTGGCAGCTCCGGCGGTTATTCTGCTTTCGTCGGAGCCTTATCCTTTCGCCGAAAAGCACGTGGCCGAGTTCCAGACGATCTGTCCCTCGGCCACGGTGCGGATTGTTGATGGGGAGCTCTTCAGCTGGCACGGCAGCCGGCTGCGGCACTCCGCGGCGTATTTCGCCTCGTTGCGGGCCTAGCTTATTCCGCCGCCACTACCTCAAAGCCGGCTTTCTGCAGCTCTGACCAGAACTGCGGATACGACTTGCGCACGACGGATGGAGCCAGCACCGTGAGCGGTCCGCGCAGAGCCAGCGGGGCAAAAGCCATGGCCATACGGTGGTCATGGTAGGTTTCAATAGTCTGGCCTTCCACCCGGAACTTGGCTACCGGCACCCGGAACCGCTCGTTGCCTTCATCCACGAGGGAGCCGCCGAATTTGGCCAGCTCCGCTTGCAAGGCCGCAATCCGGTCGGTTTCCTTGATGCGCAAACTCTCCAGGCCCGTCAGCACCAGCGGCACGCCCAGGGCAGCGGCTACTACGGCCACGGTCTGGGCTAGGTCGGGGCAGTCGGTAAAATCCTGCTCCACACCTGCACTCACTGGCTGCTGGGTGAGCGTTACGCCGGTTTCGCCGAACGCTGTGGCTACGCCCAGTTGGTCCATGATGCCAACAATGGCTTGGTCGCCCTGCCAGGAATGGCGCCGCAAGCCTGGTAGCGTAATGCTGGAACCCTTCGGGCCCAGGGCCACCATAGCGTACCAGTAACTGGCTGCCGACCAGTCCGACTCGATGGTATAATCAGCGGTGTGGTAGGCCTGCGGGCGGACTTCAATTACCTCACCCAAATCCCGGCACTGGCCGCCGAAATGCTGCATCAACGACTGCGTCATGCGGATGTAGGGCCGGGAGCCGACCTTGCCGGTCAGGCGCAAGCGCAAGCCGGCGGGCAGTTGGTTACCGACCATCATCAAGGCCGAAATATACTGGCTGCTGATGTCGCCGCGGACACTCAGCTCGGCGGGTTCGTCGGCATTGAGCTCAGGGTTCCAGCCTTGCAGCTGCAGCGGCGGGTAGCCATCCTGCTCGGTGTAGCTGATGCTGGCTCCGAGTTGGCGCAAGGCCTCTACCAGTACCCCGATAGGCCGCTGCCGCATCCGGGCCGTGCCGGTGAGCAGCACCTGCCGCCCAGTGACGGCCAGATAAGCCGTCAGAAAGCGCATCACGGTGCCGGCGTCTTCGGCATTCAGCGTATCGGCGCTCAGCGGAGTGGCCAGCAGGCGCTGCATAAGCTCCGTGTCATTGGCGTCGGAGAGGTTGTCGAGCTGCCCGCCGCCGGCCAGGGCCCGGATAATCAGGGCGCGGTTGCTTTCACTTTTGGAAGCTGGGAGCTGGGCACTGCCGCTAAGTAGCCCGCCGGCCCACTGCAGCTGTACGGAAGAAGAAGTATCGATGAGTGACAAGAGTTTTAAGCCAAAAAAGAAACGAAGCCGCAAATTAGTCCACTACAGCCGATGATAATACCGCAGCGACTCGGCTATTTCCGCCAGCGTCACGGGCTGGTCGTACACGGCCTTGCCGATGCCCTGCAACAACGTGCAGTTGATAGTGGAGCCGCTGTTCTTCTTGTCTTGCAAAGCTAGTTGGGCAATGGCATCAGTTTCGAGGGTCACAAACTGGACTTTCTCGAACACGGAGAACAAGAAGGTTTCGATGCGGTCCAGTTCCGTTTCACTCAGTAGGCCTTTTTGCACCGACAACCAACTTTCGCAAATCATGCCGGCAGCTACGGCCTCGCCGTGCAGAATCTCGCGGCCCGACTGCAACAGCAGGTAGCTTTCCAGGGCGTGGCCCACCGTATGGCCGAAATTAAGCACCTTGCGTAGCCCCGATTCCAGGGGGTCGGCCTCGACAATCTGCTGCTTAGTAGCCACCGAATCCTGGATAATCGGGCTCCAATCCGTCACGAGCACGCCTTCCTGACGCTGGGTGGCAAAGGCCTCTGCATCGGCAATAAGCCAGTGCTTGACAACCTCGGCATAACCGGATTTGAGCTGCCGGTCATCCAGCGTGTGCAGAAACTGCGGGGCAATAAAAACGGCGGCAGGCTCCTGAAATACGCCAATCTGGTTTTTAAAGCCCTGAAAGTCGACACCGGTTTTACCACCCACGCTAGCGTCTACCTGGGCCAGCAGCGTAGTCGGGACTTGGATAAAGCGAATGCCGCGCTTGTACGTAGCAGCACAGAAACCGCCCAAATCGGTAACTACTCCCCCACCGAGGTTGACGACCACAGCATACCGGTCGGCCGATTTTTCCGTGAGCTGACTCCAAACCATGTCGCAGCTTGCCAAGGTCTTGTACTCCTCCCCCGCCGGAATTTCAATCAGGGTGTGTGCGGGCAGCACAGGCTCCAGTATGGGGTAGCAATGGCGCACCGTGTTGCTGTCTACTACCACAAAAACCTGGCTTACAGCCTTGCTTTGCAGCATTTGGGCTAGCTCAGTCAGGGACTGCGGACCAATCACAACCGCACTGTTCAAATTTTTCATTGTTAAGCAAAAATTAATCCGAGCAAATCCGCGGATTAAGCCAAAATAAAATTAATTTGGTGCAAATATTAGTTAGTATTTGCATTAGAGGGGGAAGGTAACAACAACTTTACTACCGCATGAAAACACGCTACTCTACTTGGCTTTATTCTTTTGCCTTGCTGGCCTTCGGCTCAGCTTGCAGCCGCGACTCGGTGCCTACCATGGAAGATCAACTGGTGGGGCGCTGGGAGTGGGTGCAGACGGCCAGCCCTACACTGGCCACTCCTGCCTCTACCGGCCATACTGTGGAAGTGGAATTTGACCGGCGGGGCCGGGCGCGGTTCTTCCAGGATGGGGCTATGATTGGCGCAGCGCGGTTCCGCTTGAAAGCGGTGGGCAATGGCTTGCGCAAAAGCAAGAACATGATTATCTACCGCGGCTACCGCAGCCAGCAGTTTTACACCGTCAGTGGCAACAGGCTCATTCTCCAGGATTCCGAAAACAGCCGGGGCGGCAACGTCTATTATAAAGGCAAGCGCGGTACCCATTACGCGGAAGTGGCCGGCAAGCCCTAAATAGCGGCCTAGTCCGGGCGTTGCAGGATTTGGGTTTGCTTGCGGATGCTTTCCAGGTGAATCAGCTTGTAGAGCTCGGCCACAAACTTATCATTGACGTGCAGCTTATCGGCCCACTGCAGCCGGGACGTAAAGATTTCATTCCAGCGGTCCAGCTGCAGAATCTTGACGTTATTCTCCTTCTTGTATTCGGCTAACTCCTCCACCAGCGACATACGCCGGGCCAGGGCTTCAATAATCTCGCGGTCGGCCACGTCCATTTTTTGGCGTAGCTCCTCGGCCTTATTGAGGTAGTCGGCATTGTCGCTGGAGCGGTAGCGGTATTTAAGCTCCGAGAGAATCTCACCCAGGCGCTGAGGCGTCACCTGTTGCTCAGCGTCGCTCCAGGCGTGGTCCGGGTCGGGGTGGGTTTCAATCATCAACCCATCGTAATCCAGATCCAGGGCTTTCTGGGCGATGGGCAACAGCAAGTCGCGCTTGCCCCCGATGTGGCTGGGGTCACAGATCAGCGGCAGGTGCGGAAAGCGGGTTTTGAGCTCAATGGCCAGCTGCCAGGTCGGGGCGTTACGGTAGCGTGAGGGTGAAAACGTGCTGAAGCCGCGGTGAATGGCCGCCAGTTGGGTAATACCCGCCCGCTCCAGGCGCTCCAGTGCCCCGGCCCAGAGCGCTACATCCGGATTAACCGGATTTTTTACCATCACCGGTACCTGGGTACCGGTCAGTGCGTCGGCTAGCTCCTGTACGGCAAATGGATTGACCGTCGTGCGGGCCCCAATCCAGAGCACGTCTACGCCGTAGGCCAGGGCGTCTTCCACGTGCCGGGGTGTAGCAACCTCTACTGTTACGGGCAGGCCTACCTCTTCTTTTACCCGGCGCAACCAGTTCAGCCCGCCTACTCCGACTCCCTCAAACGAGCCCGGCCGGGTACGGGGCTTCCAAATTCCAGCCCGAAACAAGTCGATTTTACCTAGCGCCTTCAGGTCACGGGCGGTAGTCAGCACCTGTTCTTCGGTTTCGGCGCTGCAGGGCCCCGCTATTAGCAGCGGCTGCTCTTTGGCGGCCAGTAACCGGGTGAAAAAGGTCTGGGAAGTAGTTGCGCTTTCCATAGATGGAGTAAAAGAGAAAAAAGAAGCGGAACCGCTCCGCTTGAGCCCGCCGTGGCAATGGCCGGAAAAAGGCTGGGCAATAGGGTAACTATGCGGCCCGAAACGATGTTTAACGGCTATCTTCGTCCCGCCAAACCGGCCTCTCCTATTAGCCCGCCCAAAGCTAGCCACCTGCATGCCAGTAACCCAATCTCCGCCCATTTCCTTTACCGACACGGCCGTAGCCTTCGCTTCCAAATCGGACCTTGAGCTGCGCAAGATGTACGCCCTGTTCGCCGCCATGAACAATAATACCCTGGTCAAGACCGGGGGTGGGCTGATGAAAACGGCCCTAAAATGGAATCTGCCGGTAAAGTTTCTGATCAAGAAAACCATCTTCGAGCAGTTCTGCGGCGGCGAAACCATCCGGGAATGCCTGCCGGTTATTGAGGAGCTGGGCCGCTACAACATCGGCACTATCCTCGACTACTCCGTGGAAGGTGAAGGCAACGACAAGAGCTTCGACCAAACCCGGGACGAAATTCTGGCTACTATTGACTTGGCCCACCGCTCTACCCACATTCCTTTTTCAGTTTTTAAAGTGACGGGCGTAGCTGATAGTGCCCTGCTGGAAAAGGTGCAGAGTGGCAAAACCCTCACCGCCGCCGAGCAAGCAAACTACGACCGGGCCAAAGCCCGCGTAGACGCCATCTGCGCCCGCGCCCACCAGTATGGCGTCCGCGTTTTTGTTGATGCTGAGGAAAGCTGGTTCCAGGATACCATTGATAATTTGGCCTACGAGATGATGGCCAAGTACAACCGCGAGTCGGCCATCGTCTGGAACACCTACCAGCTGTATCGCCACGACCGGCTGGAGGCCATTCAGCACGCTTACACCGCGGCGGTGCAGGGTAATTACTACCTGGGCGGCAAGCTGGTGCGCGGGGCCTATATGGAGAAGGAAGGCCGCGTGGCCAACCAGCGGGGCTACCGGAACCCGATTAACCCCACCAAAGAAGCTACCGACCAGCTGTATGATGATGCTCTGCGCTACTGCGTAACCCACGCCGACCGGATCAGCATCTGCGCTGGCACGCACAATGAGGCCAGCTCTCTGCTGCTGACCGAGCTTATGCATGAGGCCAATCTGCGCCCCGGCGACCCGCGCATTTGGTTTGCCCAGCTCTATGGCATGAGCGACAACCTCACCTACAATCTAGCCAATGCCGGCTACAATACGGCCAAATATGTACCCTACGGTCCTGTTGAGTCGGTGATGCCCTACTTGCTGCGGCGCGCCGATGAGAACACAGCTATTGCGGGCCAGAGCAGCCGCGAGTTTCTGCTAATTCAAAAAGAAATAACCCGCCGCAAGGCTCAGAAATAGGATTTTCCCTTCGCGGCACAGTTTTGGCTAGCGGCGGCCCACACTTCAGAAATGTTAATTCTGGGGTGTGGGCCTTTTTTGTTACTTTCAACACCCATTTCGCTCCCTACCCAAATGATCGGCCGAGTTCGTAGCCATTTAATCCGTTTTGCCCGCCATCAGGTAGGCACCACCAGCTACCTCAATCTGGTACAAGAAGCCGAGCTAGGCTTCAATCTGGATATTTCCCATGAGAAAGCCCGCTTGAACGAGCTACTGGCCGAGATTTCGGAAAATGAATACCAAGCCGGCCGACCTATTTTGAGTTGCCTGGTAAAAGTAGAGGGCTCCAAAGGCCAAGGCGACAACTTTTATAAGCTCTGCGAACGACTTGGCCTGGGCGAATGGCGCACGCTAAAGCAAGACCCGGAATTCCTCAAGACGATGCGGCGGGAATGCCGCGCCTTCTGGCTGGAGCCGGCTAATTACGAGCAATTTGCCTAGAAACGCTGTTATAGCGCCCTAGAGTAGCGTTTGATAAAAAAATGGGTGAGGGTACTTGACTGATAACAGTTTTTTTGTAACCCCTCGTGGAAGGCTCACGTTAAGAACCCCGAAGCTGAAGCACATGCTACTTTCCGGTAGCGTTTCATGCAACGACTTCTTTCCTATTCCTTTCCCCACTCAACAACCTACTCTAATGAACACCAACGATTCGAACAACCCGCAGAATACCGGTACTGGCTCAGGCGCTAACTATGGTACTACCAACACGGGTACCGGTTTTGGCAATAGCTCTAGCTCGAGCAACGAAGGCACGAGCTATAACGCTGGTACGGGTGCAAGCTCCTCTAACGTTGGCGGCGACGACTATAGCGCAACGGCCAAAGGTGCCGCAATTGCTGGCACGCCTGGTGCCGTAGTAGGTCGTGGCATTGATGCCGTACAAAATGCTGGCGATGAAGCAGCCCACGCTGTAACTGGCCAGCCTTATCAGAATACCTCGGGCCCCAGCATGCTGACGAGCTCGTTCCGTGACCGTGACAGCGCCGAGCGTGCTTACCAGTCGCTTTCCTCGCGTGGCTACGGCAAAGACGATGTAAACGTGCTGATGTCGGACGAAACCCGCAAGACGCACTTCGGTGACAACACCGCTCATACCGACCTCGGCGATAAAGCTATGGAAGGTGCCGGCGTTGGTTCGGCCATCGGTGGCACGGCTGGTGCTATCATTGGCGCTATTGCTGCCATTGGTACTTCAGTAGCTCTGCCCGGCCTGGGCCTTGTAATTGCTGGTCCTATTGCCGCTGCTCTGGCTGGCGCTGGTGCCGGTGGTCTGACGGGTGGCCTGGTAGGTGCACTGGTAGGCTCGGGCATTCCCGAAGAGCATGCTGCTGAATACGAAAGCGACATCAAAAACGGTGGTATCGTGATGGGCGTGAAGCCCCGTAACGCCGAAGATGCTCAGTACTTCGAAGACGAATTCCGTCGCAGCAACGGCGACCGGGTACGTCGCTACTAAGCTTCTGGGTACGCCCTCAAGCCTGTTTTAAAAAAGGCCTCCTACCTCGGTAGGGGGCCTTTTTATTTTACTCTTACGCCAACTTTTTCTTGGCATGCCTTCGTATATCTTAAGGCCAACAAACCAAACAAGTGCATTGCTACGCTGGTTGAAATCCTGGGATATTGGTACACACAATAGGCAGGCGAGTAGTGCAACCCTCGGGGTAAAATCTCACCCTTAGCGATGAAAGTATAGCGTGGGCACTTATTATAGTTGTCCCTGCGTTTTGAGTTAAAGCCGCCGGTTTGACGGGTTCGTATGTTCGGAACGGCTTTTGTTTACATTTGATTTTTCCATCTCATTCTGATTTCCATGTCTTCCCCCCGACTGAAAATAGGCCTGTATGCCTCGTTGGTGCTGGCAGTCTTCGTGCTGGCTTCCTATAAGCTATATCGGCGTAATGATGCTAGCCCGCCCCAAAAGGATGAGGTGCTGATCAAAGCTATGCTCCAGGGGCTTAGTGCTGCCCACTACCAGCCCGAAAAGGTTGACGACAACTTTTCCAAACGGGTATTTGACCTGTACCTGAAGCGCCTCGACTACAACAAGAAGTTTCTCTTGCAGTCGGATGTCGCTCAGCTGCGCAAATACCAGAACGATATTGATGACCAGGTACGCCGGGGCACCCACGAGTTTCTGGACCTGAGCACCAAGCTCATGGAACAGCGCACCAAGGATATTCAAGCCCTCTACCGCGACATCCTGGCTAAGCCGTTCGACTTCACGAAGGAGGAGTCGTTTGAGACGGAAGCCGATAAAATGGTTTTTGCGGCCGACGCGGCTGCTCAGCGCGAAGAATGGCGCAAATATCTGAAGTACCAGACCCTGATTCGGGTGTCGGAAATGATGGACGAGCAAAAAAAGAAGAAGGATAAGCCATTGGCTTCCACTTCCGTGCAGCCCTCGGCCGCCACTACCTCGGAGCCCACGCGTACTCCCGCCGAAATGGAGGCTGAAGCCCGCAAGCGGGTGCTTAAGTACTTCGACGAGCAGTTCAAGGACATGGCCCAGACCGATGCCAATGAGCGGCTGGCCGTGTATGCTAATACCATTGCCAATACTTACGACCCTCATACCGAGTACTTTGCTCCCCGCGACAAAGAAAGCTTCGACGTAGCCATGACCGGCCGCTTCGAAGGTATTGGGGCCTCGCTGCAGGAAAAAGACGGTCAGATCAAAGTGTCGGACGTTATTCCGGGTTCGGCCTCGTACCGCCAGGGTGAGCTGAAGGCTGGTGACATTATCCTGCGTGTGGCGCAGGGTGCGGCCGAGCCGGTTTCGGTAGAAGGCTTGCGCCTAGACAAAGCCGTAGCGCTGATTAAAGGCAAGAAGGGCACAGAAGTACGTCTGACGGTGAAAAAGCCTGATGCCAGCACCAAGATTATTTCCATCATCCGCGACGTGGTGGTGCTGAAAGAAACCTACGCTCAGTCGGCTACCATTCAGGAGAATGGCAAAAAAATCGGCTATCTCCGCCTGCCTACATTCTACGCCGACTTCAATGACAACGGTGGCCGTAGCTCGGCTGAGGACGTGAAGAAGGAACTGGAAAAGCTGCGTCAGGAAAATGTGGACGGCATCGTGTTTGATCTGCGCTCCAACGGCGGCGGCTCCTTGCAAGACGCTGTGGAAATGGCTGGTCTTTTCGTAGAGAGCGGCCCCGTAGTGCAGGTTCGTTCGCCCCAGGGAGCCCCTAGTATCCTTAACGACCGGGACCCACGCGTACAGTATAGCGGCCCTCTAGTAGTGCTTGTAAACAAGTTTAGTGCTTCGGCTTCTGAGATTTTGGCCGCTGCGATGCAAGACTACAAGCGCGGCGTGATTATGGGTGCCAGCACGTATGGCAAAGGCACGGTGCAGCGCATCTTCGACCTCGATGATATGCTGGGTGACTTCAGCAGTCTGAAGCCCTTCGGCTCGCTGAAGCTAACGACCCAGAAGTTTTACCGCATTAATGGTGGCTCAACGCAGTTCAAGGGGGTAGTACCCGATATTGCGCTGCCAGATGCGTACAGCTACCTCGACCAGGGCGAAAAGGAATCGGATTACCCGCTGAAGTGGGATGAAATCACGCCGGCTCGCTACAAGGCCTGGAATGCAGCTCCGGCTGTTGACAAGCTGCGCACGGCTAGCCAAGCCCGCGTAGCTAGTAGCCCGAGCTTCAAGCTGATGAATGAAATGGTGCAGCGCATGCGCAAGCGTAAGGACGACACGATGGTGTCGCTGAAGCTCACCGCGTTCCGCGCTGAACAGGAGCAGGCCAAAGCTGAGTCAGAAAAGTACGAAGCCGTACAGAAAGCCGCTCAGCCCCTGGCCATTGCTCCCTTAGCTGTGGACATGCGGCAACTGGGCTCTGATACGGTAGAAGTAAACCGTGCTGGCCGCTTCACCAAGAACCTGAAGAACGATATTACCCTACGCGAAGCCGTAGCAGTAATCAAAGACCAGCTGTAAGTTTCAGCTTATCTGCCCGAAGAAGCCTCTGCGTCAGTGACGTGGAGGCTTCTTTTTTTGCTCATTTTTAGCAAGCCAATATATTTAGTAAATAGACTCTAAAAACGATGACCATTAATTCCATAGAGACACATATTTATTTAGACACAAGTTATTGATTACCAACGAAATTAACACTCATTGCAAATTGCGAAAAAAATTAGTAAATATGCAACTCATACGAGCCCCTAGCTGTTTACTTAGCATGACAACGACAACTGAGAACAACATCCTTCCGCTCATCACCGATGAGCAAAAGCAAGCCGAAGAAACCTGGCGCAAGTCTATTCCGGCCCAGGTGTTTCTCAACTACTTCTTTGCCATCAACTATCATATTCAGGAGAATGATGACGCAACGGGTGGCTTGCAGCACCTCCCCTTCTTCCGGGCTCACCAAGCGGAGCTGACGGAAGCCGATATCCAAGCTGTCGGGAAGCTGTTGCAGGCTTGCTGGAGCACGGAATATGCCCTGCGCGCCACGGCCGAGTTGGGTGACGAAGAGTATCTGCGCAATGCCCTGCACTGGACGTTCCCCCAGGCGTATCATACCATCCTGTCGGGTTTGCAAGCTTTCCTGTACACGGCCGGCGTACGGTCCAACAATCCTTCGCTGATTCGGCGCGAGGTGGGCCGCTTGGTAGTGCGTAATGCTTACCCACGTCCGGTGTCGTTCTATGCCGCCGGTGCTTATGGCGACTTTAGCATTCACCGCCTGCCACTGGCGGGCTACAAGCCTGGCTTGCACATTGCAGGCAAGGAAATCGAGGCGCAAGCCCAGATTGGGCAGTTCCTGCGTACGACCCGTAAGATGAAGGCCCAGATTACCCGCCAGCAGGTGCAAGCCAACCCTAACACGGCCATTCGCAGCCAGAAGACCGGCAAGGTGCTCGACAAGTGGACGGCTTCGCACTGGCAGCAGATTACCTGGCGCCTGGGCTATACCACCATCTTCGACCTACTGGGCCGCCTGCGTATTTCGCAGACCAGCCGCGAGATTGAGCGCTACGTGGAAGCCGAGATTGACTTTAAGCTTTTCCACCAGTCGCTGCTCAACATCGTGAGTTACCTCAACGGCATTCACGAGAGCTACATTGCCAAAGCCATGGGCTTGGAGCGCTACCAGCAGTTGGTTAAGGAGTTGCCCAAGCACTTGCAGAACAACTTCGTCGTAGAGCGTCTGCACACCCGCATCGAGCCCCTGCTCACGGGTCAGGAGCCGCAGCAGCCGATGGGCATTGCGGCCTAAGCGACAATTCCTCGCCATTGTGCCTTACTACATATAGACCTAAGCGCCATTCCCCTGGGATGGCGCTTTTTGTTTGTGTCTACCCCTCTTAAAAAAAGAACGCCATTCTGAGCCCGCGAGGAACCTTGCGTGCCGATGTTGTAATGGCATTTAGATTACCATGGTATGGGAGATGTCTCCTGCTGGTCGCCATGACGTTCTTTTGGACAGGCTGATGTAACAAACTGTTATAATCTAGGTTTCAGACTACCTTTGCAGGCTTATAAACGACCATTCTCATGCAGCACCTCAGCGAACAGGAACAGATACGCCGCCAGAAGCTGGAGGAACTCCAAAAGCTCGGCATTGAGCCGTATCCGTCCGAGCTATTCGATGTCAACTTCTATGCCCAGGAAATCCTCGACAACTACCACCCCGAGCTTAATAACTTCCAGGAAGTAAGCCTGGCGGGCCGGCTGATGTCGGTGCGGGTGAAGGGCAAGGCCTCGTTTGCCGAGCTGCAGGACGCCTCGGGCCGCATTCAGCTCTACATCAACCGGGACGAAATCTGCCCCGGCGAAGACAAGGAGCTGTACAACACCGTGTTCAAGAAACTGCTCGACTTGGGTGACTTTATCGGGGTGAAAGGCCACGTGTTTAAGACCATGGTGGGTGAAACCTCCGTGCACGTAACGGGCCTGACGGTGCTCAGCAAAAGCCTGCGCCCCCTTCCCGTGGTACGTCGGGTGGTAGATGAAGCTACTGGCAAAGAAACTATTTACGACGCCTTTACCGACCCCGAGGCCCGCTACCGGCAGCGCTACGTGGATTTGGTGGTGAACCCGCACGTGCGCGACGCTTTCATTAAGCGGACCCAGCTGGTGCAGGCCATGCGCAACTACCTCAACGACAAAGGCTACCTCGAAGTCGAAACCCCGATCCTGCAGCCCCTCTACGGTGGTGCCGCCGCCCGCCCCTTCAAGACCCACCACAACACGCTGGACATGACGCTGTATCTGCGCATTGCCAACGAGCTGTACCTCAAGCGTCTCATCGTGGGCGGCTTCGATGGGGTCTATGAATTCTCGAAGGATTTTCGCAACGAGGGCATGAGCCGCTTCCACAACCCGGAGTTCACCCAGATGGAGCTCTACGTAGCCTACAAGGACTACTACTGGATGATGGACCTGGTGGAGGAAATGGTGGAGCGCGTAGCCTTAGCCTTGCACGGCAAAACCGAAGTGAAAGTGGGCGAGAACCTCATCAACTTTCAGCGTCCCTGGAAACGCTTCACCATGGCTGAGTCCATTGAGCACTTCACTGGCTTTAACATCGATGGCAAGAGCGAGGACGAGCTGCGGGCCGCGGCCAAGGAGCTCAAAGTGGGCCTCGACCCGAGCATGGGTAAAGCCAAAATCATCGACGAAATTTTCGGGGAGCACGTGGAGCCCAAGCTGATTCAGCCCACGTTTATCACCGACTACCCCGTGGAAATGTCGCCGCTGGCCAAGAAGCACCGCTCGAAGCCGGGTTTGGTGGAGCGTTTCGAGGCTATTTGCAACGGCAAGGAAATCTGCAACGCCTTCTCGGAGCTGAACGACCCCATCGACCAGCGGCAGCGCTTCGAAGACCAGCTGGAGCTGGGTAAGCGTGGCGACACCGAGGCTATGGTGCTCGACGAGGACTTCCTGCGGGCCCTGGAGTATGGCATGCCACCCACGGCCGGCCTGGGCATCGGCATCGACCGCCTCTCGATGATTATGACCAACTCCAACTCGATTCAGGACGTGTTGTTCTTTCCCCAGATGAAGCCCGAGTATAGCAAGTCGGAAAACGCGCCCAAGCCGGAAGGCGGCGAGTAACGCGCCAGACCTTTTGTGGGCCACCCGAGAAACTTCGGAAGGCTTACGACACTTGTCCCGGACTACCCGAGAAACCTCGGATGGTCCGGGACACTTGTTTTTGGCCACCCAAGAAACCTCGGGTGCTCCGCGACAACCTCCGCGGAGCACCCGAAAAACCTAGGATGGCCCGCGACAATTGTAGTAGGCCAGTCGAGAAAATTAGGATGCCCCACGACAAGTGTAGTGGGCCACCAGAGAAACTTCGGGTGGTCCAGAACGCCTGGGGCAGCCTAACGAAGAATCCTGCGGAGTTCCCACTGGCTGGGTACCTGGGTGGGGCCTAAACGTCGAAAAGCCTCCTGCGTAATGTCGCAGGAGGCTTTTCTTTTGATAACTAACCTATTGATGTCTTAACGGGATTCCTAAAAGAAGCTTACCGACAGTTCTGTACGATTTTGCTACCGGAGGTTTTGAATTTCTAGTAGAAGCTCTACAGCGGGCAATTTTGCTTTCAAGACATCCCAACTTCGTATAAGTCGGTTATGTTAGCTTTAACGGGAGCAGGGAAGTAAGGTTACGGACGGACCGAAAAAATATTTCAAATCGGCCCGTCCGCCTACTCTAGGCCGTTTTTTTCTAAACACAAGGATATCCTACCCCGAAAGCCGCCGGTACCTAACGCCGGAATTGGTGGTAGCTCCTGCCGCAGCCCGAGGGCGGGGCACCAGCCTGCGCAAACCTCCTGAAAATCGAAAAGCCTCCCGCGTAAAATCGCGGGAGGCTTTTCTTTGATACAACTTACTTACCCTTCCAATCGGGGCACGATAAAGAAATGTGCGATAGGCTAGTCTGATTTTGCTAGGGGTACTTAAACCGTTACCACTAGAAGCTCCTACTGCCGGCAATTTTGCTTTATCAGCTTCTCCGACCTTCTTTCAAGCTCGTTGTATTGTCTTTAACGGGGCCGCTACCACAAGGTTACAAACCGCCGAAAAAAATTACAGCGACTTGCCGTACTCGCTCGTCCCTGAGGCTTCCGGGTTGATAGTTTCCTCGGTAGCGCCAGGCGTGTTGGCGGCCGTCGTGGCGTGGGAGCTGGCCCCCGTGCCGGTGTCCTGGCTCATGGAGCTAAGCACGTCGTCGGCAGCACTGCGGCTTTCCTGGGTAGCATCGGTGGCAGCATCAGCGGGCTTGGCGAGCTGGATGTTGGCCAAGGTATCTTTGAGCAGCTTGCCCAGGTCGTCGGTCCACTTGGAAGCCGACTTCTTCAGGCCGGTGCGGGTTTCCTCGCCGGTTTCGGGGGCCAGCAGCAAGCCGGCTACTACTCCCGCGGTGGCGCCGGCCAGCAGGGAGAGAATTACTTTACCATTGTTGTCTTTCATACAAAACTGATACTAGGCAGTGAAAAGGTAGGGTCTGAGGTGTGGTACGGCGCCTAGCGGGCAGCCGTGAAAATCTAAACGCGGATATATACCGAAGGTTTTACGAAAAACGGCCTTGCTCCGCAGTTGGAGCAAGGCCGTTTCGAGGGAGCGAAAGCCGCAAGTGGCTTACAGGTCGTTCAGCAGTTTCGTGATTTCACGCTTGCCTTTGCCCAGCTTGCTCTGCAGACGGCCTACGAGCTCGTCGCCTTTGCCTTCGGTGTACTCCAGGTCTTCGTCGGTCAGCTGAGCGTACTGCTGCTTCAGCTTACCTTTCGACTCGTTCCAGTCACCTTTCAGGTTCAGGCTGCTGCCTACGCCGGTGATGCCCAGATCTTCGAGCTTTTCTACGTAGCCTTTGAATTTGGAATCCAGCTCTTCACCATATTTCGAGAGCTGCTCGCCCAGCGTGCCGCTGTATTTGGTAGCTGCGCTACGCAGGTTTTCGCGGGTTGCTTTGCCTTTATCGGGAGCCATCAGCAAACCAGCAATGATACCGGCGCCAGCGCCAGCCAGAGCAGCCAAAAGGATTTTACCCGAGTTGTCTTCTTCGTGATACGACATGGTGTTAGGGAGAATGGGGTGAACAATTGAACAGTGGTTGGTCGGACTAGTTCGTGCGGGTTAGGCAGTCGGGCAGGGGCGGCATACGGAAAGTAAGCTCAGCCGCTCTGGGGCCAGTCTGCCTGCCTATACGAAGGCCGGCCACCGGGGTTATAGGCGCAAGCTAAAAATAGTCAAAGTAAAATATCTACTCTCCTACCCCATATTTGCAGCTTCCTCGTTTCAGGTACTGTTCTCATCTTATTTTTTCGTCATGTTCCGATTTGCCGCAGCCACAGGGCTGTTTTTCTCTTTGCTAGCCTGCAACCGCACCACGCCCACGGCCAGCACGCCGGCCTGTATTGATCCGGCCAAAGTGCGCACTGATGCCGTGTGTACCATGCAGTACGACCCCGTGTGCGGCTGCGACGGCAAAACCTACTCTAATGCCTGCGTGGCCACCAATGCCGGCGTTACGTCCTTTACCAAGGGCGAGTGCCCGGCCGCTACCACCAAATAACCTTTCTCCTGACTATGGCTGAAAAACGGTATTTCCGGCAGCAAAACCCCTTCCGGGTTCCCACCACCGACGGCAAGCTCATCGAAGAACACATTGGGCTAGCCAGCACCCAAACGGGCACCTACAGCGTGGCCCACATGGTGGCCCCGCCCCAGTGGAGTGAGCCCCACCAGAACCCGCAGTTCGATGAAATTACCATCGTGGTGCGGGGCCGCAAGCGGTTCGAAGTGGATGGCGACACAATAGAGCTGGGCGCCGGCGAGTCGTTGCTGATTAAGGCTGGGGCCCGGGTGCGCTACTCTAACCCCTTCGAGGCCGAGTGCGAATACTGGTCGATTTGCGTGCCGGCCTTTTCGATGGACACGGTGCACCGGGAGGAATAGTGGGCTATCAGGAGCGGTGGAATGCAACCTATAAGCTGGCTATAGGCTCCGGCTTATACACCATCTATTTTAGCTTCAGCCGATGAAACGTTCTTTACTGCTTTTAAGCCTGGTGGCCAGCTTGGTTAGCGCTTGTCAACCGACGGAAGTGTCGCCCAAAATGCCTGAGCCCACCATTTGCCTGATTGGACCCGACTGTGTTGATTCAACCAAGATAAAAGCCCGGCCCTGCACCAAGGAGTACGAGCCTTTGTGTGGCTGCAACGGCAAGACCTACTCCAACAAGTGCGAGGCAGAAAACGCGGGAGTACAATTATATACGAAAGGCCCCTGCCCCACTACGAACAACTAGCCCGAGCTCAGGTAGCCTCACTAGGAAGCTCAACTGCCAGCGGCAGTTGAGCTTCCTGCTGTTAATGCCGCCTTTCACTGCGACAACAAACTCCTGCTTCTGCCTATATTACAGGTAAATCATCCGCCCCACTATTCTCCTTATGGACCAGCGCATTATCAACCTTTTTGACGAGTATACCCATAAACCCCTGACCCGCAAGGAATTTATGGAGCAGCTGATCAAGCTGACTGGTGGACTGGCGCTGGCTATGACGGCCCTCTCGGTGCTGGATCCGGGCTACGCGGAGGCCGCTACGGTGGAAGAATCCGACAAAGACCTGGTGATTGAGGACGTAACCTGGCCAGGGGATGCTTCGACCATGAAAGGCTACCTGGCGCGCCCCAAAGGCCGCAAAAAGCGCGGGGCGGTGGTGGTGATTCACGAAAACCGCGGCCTGACGCCCCACATCAAGGACGTGACGCGCCGCGTGGCCAAGGCGGGCTACCTGGCTTTGGGCGTGGATGCCTTATCGCCGTTTGGGGGCACCCCGGCCAACGAGGACGAGGGCCGTACCCTGATTGGCAAGCTCGACGCGCAGCAGAACCTAGGCAACTACCTGCGGGCCCTGAACTACCTGCGCAGCCGCCCCGACAGCAACGGTAAAACCGGCTGCGTGGGCTTCTGCTGGGGCGGGGCCCTGGCCAATCAGCTCGCCGTACATGATTCCCAGCTCAACGCGGCCGTGGCCTACTACGGCATGCAGCCCAAGGCCGAAGACGTGCCGATGATTAAAGCCGCCGTGATGCTGCACTACGGCGGCCTCGATGAGCGGGTAAATGCCGGGGCCGCTGCCTACGAAGCTGCACTGAAGGCTGCCCACGTTTCCTACGAGCAGTTTATATACGAAGGCGCCAACCACGCCTTCAACAACGACTCCTCCCCGGCCCGCTACAACGCCGAAGCCGCCAAGCTGGCCTGGGACCGGACCTTGCGCCTGTTCAAGGAGAAGCTTTCCTAACGGATAAAGCAACAAAAAGGCCTGGCAGCTACCTGTCGGGCCTTTTTGTTGCTTTATCGGGCCTTAGTCAATTCTGGTCAGGCGCAGGTAGTCGAGTAGGGCCTGGTTAACTTCCCCGTTCATATTCTCGTTGGCCGCCTCGAAGGTGAGCGTGAGCGGGTGCACCCCTTTTTCCAGGCGCACCAGGATAGGATTGGAAAAACCCCAGTCGGACCACTCGTCTATCCCCCGCTGCGGTAGTACTACGGTGCCCAGCAGCTGCCGGCCGCGGCGTAGGGTCCGGATAGCGCACTTGTTGCTGGTGTTAATGGGTCCATTACCGTTGGCGTAGCGAAAATCAACGGCGTAGAGGCCCGCCTCGGTCACTATGACGGGTACAGCCAGCGTCTTGTTCCGGCTCTTGCTGATTTCCACGAAACCCTGGCCAGTATAGCCTTGGTAAGGCTTGCTGGACTTTGAGCGGCCGTTGCCCAGGTCGTAGATACGCTGAAATTTCCCGACCGGCACGGCCAACGGCTCACTGGCGAAGGACTCATGGTTTTGGGCGTCGATGGCGAAAACCTGATACTCGGCGTAATTAGCAGCGGCTGGCACGGCAAATTCGGGGGTAGTGGTGCGGGCCGCAAACTGGCCGTTGCGCAGCACCTGGTAGGCCCGGGCACCGTCCACTGGAGCCCAGGTCAACTGACCGTTGGCGTAGCGCACGGCCGGGGTCATAGGGGCTACATGATGGGTTACTTTATGCTGCGTAGAGGCCGGTAGGGCAACATTGGGCAACTCGATACGGACGTCGTGGAAGCCGGTGAGCGTGGCCGGCAGCGTGGCGTCCGGCAGAGGCTGCCCGTCGAGAGTAATACTTGTAATACCCTGGCCGAAACCTACCAGTTCAATGTTGAGCACCGCGCCCCGGTAGTGGAAGCCGGTGAGCCGGCGCGTGCCCTGCAAGGCTTGGGGCACAAACGGCTGAAACCGGAGGCCATTGGGCTGAAAGTCCAGGCCGAACAGGCCCTTATACACCAGACCCAGTGCGCCGGAAAGGCTCCAGAGCATGTTGCTGCTGTTGATTTGGGTGCCGGCAAAGTCGCCGTTGCTGGCCACAAAGTTTTCCTTGTTGGTCAAGAACAACGCCGCCGGCCGGCTCACGGCCATCAGGCTTTCCAGGAAGGAGGCTTCATTACCGACTTTGGCTGCCGCCAGCCCCCAGTAGCTTTGCACGAAGGGCCACACGGCATTGTTATGGTAAGGCGGAATGCCCGAAATCTGCGGGTAAATGCAGGGGATGCCGTAGTCCATGACGGGTGCGCGGGTTATTACCGTCTGGGGACGGCTGCCTTCGGCCACACCAAAAAGCACCGTCAGAGCTTCCCCCAGCGCCTCGGCTTTGGGCGAGAGGTGCTGGTAGACGCGGCCGTAGCGAAACTGCCCGTAGTAGCCTTGGTCTTCCAGCCACAGGTGCTGGTTGAGGCCGTTTTTTATCCGTGTGGCCCGCTCCTGGGCCGCGCGGGCCACGGTAGCTTCGCCCAGCCTTTCCGCCATCTGCGCCAGCACCTGGTTGGCCTGAAAATGCACGGCGTTGGTGCCTAATGTTTCCGACTGATAAATATCCACCGGCTGCATCCACTTGGGGTAGGTTTGCTCCCGCCAGTCCAGAAACGACGACTCGCCGCGCACCAGGCCGGTTTGCGGGTTGTAGGCATTCACCACATCGTCTTCGATGGAGTTCTTGATAATCGGGTAAACTTGCTTGAGCCAGGCTTCGTCGCCGGTAGTCAGGTAGATTTCCCAGGCGGCTACGGCCCAAATCATCCGGTCGGTGGAGCATGGGTAGGCACCGCCGGTGCCGGTGTCCTGCACGATACGGCCCTGGGGCGTGACTTTGCGCAGCAGGCTGATTTTGGCTACCTCGGGTTGCAGAGCAGCCTGGGCCAGGATGATGGAGTAGCTAATGTCGCGCGTCCAGACGCCGGCCCACTCCTTCCCGGTGCGGAACGTGCCGTCAGGCTCCACAGCGCGCTTGGCTTCTTCCAGGGCCAGGTTATACAGCGCGTCGAGCAAGGGGTAGGCAGACGTGAGCTGAGGGAAGGCCGTCACGTCGAGCGAGGCTTGCCAGTGGCTGGCGGTGGCCTCTTGCTCGGAATGGGCGTTGAGCACCACCGTGGTTTCGTAAATACCGTTGCCGTCGGGGTCGGTTAGCTCCAGGCCGGGCTTGTTGATTAGGTTGTCAAAGTCCCAACTGAGCGGGGCAGTATTGCCGGCCACAAAGACGTGTTTGAAATCGTCTTTATACAGCTTCTGCCCATTGTAGAGCTCATAAAAGCCCTGCCGCTGAAACGCCGCCCGCATGGGCCGCAGATCCAACCGAATCTTGAGCGGCGTGTTGGGCGCCAGGTAGGTTTCGGTGGGCACTGCAGCCTGATCCACATACTGCTGACCAAAGACGATAACCGGCGTTTCGAGGGGCTGCCCAGCCTTGGGCAGCGCCACAATGACGTGGTCCTGGCCGGGCGGCATTTCGTTGTCCTTGCCGTTGAGGCTGAACTTGAAGCTAATGCGCGGGCTCTGAAACGCGTTGGCCGGACTCCGGTAGTTCGAAGTCAGTTCCCGGCGCGACCCGGCCCGAGCCACGTGCGCCCCCTGCACCACCGAGTCGGGGTACACGGTGTACGCCGCCGACTGCCATACCGGCACCGCACTGGCAGCGGCGGTGGTGGTTGAAGAAGTAGAAGATGTATTCTTATGCACCTGGCACGATCCTAAAGCAAGCAGTGAAAGGAAAAGAGGGGCGGGAAATTTCATACAAAGCGGAGGTGGCGGGCCCCTAAGCTACGCGACGAACGGCAAAGAGTAGGCTCCACTAAACGCACAACGCCCCGCCAGACGAGCTGACGGGGCGTTGGCAAAGCCGTTAGCAACAGAGGCTTTATTGGGCCTTGCTGGCGGCGGGCAAGGGCTTGCGGGGCAACTTCTGGTCCCGCATGGCCGCGTTGTAGACGAACGTAGCTACTACCACGGCTGCCTGCTTAAGGTCGTTGGGCGGGAGCCGCTCGTAGGTGTCCATGTTGGTGTGGTGGGTGCGGGTGCCGTAGTCGAGCGGGTCCTGAATGAACTGAAAACCCGGCAGCCCCACCGCGTCGAACGAGAGGTGGTCGGTGCCGCCAGTGTTGCGCTTGGTGATGGTGGTAGCACCCAGTTCGGCCAGGGGCTTGAGCCACTCAGTGAAAATGGGCATCACCGCTTCGTTGCCCTGGGTGTAGATGCCGCGAATCTTGCCCGCGCCGTTGTCCAGATTGAAGTAGGCGGCCAACTTGGCGTGGTCGGGCAGCAGCTGCATGGTGGCCGGGTCGGCAAAGTGGTTTTTCACGTAGTTTTTCGAGCCGTGCAGGCCCTGCTCCTCCTCACCCCACAGGGCAATGCGGATGGTGCGGCGGGGCTGCACGCCGGCGGCTTTCAGAATCCGGACGGCCTCCATCATGATGGCGCAGCCGGCAGCATTGTCGGTGGCCCCGCTGGCGGCGTGCCAGGAGTCGAGGTGGCCACCGAGCATGACGACCTCACTTTTCAGCTTCCGGTCGGTGCCCGGAATTTCGGCCACTACGTTGTAGCCTTTCAGGTCCTGGGTTTGAAAGCGGGTGCGGGTTTCGAGCTCGAGCTCCACTGGAATACCGGCTTCCGCCAGCCGAATCAAGCGGAGCTGGTCTTCGGGGGCCATTTCCATTTCGGGCAGCACGGGTTTGGCATCGGGGGCATAAGGGGCGCCGTTGCTGGTAAAGAACGTGCCTTCGGAGCCCCCGCGGCTGCTAAGCACGGCCACGGCCCCTTCGCTGAGGTAGAAGTCGGCCATCTTGGCGCGGAGGGTGGCTTGGGCGCGGCGGGCGGCCAGGCGCTCGGCATCGGCGGCGGAAGCTACCGGGGCGGTGGGCGCTTCGGTCATCTTTTGCAGCTCGGCGTCGGTGTAGCGGCGGGCATCGGGCTCGAAGCTGGTTTTGGGCGGCTGGGCTACTTCCGTCAGCACGATTTTGTCGCGCAGCCGGCCTTTGTAGGCATCCAGATCGGCTTCGGTAGCGGCTTTTACCACCACTACCTGCTTTTTCACGAGGCCCGCCGTGGATGGGGTCCAGGCTTTGGGCGCCCCAATCATGGCGTGGTAGTAGGGCGCCGTCATGGCCACGTACGACTTCTCGATGTCCCAGCCGCGCCCGAAGGTGCCCCAGGGCTCGATATTGGCGTTGACCAGACCCCAGCTCGTGAGCTGCTGCTTGGTCCAGGCATTGGCCCGCTGCAAGCCTTCGGAGTTGGCCAGGCGCGGACCGCTTACGTCGGTCAGGTAAAAGGCCGTTTCCATGACCTTGGAGCGGTTCAGGCCTTCATCCTTGATTTTTTCCAGGACGGCCACATCCACTTTTTCGGTTTGCTGGGCGTGGCCGGGCCGCAGCAGTAAGCCGCCGGCCAGCGTTAAGAGAAGAAGTTTGTTCATCGAGAAGCAGAAAAGCGGGCTGATATACTGTCAAAGAGGGGCTGGCCGGGCTGAACGTTGCAGCAACGCGGTACGACTACTCAAGATACAGCTCAGCTGGCGCAAGCTTCCCCCTGCCAAACCTGATGTTGCGCTTAGCTAATCGGCCAGCTGCTGCCCGAAATGCTGCGTTAGAATGTCGCTTACTTTTTCCTTGGTCAGGGGCTTGTTCAGAAATCCGCCGATGTGCAGTTGCTCGACTCGCTGCACGTCACGCGGGTGCAGGGAGGTAGTCAGCATAATAACCACGCTGGGGCTCTGCTGGGCTACAGGTAACTGTGCGTAGGCGTCCAGAAAATCGAACCCATTCATGACGGGCATGTTTACGTCCAGCAGAATCAAAACCGGGCAGCTTTTCCGTTCTATGCAGTGCTCTTCAAGCAGACTAATAGCCTCTTTTCCGTTCAGTGCAATCAGTAGCTTGTCGGTCAACTCTAATTCGTCAAGCAGGCGCTGATTGAGAAAGTTGGTAATAGGATCATCGTCGACCAGCAGAATACAGGAGAGCTTTGGCATGCGCAAGGTACTAAGGGTACTACCGGCGGTGGTTGACAACCGGTTAATCTGGCAGCTTACGTAAAGCGGCGGCTTACGTTGGCCTCTAAGCGGCAAAGGTGCCTCCCACCCGCCGCCTTCGGAGCCGTTACGCCACTGAGGCCAGCAGCTTGCCGGGGGTATGAGCAGCTCCCGAATCCGGCGTCCGGTGGCGTGGCACTCAGCCAGCGGCGGATTTATGTAGCGGCCCTGGGAACCAGACTTGCTCAAGGATAGAGGTGTGACTGGCGTTTTCCGGGCTATATTACCGCTACCCCTTCTACTGCTGTTACCCTAGCCCATGTTGGATGTAAATTCTCAGTTGCAAGTCTTGTTCGAGCAGCACGGCGTCAGCACCGTTACGACAGACGACAAGGTTCTGCTGCTGACCAAACAGCCAGCCTTGCTCCAGGCCCGGGTAACCTCCCGGCAGTACCCTACTGGCGCTACCTCTCAGCTCGACGTGCGGTTGTTCATCCAAAACCAGATGGTGGTGGAATGCTTCGGCGACCCATCGGATTATTGCCTATATCGTCTTAGCCGTCAGCTTCTGGGGCAGCTGTCCGCATTACCACTTCTCCCTGATTTATCCGCGTTAATTGTGCTTACCATCCCCGAGGTAGTTGCCCAGGAATTGGCCGCCCCACGCTTTGGCGTGACCCAGCAGTTTCTGGCTATTCACCGTATCCGTTACGAGGCGGGCCAGCCCCTCATCCTGCATAATACGACCACGCCCGACGGCAGGCACATGGCCTGGCTAGCGGTAGAAAATGAGCGGTTTTACTTCGTCATGTACCTTGATCCGACGGGCGCCGAGGTTCTATGGGTAGATACCGAGGAATTCCACGACGTTTGGTTGCGGGCCACCTCCGCAACGCGGCCCTTAGCCGAGCTAGCGGCCCTGACCAAGCTGCGGCCCTCGGCCCAGTGGAACATGGGCGACCCGCGGCGGGTGGGTGGGGCCCGGCACCAGGAAAGTGGCCTCGACTTCACGCTGGATACCCCGCCCGACACGTTCGAAAACAAGCTCGGCCTATTCCTTGATTTTCTGGAGCAGGATGCTGCCGGCATTCGGGCTCTGGCGTCCCGGGCGGACTGCACCTTGCGGGTTGCCTCCTACTTTCACAACGGCAATAGCATGCTCGGCGGGTTTCACCTCAACGCCCCGCTACTAAAGCGCCTCAACAACCTCGATTTGTCTATCGACTTCGACCTGTATGCAACCGGCGAAAAATGGGGCGACTGATGGTTAGAGCCACTGCGTCTTTTACCGAGCTCACCGTTCGGCTACGCAGCAATCCGACTGAGCAGCAGGGAGCTCAACACGAAATTATGCACCGGTCTTTCGTCCCATGTTTCTGGTAATTGCTGCCCAACGGCCGTATTTTCAGAGACGATGAAGCGACTACAGCGACTACTCTACTGCGGCATAGCCGTTTTTGCCGGCAGTTGCGCCCAGCATACGCCAGCCCTGGGGCCCACCCGGTTCTACGACTTCAACATTGAAGTCACCCTGCTGCACTCCACGGGTAGCCTGCAGCAGCGCTTTATTCTGGCTAACCTACGTCCCGACTACGCCGCCCAGCCGGTTGGCTGGCACCCGGGCCGGCTCCAGCCCCACACCTTGCACGTAGTGAAATACGTGGCCTCCAATGATTCACACCGCCGGTTGCGCAAGCTGGCTGACCCGCGCGACACGATGCGTATTGCGCTCCGTCGCGGGCAGATGGACACGCTCTACGCCCTGACCACAGCCCTATTCGCCCAGCCCGGCCCTCACAACCTGACGCCCGACCACCTCCCCGCCCCACCCGAACCCGATGCCATTTCAGCTACGGTCGACTTCAACCTGGGCCCGGGCGGCAACCGCTATAAAGTACATTTGCCCGCCGCTGGGCAGAACTTTGCCCTGCACACTTACCTGAAGCGCGTGCTGGCCCAGTATAAGCGCAGTCACCCGCCTATTACCTAAGCACCAAGCATGTAATCAGTTCAATATCAGCGGCAACAGGGCCTAAATTCCGGCAAAAAACTTATCTTCCGGGCCTACCTTCCTATCCCTGTCATGACCGTCGAATACATTCGCTACCGCATTGCCGCCGAGCAGCAGCCGGCCTTCATCGAGGCCCTGCGCAAGGCCAACGAGTTGCTCACCCAGGCCCCCGACTGCCTGCACTACGAGCTGACCCACTGCGAGGAAGACCCCGAACTCTTTATCTGGCGCATCGAGTGGACCTCGGTAGACCGCCACCTCAACGGCTTCCGCAAAAGCCCGGCCTTTGGCGCATTCTTTCAGCTGGTGAAGCCGTTTTACCAGAGTATTCAGGAAATGAACCACTACGCGGTGGTGGGATAACAATTCGACGTTACCTCTCAATAGGCGCACATTTGCTAAACTTACGCCTTTGCTTTTTTCTATTATTCCCTAGAACCTCATGCCCCGATTACATTGGCCCGCCTGGCAAACTCCATCTGAAACCGTCCTACTGGAACTAGCTAAGTCGCTATTACCCCATATTCAGCTTTTGCATCCTGATATAGTTACCAGGATCGTTGATGACAACAACAGAAGATATACTGAATTGAAACAAGCTTTCGAGGAACTAGGCATCAGCACTAACCCATATTTATGGCCCAATTCGCCCGTCGCCTTTCCTGGTATTAGACGACCACTCGGCAGGGACGAAGTTCGAGCTTTCGATAACAGGCAGCCAAGCAAAAGTCATACACATTTCTGTCTAGACGACAATACCTACCCTAAATGGGTATGGTCTTTCATGCTTAGAAATCGCAAGCCAGACAACATCAATCCAAAGGGATACGCACTAGCTCACGTACTTGACCACAAAGATTACAAGACACGTAACACGGTGGAATTAAAAGGAAATTTCCCTGTGATAAACGACAATAATAATAACGTATTCGCAGGACTATATACAAGTTGCGTAAATACTATTTGGACGCCCACAGCACTATTCAAACCAACAGATCATAGTCCTAAGATTAGATTTCTAATTAACCAAATTATTCACAAGTCGTATAATGAAGTTTGTGCCATTCTGCCCTATAACCTTGAATTCAATTTTGATAATACAGACTCAGAATGGCACGTATCAAATTTCGATTACAAGCCCAACTTTGTTGGCAACATTAGTTTTATTAATGGATTTCTTACCTCCCGAAATGCGGTGCTTGATGAGCTAATCGAACGAGCGCAATCATTAACTTGCTAATTACCCAATAACCCCACCGCCCTCCCGCGCGTCTAATCGGACACTACCATACCGTCCGCGCTACCGCTCATGAGTCTTTGGGAAATAATCCGCCGCCTTTACCCCTATGTGCTGCCCTACCGCCGCCTGGTCATCAGCACCCTGCTGCTGACCCTGGTGGGCTCCTTGGCGGCCCAGGTCAACCCCTTCGTGCTGCGCTACACCGTGGATACGGTACAGGGCTTGCTCAACCGCAACCTTGGCTTGGCTCAGGGCCTGGACATGCTGCTGTGGGTGAGCGGGCTGCTGCTGGGCAAGGAGGTTATCAACACCTTCATCCAGTTCGGGCAGAAGTTTTACGGGGAGAAAATCCGCATCAGCGTGTCGAGCACCCTCTCGCAGGATGCCATTCACAAGCTGCTGAGCTACGAGCTGGGCTTTTACTCTGACAGCGGCAACCAGGCTGGCAAGCTCCAGACCCGCATCGACCGGGGCGTGGAGAGCTTGATGAAGCTGGTGCAGAACTTCTTTATCGATATCCTGCCTTTGTTTGCCAACGCCCTGGTGGCCCTGGTAGTCATGTTTATGGCCAACGTGTACGTGGGCCTGGTAGCCGTCTGTATTTTGCCCATCTACTTCTGGATCAGCTACCGGCAGGCCGACAAGCTCAATGGTACCCGCCGGGCCCTGCGCGGACTGCGGGAGGCCAAAAGCCAGGGCCTGGTAAATCTGATTGACTCGGCCGTGGTCATCAAGAGCTTCGTGCGCGAAGACTACGAGGAGCAGAAACAGGCCCAGGTGCAGCAGAATCTGCAGGAAGCCCAGCTGGCGACGCGCAAAACCAACTTCCTCTACGACGGGCTTAAAACCTTTATCGAGCAGGTCGGCGTGGTACTCATCATCATCCTGACGGCCTACCTCGTGCTCGACCGGCAAATCAGCATTGGGGCCATTATGTTCCACATTTTGCTGTTTAACAACGTGTCGGCCCCGATCCGGCAATTGCACCGCATCTACGACGAGATGAACGAGGCCCTGACCTACTCCGAGGGCTTCTTCGACATCCTGGACGCCGACGATGCCCGCGAGAAAACCGGCTCTATCCAACCCGATCAGCTGCGCGGCACCTTCGAGATTTGCAACGTGGACTTCACCTACCCCAGCGGCACCCAGGCCCTGCACGACGTGTGCCTGACCATTGAGGAAGGCAAAACCACGGCCCTGGTGGGCCTCAGCGGGGCCGGTAAAAGCACGATTATCAACCTGCTCTGCAAATTCTACGAGCCGGATCATGGCAAAATGCTGCTCGACGGCCACCCCCTGGCCGACTACGACACCCACGCCCTGCGCCAGCGCATCGGGCTGGTGCTTCAGAAAAACCACATCTTCAAGGGTACCATCGAGGAAAACATCCGCTACGGGGTGATGGACGCCACGCTGGAGCAA
Source organism: Hymenobacter cellulosivorans (assembly GCF_022919135.1). Lineage (NCBI taxonomy): Bacteria > Pseudomonadati > Bacteroidota > Cytophagia > Cytophagales > Hymenobacteraceae > Hymenobacter > Hymenobacter cellulosivorans. The sequence continues at coordinate 2,610,711 of NZ_CP095049.1, read as the reverse complement.
ATCCAGGCCGCGGCCAAGCAGGCCTACCTCCACGAGCAGATTCTGGAGCTGCCCAAGGGCTACCAGAGCGACGCCCAGCAGCTCAGCGGGGGCCAGCAGCAGCGCATTGCCATTGCCCGGCTGTTCCTAAAAAATCCGCCCATCATCTTCCTCGACGAGCCCACCGCCTCCCTCGACGCCATTGCCACCGAGCAAATCAAAAACTCCCTCGACGCCATCAAGAAAGGCCGCACGGTGGTCATCATCTCCCATAGCCTGGCCCAAATCGTGGACTCCGACTGTATCTACGTCATGAAGCAGGGCCGCATGGTGGAAAGCGGCACCCACGAGCAACTCTACGACCTGCGCGGCACCTACCGCGAGATTTTCGACGCCTCGGCAAGAAGCTTGAATATCGAGAAGCTGGCGAGGGTGATGGTGGATGATGAGGATGAGGTGGGCGATACGGCGGCGTAGGCATTAAGCATTCATTTTCTATTACTTTCGGATTGCTCCAGCTAGTCCATCTTCTATACTATAGCCCGCTATGTTTTTACTGTATATCCTCGGTGCCCTGGTTGCCCTAGTTTGCTTGCTGATTTTGTTTATTCTTATCCTCAATCTCCTGGCAGAATTTCCGTTGCGCATCCCTGGCCCCGAATTTAAGTATGTCTATGTAGAGGAGAATGGGACCGTGCGCGAGCTGAACGCGGAAGAGCGGGAATATCTCTCTATTGACTTTGAGCCTAGCAACTCAGCCCGGCCCTATATCAAGTGGAGATATGGTTCCAGAGCTGGCGACGGACTCCTATCAGGTTTTATTGCGCGAAAAAGGCTTCCATTTTGGATTCCCATTGGCTCTCAGGCTCCATATTCGGGCGAGGAGCAGTCCTTAAAAGGTCAAACCGTACGCATTATGATTAGCGAACAACCCGAGAATCTGTTCGGAACCATTATCTCCGTGCATACCTCGAAATACATTGTCATTAAATTAACTAAGGTCATCGAGACGAATAGGATAACAAGTGACTTGATAGGTATTTCACCGCAAAGTATGCAGGATTCATTTATGCTTATGATGCAAGGTTATAGCATGGCAACACATGGCCATTGCCTCAATGAATACTTACTGCCAGTAGGTTTTATGGTTAGTGGAAATATTGTTATTGAATAATCAAGTCCCGCAGTCGCTCGGCTGTGCCGAGTGACGCCTACGTGTGAGCAGCTATGCTGCGAATTGAGCCGCGCAAACAGAATCACCGTACGGCGCGGGCCCCTCGGGGCACAGCCCCTCCGCATAATGGTCACTCGGCAGAGACGAGCGACGGCGCCCCGGGGCACTTCTCCCCGCCGTTCTGCGTATCTTCCGTAGCTAACTGCCACTGCCATGACCCAACTCACGCTTAACCTTCCCGACCACCTGGCCCAGCAGGCCGAAGATTATGCCAAGGCCCAGGGTAAGACTTTGGCAGCACTAGTCGAAGATACCTTGCTAAGCCTGACTGCTAAGCCGAAGATTACCGTGGAAGAGTCAAGACCCGAAGCAACTATCGTGTCATTAGGAAAGCAGGCTGGCACCACGCCAACGCTGGAAATATCCCCGAGATTCTGGCGCTGATGGGGTCGGTGACGCTACCGCAGGGCATGACCGTCGAAGAGGCCCGCGACGAATATCTGACCGCTAAGTATCTGAAATGAAACACTGGTTTCTGGATACAAACGTGCTGATTGATTTTCTGCTGGGTCGCCTTCCCTTCGCGCTCGATGCTGCTGCCCTGCTGGAGCTGGCCCGCCGCCAGCAGTTACAGCTGTATGCCGCCAGTTTATCCTTCGCTACCGCTTACTACATCACTCGAAAAACAAAGACCCACGAGCAGACGCTAGCTGCTTTGAGTAAGCTGACTCGATTGGTGCAAGTAGTGTCAGTAGATGCCACCACGGTACAGCAGGCTCTAGCTGCCGGTTTCCCCGATTTCGAAGACGCCTTACAGTATTTTGCCGCTACGGCGGCACCTGCTATTACGGCTATCATTACCCGCGACCCGCAAGGCTTCCGCGACGCTACGGTACTCGTTCTGACACCGGCCGAAGCAGTAGCCCAGGCCATAACAGGTAGTTAAAAAATAAACCCGCCTACCTCCGCTTGCCTAACTTCAGTTCCTCAATACCTTACGCCCGGTCCGGCCTTGCCGGGTCGGGCTATTTTATGTACTTATTTACCTCTTCATTATGCCTGCTTACCAGAGTTATTTCGACAACTTTTTCGCGACGCTGCCCATGTCGCGCACCAACTTTAAAGCCCTGGGCGCGGCTACTCACCTGGCCGTGAAGCAGGCCGAGCTCGGCAACGAGTTTAACGCCCACCTCACGGCCCTGGAAGCGGCCCTCAACGGCTTCGATGTGAACCTGACCGATGCCGACGAATCCACGAGCGGGGGCACGGAGGCGTTTCGGATGGCCCGCCGGCAGTGGCTCACCTTCGTGGACGACACGATGAAGGACTACGTGACGCCCAAGCTGCGTAAGCTCCCGGCCTACGCCGACTTTAGGAAGTATACCCGGGGTAAGCTCACCGGCCTCGACCAGCATGAATTGCTTCAGGATTCTAAGCTGCTGCTTGACCTCTACACCAAGCACGCCGCCGGCCTGGGCCAGCCCAGCCTGCCCGCTGCTGCCAAAGCTGCCTACCAGCAGCTGGCTAGTGCCGACGAGAGCCGGGACACCGCCGACGCGGCTATTTCCCAGGCCCGCGTGGCCCTGTCCGCCGACTGGCTGAAGCTGGCCCGCGCCCTGCGCCGCCTCAAGGCCCAGCTGGAGCTGCGCTTCGAGGAGACCGAGGAAGTGTACCGGTTTTTTGATTTTGGGAAAACCCGCGTAGCGAAGCGCCCGGCCAAAGCCAAGGAGGTTTCTATGAAGTGAGTAATGCCTCCGGGACTTGTCCCGAGGCACAAATTGAGTTTCGGAAGGCCTCCGGGATAAGTCCCGGAGGCCTTTTCTATTTCCGGCAGCTCGCCGGGACTTGTCCCGGGGCCTACAGGAGTTGTGAAAATGCTCCTGGACAAGTCCCGCTGCGTTTTTAAAACATCAACAGTGTCTCAGGACTTGTGCTGAAGTGCTTCTAGACTTCTGAATGAGCCTCGGGACTTGTGCTGGTGGCTTCCCAGCCTTTTCGCACGGCAAACCGGAGTACTGCGAACTTTCGGCTTGATAGTATTTCCTCTGTCATCCTGAACATTCCGCGCATGAAGCGGCGACGAAGGACCTTTCTTACCTACCCTATTAAGGCCCATACCAACACGTAAAAGCCCTTTACCACCTAGCGCGGTAAAGGGCTTTTACGTGTTGAATACTGCTTGTCAGAACATAGAGGAAGGTCCTTCACTCCGCGTTGCTGCGTTCAGGATGACAGACGAAATAAGCCAACACACCTAGTGATTTAGTAAACGGATTTAGGGCAAACGGCTGCCAGAGCGGAGGGCACTTGTTGTCAGATTGGTACCCTGCGCGCCTCCTACTTCTTCTCCTCCAGCAGGTTTTTGGCCTCGCCTTTCTCGTTGAGGGTTTCGATGCGGGGGTTGCCGCTGGCGTCGACGTAGAGCTTGAGCTTGGGCTTGCCGTCGGGGCCGGAGAGGAAGAGGCCGGAGTTGTTGCTTCCGGTGCGGCCCAGGAAGACGCGGTTTTTGGAGCCTTCCTGGGCGAAGAGCTCGTCAATTTTGCGGTCCCGCTCGGCTTTGTCCTTGATTTTCTCCAGCTCCAGGAGCTTGGCGTTGCGCACGTCGATGTTGGAGCCCACGGGGTAGTCGTTGATGCTGATGCCGCGGCGGATGCTGGCCTTGCCCGCGGCGTAGGATTCGGCGTTCAGGATCTGGATGACCTGGTCGTCGTGGTACTGGTCCATGGTGAAGGACATGCCCGAGTTGGTTTCGCCCTTCTTGGTTTCGCCGGCGTACACCAGGCCGCCGCACTCGTCGCCCTCGTCGTTAAAGAAAATCATGCCCGCCTGCCGTTCGCGCTTGGGGTAGTCTTTGCCGTTCATGCGGCCCGAGTGCTGCCGGTCCTTGTTGCTGATAACCATGCGCAGGCTGCCATCCTCGCCGATGACGTTGACGCGCTTGACGGTTAGCTCATCGAGCTTCTGGCTTTTGTCGGAGCCGGTGAAGGACGCCAGGATAAACAGCCCGAAGGCAACGGTGCTGCCAATAGCATAGGCCGTGAGGAAATTGACCCGTTTTTCGAGGGTGGTGCTCATGCGTAGAAAGGGAAAGTGGTAGAAAGGTAGCCGCTAAGGTAGCCCGGCCCTAGCAGCCGAAACAAGCCTGCCGCGGGCTGACCTTGGCGGCACAACAGATTGGCTCTACCTTTCCCAACCCGTACTTGCTTAGTGCCACGGTAGCGTATACCCGCCTCATTATGCCCCAAAAGGATTCTATCGAAGTCTACGAGAAGCTTATTGGCACCGACTACAAACCGGCTCTGGAACGGTTTTCCCGCGTGCTGCTCCGCCTGGGCGTACCGCCCGACGAAGTGCAGCGCGTTTTCGATGCGTTTCGGTGGGAGGTAGCAGAAGGCACCTGCTGCGTTTTTGCTATAGAATGGGATGTTGCCGACTTCAAACTTCCAGGTTGGAATATTGCCATTCAGCCCTACGTAATGGGGTTCACTCCCAACCTTGACGAGGGTGTAACTGACAACTGGTTTTACTGCGGCTTTTGCCTGGAGACGTACGAGCTCATTCCCGCCTACATCTGGCGCGGGCACGTACCCTGGCATTATCCGGCCGAGTCGCAAAAGCTGATAGCCACGCTGGCCCAGGCCATGCACCAGGAGTTTAGCCAAGCGACTATCTACTTCACGGATGACAGCCAGGATGGGGACCTGATGGACGCTGTCATGGGAAACGAGGCAGGCAAAAAATGGCGGTTCCACTACGCCCTGTTCCCCTTGGAGCCCCACGACGCCTATCTGCCTATTCCACCCTCCCACGCCGGCCGGTTTGGCCGCTATTTCGAGGCCTGGGACCGGAAAACCTGGCCTCAGTTCACCAGCTAAAACCCGCGTAGTTTCATCTACTTATCCTACTTCGACGCTACTCTCTACCTTCAAATAGCTATATACTAGCTTTACGGACCGATTACCGGGGGCAGTGCCCGTGTGGTAGTCGTTTCTGTCAGCCTACTTTCTGATGAAAACTACGCCTGTCTTATACCTTCTAGCTGGCTTGCTAACGGCCTGCCAGACCCAACCCACCGAGCAACCAGCGGCGGCCGCTACGCCCCCGCCCACCGCCGCACTTGCCCCCGCACCCGAGCCGGCGGCCGAAGCCGAGCCCGAAATGGGCACTATGCGGGCCTTGGCCGAACCCGTGCCCCCGGCTACCGAAGTCCTGCCGGGTGATTCGGCCCAGGCCCGGCAGTGGCTGATTGCCAGCATCGAGGAAAATTTTGCCGACAAGGTGAAGGAGCAGCAAAACAGCGAAGACGAAAACCCGAACGGCATCTATTCGCTCCAATACCTGACCTACAAAACCGACGCCACCTGGCTGGAGTACACCGAGGGGGAGGGCGAACTGGAGGCAAAAGCCCAACGGGCATTCGAGAAGAAGTGGGGTGGCCGCTATGACACCCGCTATGTGGGCAGCGGAGGCTTCTTGTTTACCCAGGAGAATTACGGCCCCGCCAAGGTGACTCAGTGCCAGCTGAAAGAGCAGACGCCCGACCACGCCTTTGTGTTCGACGTGGTTGTCCACGACCTAAAAAATCAGCACAACGGCAAAGGCGACATCAAGGTGGTGAATACTGCCCAGGGCTATAAGATTGACGATGTGCGGGAATACTAGCCTCCTAGCGGGCGGGAATGGCGCAACTAGACCCTGGGGCCACAATGCTGCATTCGTATATAATGTTTACTATACTAGCGCAGTCTGATACAGCCCTTAACGCTATGGAATCTACCGCTACCCCGTCTCCTTCGTTTATGACCACTTTCTTCCAGGAGCTCCGGTCGAAAGCCGGGCTACTGCTTACCACGCTAATCATCGGAGTACTGACCGTTTTCTCCGACTATATTGTCGACAACATCAAGACGGGAATCAACCGCGCCAATACCCGCACCACCCACTTCGATGTTATTTCCAAGGAGCTTTCTGCCTTCATTTTCAATGCGGAGCTGGCAGAGGAAATCGGTGCCAACCGCATCAGCAACAAGGCCTACATTACCAGCATCATTACGGATTACAATACCTCGGTCACCAGCCTGCGTAAAAACGAGTACTACCACTACGCCCTCATTCATAAGTACTGGAACGAGGAAGCCTATCAGCAGTATCGGCTAGCCATGCAACAGGCTAAAACCTACGACTCCTTGCTGCACCAGCTCAACCCCGTGTATGCTCAGCTTACGCAGCAGGCAGAGGGCAAGCTAACCTATACGCCCGCCATGGAAGAGGACCTGAAACAGCAGGGCCCCAAGCTCCGGAGTGCTCTGAGGCAGCTCCAGCAGAAATCCGAAACCTTCCTGAATAACTTCTAACCAGGTTTGCCCCCAGCAGCTGGTCGGCACGTAGCAGCAGTCATAGCATACTCTTCGACGAACCTGTTTTGCATGCTTGCCGCATGCAATAGCTGTGCTTCCCTACGCCTTTTTCATTCCGTGGGGGCCGATTCTGCGTTTCAGCTGTTACTACTGCTTCCGCCGCCGCGTAAGGTGGCTTGGTTGAAACTCTGAAATCAGAACTCATGAAGAATATTGCCCTCATTGTGGGTGCCAGCGGCATCATCGGCAGCAACCTGGCCCAGGAGCTGCTGGCCCACGACTGGCCCACCTACGGCCTGGCCCGCTCCCCCCGCCACGACGTGCCTGGCCTGCAGCCCGTGGCTGCCGACTTGCTGGACCCTACCAGCCTGGCTACCGCCCTGGAAGGCCTCGCCCCTACCCACGTGTTTATCACCAGCTGGATGCGGCAGGATACGGAGGCCGAAAACATCCGCGTCAACGGCCTGATGGTGCGCAACCTGCTCGACGCGCTGGCCCCGAAAAAGTCAGTGCAGCACGTGGCCCTGGTAACCGGCCTGAAGCACTACCTCGGGCCATTTGATGCCTACGCTAAGACCGGCACCCTGCCCTTGACGCCCGTGCGCGAAGAACACCCCCGCCTGCCCCTCGACAATTTCTACTACGCCCAGGAGGATGAGGTGTACGCCGCCGCGGCCCGCGACGGGTTTACGTGGAGCATTCACCGGCCCCATACCATTATCGGCAAGGCCGTGGGCAACCTGATGAACCTGGGCACTACCCTGGCCGTGTACGCCAGCATCTGCAAAGCCACCGGCCGCCCCTTCCGCTGGCCCGGCTCGGAAGCTCAGTGGCACGGTCTCTCCGACGTCACCGACGCCCGCATTATTGCCAAGCAGCTCCGCTGGGCCGCTACTACCGAGGCCGCCCGCAATGAGGCCTTCAACATCGTGAACGGGGACGTGTTCCGCTGGAGCTGGCTCTGGCCCCGCCTGGCTGCCTGGTTTGGGGTAGAAGCCGTGGGCTTTGATGGCACGATTCACCCGCTGGAAGCCGAGCTCAGCCAGGATGCCGCCGTGTGGCGCGAACTGGCCGAGCGCCATCAGCTTCAGGAAGCCGACCTGAGCCGCCTGGCCTCGCCCTGGCATACCGACCTGGACCTGGGCCGCCCCATCGAAGTTATGACCGACATGGCCAAGAGCCGCAAGCTAGGCTTCCGGGAGTACCAGTCGACCGAGGATTCGTTCCTCGACCTGTTCGAGCAGCTACGCCAGGACCGCCTGATTCCGTAGCCCCGCGCCTGTTTCGCCGGTAACGACGCCCGGTTCGGCCCTGCCGGACCGGGCGTTTCGGTGCAGAACCAAGCCGTCCGGGGCGGAGGCTGGCGGCTTTATTCCGGGTATTTCGTGGGTGTTTAGGCGGCCACGCCGTAAGTGTAAGCAAGGCGGCGCGGACTCATCGCGCCGCTGCGGCCTTGCAGCCGGCTAGTACCTGTACTTATGAAGAATTTCACTGTTGAACGCCTTTCCTTCGAAACCCTCAGCGCCCTGCCCGACTCCTGGACCAATCAGGATTACCGGGAATTGCTGCTGCTGCTCGACTTTGAGGAAGCTGGCGAGATAGAGCCCGCCGAGCTCAAGGCCATGTGCCTGATGGCCCTCACCGATTTGGAACCCACTGAGGCTGCCCAGCTGGTACTTACTTATCTCTTTGCTGATCAACTCACGCCGGGTCAGGTCGAGAACCTGGCCCACCAGATGCTGACCGAGAAGCTCTGGGAAGAAAACCCGCAGCTGCACCAGCACGAGGGCTTTTTCAAGGCTACCCAGCTTCTCTACGAAGCCTACAACGGCAAATTTCCCCGGGCCGAGGCGGTGCGGTTTCAGGTGCAGTTCACCGCCGCCGAGGCCGATGACCTCACGCTGTTTGCCCACCAGCCCGAAGCCCCACTCCTGCGCCTGCTGGCTCCGGGCATGCCCGACAATACTCTGCTTAAGCGCCTCTTCGGCGACCAGCTGGCTGGTACCAGCTTTCCCGAGGCGCCTTTCATTATCTGGCAGCTGCGCACCATTCGGCAAGAGGCGACTACCCTGGTACTGGAAGTAGTAGGCTCGGCCTACTGGCTCGACGATTTCAAATACGCCGATACCTACGAGGCTTTCACCCAGGCCGATGCTGTAATGGAAGCCGAAGCCCATTAAGCTCTTTGAAATCTTAGACCTACGTAACGCCACGGGCGTCATCGGCTCCGACTGGATGACGCCCGTGGCGTTATAGGTTACTTTCAAAGCAAGTTCCGGGGCCAGACCCGAATGCACCGGACATTGCGTTCCAGCCGTACCAGTACTGAACTTTATAGGACAACAGGAAGAGCAATGACTACTGCAACTGGCACCGCGGCAGCACCCGTAGATGGCCGCTGCCCCTGGGCTGACAAGAGCGACTTGCTGCGCGCCTTCCACGACCACGAATGGGGCGAGCCGGTGGCCGAGCCCGGCATCCTGTTCGAGTATCTGGTGCTGCACACGTTTCAGCTGGGCTTCGACTTTCCGGTGGTGCTCAAGCGGCGCGAAGGGTTCCGGGAGCTGCTGGCCGGCTTCGAGCCCGAGCGGATTGCCCGCTTCACCGAAGACGATGTGGCCGAATTGCTGCTCAATCCGCGCATTATCCGCAACCGCCGCAAGCTGGAAGGCACCGTGCAAAACGCCCAGGCCTGGCTGCGGCTGCGCGAGGAAGTGGGCGGCGAGGCCGGGCTGTTGCCGTTCTTCTACCAGTACGTCGGCGGCCACTCTGTCGATAATCGGCGCAGTGCCGCCAACCCCGTGCCCCTAACGACTCCGCAGAGCGAGGCCATGAGCCGGGACCTGAAGCGCCGCGGCTTCGTCATGACCGGGCCCATGACCTGCTACAACATCCTGCAAACCGCCGGCCTGATCAACGACCATTTGCTCAGCTGCCCCCGCCACGCCGAGTGCGCGGCCCTGGCAAGCCAGATATAGCTCGGCCCCGAGGCATTGCGGTGTATATTTCGAGTCCAAGAGCGGGTACAAAAACCCCGGTCACGCTGGGCTTTCCCTCCTTCTTCCCTTCTACTATGACCCTCGACCTGACCGGTATTCAAACCAAAGCAGCCCTGCATGCGCTTTTTAAACAAGCCCTAGGCTTCCCGGAATGGTACGGTCCAAGCTGGGACGCATTCTGGGACTCAGCCATAGCAATTGTGGAGATGCCCGACCAGCTGACCTTGCTCAACTGGGAAGAATTTGCCCAACACTGTCCGCGCGACATGGAAATTCTGCGGCGCGTTATGCAGGACTATGCCGAAGAAATGGCCCCGAAACGGATTGTTCTGGGCTAAGGACAGCTTAGCGCAACTGGCACTTTGCCTACTGAAGCCAAGTGCGGGGCATCATCTTATATTAGATATATACTAGCTTCGCCCGCCCGTTACCGGCGCGGCCACTCGCCGCTATTCACCTTGCGTATCTTATTACTCTTCCGATGAAAATCACGCTTGCGCTATGCCTTGCTACAGGCCTGCTGACGGCTTGCCAAACTCAACCCGCCGAGCAGCAGCAGTCTGGCCCGGCTGCACCTACTGCCGCTCCGGCGGCTTCGGCAGCATCCCCTCTGGATACAGCTCAGGCCCGCCAGTGGCTGATTGCCAGCATCGATACGAACTTCACCAACGAGGACCAGGAACGGCGTAATACCGACCCCGACGACTCAACCAGCATTTTTACGCCCCAGTATGTGCAGTATAAACTCGACGCCCTGCAGCTGGAATTTGCGGAGGAGGAAAACGCCGAGCAAAAGTTTCAGCAAAAATGGTCGGGGCGCTACAACCCGCAGCTTGTCGGGAACGGGGGCTTTTTGCTGGTGCAGGGCCAGGATTTCGGCAAGGTCAAGGTGATTCGGTGCAGGTTTAAGGAACGCACCTCGGACCAGGGCCTGCTGTTTACCGTGACCACCAAAGACTTCACCTACAACGCCGAAGCCTCGGGCGACTTCAAAGTTATTCGGACTCCGCAGGGCTACAAGATTGACGACGTGCGGGAGTACTAACTGCCCGCCCGTTGCCTCGGCCAAAGATGAGCTCCTTGGCAAACTTTACTTGTTGGATACTATATGGCTGCCAACCAAACGCCGTCAGGGAAGCCCAAGCAGGCCGGGCGTCGGTTCGAGCCGGAGTTGGTGCAGCGCGTGGCCGAGGCGCTGGCCGCGGGTCGGCGGCTGGTAGCATATCACCGCGACTATTGTGGCCTGGGGCTGGCCTGCGAGAAGGGGCGCTACATCTACGCCGAGGTGTGGGACGGGCAGCTCCAGGGCCTCAACACCCAGGACGACCGGCCGCCCTTCGCCCTGGTTTTCCCCGACCAGGCGGAATTTGTGCAGTGGCTCGGTAGCCAGTCGGATGCTACGCTGAGCCGCCGGGAGCTGCCCGATTCCTTCTACTGGCACAATCAAACCATTACCCGGCAGCGGCTGCGGCAGTTTGTGGCGGGCAGTTGAGCTTGGAGCTGGCCGGTGAATTGGCGTAGCTTCGGGTCTTGGCTTGCTACGTCACCTTATTCCTCTATTCAATGCGCCTTATCCTTTTACTCCTGGCACTAGTGCTAGGCTTTGGTACCGCCGGCTGGGCCAAACCAGCCCGCAACCAGGTAACTGTCGACCTGACCATTCAGCCCGCTACTCATTCTTTTTCCTGCCGCTACACGCTTACGACCACCGCACCGGCCGCTGTTTCCCAGCTGGGCCTGAACCTGAACCGGCAGTTCCGGCTGGCAACTATTACCGGCCCCCAGGTAACCCGCTTCACGGCCGCTCCCTGGTACGACAGTTTCCAGAAAGACACATTGCAGCGGCTGAGCGTGGCGTTTTCGGGTCCGCAGCGCCGGCCGCGCCTTACGGTGGAATATGGCGGGCAATTGCCCGAGCGGTTTTACACCGACAGCCTGGCCGAGCTGACGGCCTTTGCCAACTGGCTGCCCAACCTACCCGACCGGGAGTATGAGCTGGTCGATTACCAGCTGACGGTGCACGTGCCCGTGGGTTTTCGGGTAGTCAGTACGCATGAGCCCCGGCGGGTTCGGCCCGGTGAATACTATTTTACCGGTACGGCGCCCAACATTGAGCTAACGGCCGTGGCGGCCCGCTCCTTCACTACGCTGGTGGCGGCGGGCAGTCCACAGATAGTTATTCACAAGGCTAACCGCCCGGCCACCCACCTCGACACTGTGCTGCTCAGCCAGGCCCAGGCCATGATTAGGTGGCAAAACCAGACTATAGGCCGTCAGGAACCGATTCGCCAGTTTACGTTTCTGCTGCCCGGCACCAACCGCAACGCCAGCGGCCTGCTCGATAACGCCGCCGTCATTACCTACTCCGACTTCGACCCGCGCCGAACGGGTGAGCTACTGATTCTGGCCCACGAAATCAGCCACAAGTGGTGGGGCTACGGCACCTGGAATGACTACAACAACTGGCTCAACGAGGGCATGGCCACCTATTCCAGCCTGCTCTACCTGCGCACCACCGGCGACACGGCCCGTTTCCGTCAGGAACTAGCCAAGCGCCGGACCAGTGCCGCCTCAGTAGGCGCCGTCATCGGCTTCGACGTGCGCCGCAATGACTACCCCACGTTTCGGAAGGCCATGTACGACAAGCCGACCGTAATTCTCTACGAGCTAGAGCAGCGTCTGGGAACGGAGGTCTTCCTACAACTGCTGGCTACTGCCGCCGCCGCTCACCTGGCTACTACCGAGGAATTTCTGACCTTGGTAGAGCGCCAAACCTCCCGCGCTACCCGCGACTGGCTGGCCGGCAAGCTGAGCACCTAGCGCCGGGGGCCCCGGTGTATCAAAGGGCTGTCTGCTGAGCCGCCACGCACAGCCTTGTGCCGGTCAGCCGCGTATAAGTAGCTCATTCAGCCACGCTTAACCTGCCATACACCGATGAAAAAGGCCTGCTTTTCCATTATGATTAACGCGCCCAAAGAAAAAGTGTGGAATGTGCTCTGGGGCGAACAAACCTATGGCCAGTGGGCCAGCGTATTCAGTCCCGGCTCCCATGCCCAGTCCGATTGGCAGGAAGGCAGCCAGGTCGTGTTCAGCTCGGCTAATGGGGGAAGCATGTATAGCCAGATTGCGCAGCAGACCCTTCACGAGTACATTTCCTTTCAGCACCTGGGCCAGGTAAAAGACGGCCAACAGCAGCCCTTCGACCAGAACAACCAGGACTGGGCAGGCGCTACCGAAAACTACACGCTGCGGCAAATTGGGAATACCACGGAGCTGACCGTAGAAATGGACGTGCCGGAAAACCACCAGGCGTATTTTGCCGAAACCTTCCCTAGGGCCCTGGAAAAGGTAAAGGAGCTGGCTGAGGCGTAGGCGCACGGCCCAACCCATGGCTTAGCCTGGAACAGCCACGAAGCCACTACCGCATTTGGAAACATTCACTTAACATTGGATTCATATTCAGGTAACAGGTAATGCCGCACTTTGCGCCAACATTACCTTTTTATGAAGAAACTGTTAACCAGCCTGCTGCTTCTAGCAGCCGGAGCGGCCCACGGACAAGCAGCTGACTCGGTCACGAAGGCTCCGGCGATGGCTAAAAAGTGGTTTGAGAGCTTTACTATCCGAGGGTACGTGCAGGCCCGCTACAACCGGCTGCTCGAAACCAACCCCGCCCTGCAGTGCGAGCAGTGCGACAAATCGTGGGGGGCCAACGGCGGCTTCTCGCTGCGACGGATTCGGGTGATTTTTTTCGGGCAGCTCAATGAGCGGATTTACTTTTATCTCCAACCCGACTTTGCCAGCACCCTGAGCGGCAACACAACCCTGAACGTGGGCCTGCTGCGCGACGCCTACATGGACCTGGGCCTGGACAAAGCCAGCCGATTCAGGGTGCGCGTAGGACAAAGCAAAGTACCCTACGGCTTTGAGAACATGCAGTCGAGCCAGAACCGGCTGGCCCTGGACCGCAACGACGCGCTGAACAGTGCCTTGTCCAACGAGCGAGACCTGGGCGCCTTTATCTACTGGGCCCCTACCGCCGTGCGGCAGCGGTTCAGCAAGCTGGTAAAAGATGGCCTGAAGGGTTCCGGTGACTATGGCGTAGTTGGCCTCGGCGTGTTCAACGGGCAAACGGCCAATCGGCCCGAACTCAACGACCAGCGCCACATCGTAGCCCGGTTGGCTTATCCACTCAGCATTGGCAGTCAGATCATCGAACCCTCGGTGCAGGCGTATACCGGGCATTACGTGGTGGGTAAAGACCAGCTCTCCACGGGCGTGAAGCACCGCCCCGACCTAAGCTACCCCGACCAGCGTCTGGCCGCCACGTTTGTGCTGTATCCGCAGCCGTTTGGGGTGCAGGCCGAGTACAACGTGGGCCGGGGACCAGAATTCAACCCCGCTACCGACAGTATCGAAAACCAGCAGCTGCACGGCGGCTACGTGCTGTTGAATATGCGCCTGCACTACCAACAGCAGCAATTTTACCCATTTGTGCGGGTGCAGTATTATGACGGCGGCAAAAAGCATGAGCGGGATGCCCGCAGCTACACCGTGCGCGAAGCCGAGCTGGGCGTGGAATGGCAGCCCTCCCCCAGCTTCGAGCTAGTGACGATGTATACGCTCTCCTCGCGCCGCTTTGAGGATTTTCAGCGGCCCGACAACCGGCAGCGGGCGGCTTGCTTCGCCTGCAGGCCCAGCTCAACTTTTAGGTCTCTTCTGGTTGTCTCGCGGAGGCTTTTCTTCTACTTTGGCACCCTAATTATCCGCGGGAGCCTTCGAATGCTGACTAAATACAAGCTTGTCTGGATGGGCCTGCTGGCCATCAGCTACGGCGTGGTAAAGCTGTGGCTGCTGGCTTCCTACTCCGATGGAGTGCTGGCTCCGCTGCGGCAGCTAGAGCCCCAGACGGCGGCCGCCCTACGGCAACTCCCGGCCGGCACGCCGGTATTAGTAGAAGGCCGCATCAGCCGCATTACGCCCCAGCGCTACGGCACGCTGGTAGCCTACGTGCGCAGCAGCGCCGAGCGGTACTCTAAAGAGCAGGAGCCCATCTGGCTGGAAAATGACTGGGTGGCCCCGGCCCTGCTGCTGGAAGTAGGCTCCCAAACAGTACCCGTAGAAGCCGGCTACGCTCTGCGCAATACCACCATTCAAAAGCTTACCAAGCGCAACAGCTACAACGGCTTCGACCGGGGCAGCCAAGTTTTCGCCGTAGGTACCGTGAGCCGGGCCGGGACTATCAAGGCCGAAACTGTGTACGGGGGCAAGCGGGACGACTACCTTTTCAAGCAGACCGGGGAAAAATGGGTGGGCTACGCCGGAGCCCTGTTTGTGCTGGTACTGGGCCTAGGCCTTATCGGGGTAGAAGTGGTACTGGGCCGTAACCGCCGCTAACTGGGCGAATAAACCAGCTACAAGGCGTTTGGCACTGTATCTTTGGCTGTTTCAGCATTTTACCCGGCCCAATGACGACCATCCTGCTTGCCTTGCTCATAGCTTCTCCACTGTTGTGGCTGCTTAGCTTGCTGTGGCTAAGCTCCTGGCAGCATATCCGGCCGTTCTTCGCCCTGAACCTGGTCGTTTTGCTGGCGTATCTGCTCGTCTTGACTTCGCCCGGTGTGTCGCCTTTTGAGGTAGACCCCTACGGCCTGGGGCGCACTTTCCTCATTATTGCCGCGGTGCTAAGCCACGTGCTGCTGGGGTTTATTTTTGCCCTGGGCTATTATTTCAAAAGCCGCCGGGCCCAGTAATTACTACCAGACGTCTAGCCGTATTCCAATGAGTGGAGAAACCAATCTGGCCCAGCTGCTACGCACTATGCAGCCCATCCGACAGCCGGGCACCTACGTCTTCTGCACCGTAGCGTCCCTGAGCGGCCTTGACCTGACCAACTGCGTGGGCATGTTCCGGGAGGCCGAGGGTATCACCCTCATTTTACCCCGTGCCACTGCCGACCAGTTGGCCCTGAGCTATTCCTACGTAGCCGCCTGGCTGACGCTCACGGTACATTCGGCCCTCGAAGCCGTGGGCCTTACGGCCGCCTTTGCCCAGGCTTTAACCCGCCACCACATCAGCTGCAACGTGGTGGCAGGCTATTATCACGACCACATTTTCGTAGCTGAAACTGACGCGGACACAGCCCTCGAAGTGCTGGGGCAGCTCGCCGCAACCGGCCCCGAGTAAAGGCAAGGCTGGCTTTCAGCCTTATACCGTAGGTGGGTTACGCGTGCCGGTAGGAGCCCCACCGGCCAGTTGGCTTACCATGTCATCCAGAATTTCCTTGCCGTAGCCGATGCGGTTGGCGTATTCCATGCAGAGGCCGTATTCGCGCGGATCAATCTGGCCGTCCTGCAGCATCATCTGTACCAGGGTTTGCAGCTCCAAGGTGCGCTGCAGCCCATCGGCGGGCACAATGAAGCTTAGAATGGCCAGGTTGTCGGCAATGGGCTGTACTTCTTCCGATTTCAAACCTAGGCGGTTACCAACCTGGAGCAGCAGCTGGCTTTCCTGCTGATCGAGCTGCCCATCGGCGGCGGCTACGAGTACCAGGTTTTGGAAGAAGGCCAGCTTCTTTTGCGGAGTATTGAGGACCTGGTTCAGGTCGTGGGAGGTTTGCATGGCGGATGAGTTGGGTGGTAGAGTTGGACAGCTAGGAAACGGACTACCGTTTTGGTACTGCTTGCCTGGTCCGTGGCTTAGTGGTGAAACGGGCAGGCAGAGGTTTGCACAGCCGTAGGTGCTGCTTGGCCGGTGGGGCGCACCTGCCGCATCACGAAGCCGCTGGTGGGCAGCGTGGGCATGCGCGTAAGGTCGTAGCGCAGGTCCTGGGCCGGCACGTCGTAGGTAATGCCGGTGTTGAGAAAAGTCACGGCCTGCTTGAGCGTTTCGATGGTAATCCACTCCCCGGCGCAGCGGTGACCAGTGTCGTAATGGCCTCCACCCTGGGGAATAAGATTGTAGGGGCTGATGGTCTGGTGGCGGAACCGGTCGGGCCAAAACACGTTGGCCTCGGGCCAGATGCGCGGGTCGTGGTTGAGGCCATACACGTCGAGCAATACCAGCATGCCTTTTTTGAAGTCGCAGCCGCGCCAGGTGAAATCTTCGCGCACCCGGGCACCCAGAAACGGCGCAAAGGGAAAGTCGCGCCGCACTTCCTGCACGAAGTACTCGGTGTACTCGTCGCCGGACGTGCGCAGCAGACCTTTATAAACCGGGTATTCGTGCAAAGCCACGGCGGCAAAGGTGATATAGGTAGCAATAGCCACGATGGGACGCACCAGGTTGATAAGTTCAATGGCGGCCATGCGGGCCGAGAGCTGCTCGCCGTCGGCGTCGCGCAGCCAAGCCATAACGTGGGCCGGCGAGCCTTCTGCCACCTCTAGCTTGCCCTTGCGAATCTTCTTGATGATGCCTTCTATCCAGTCTTCGGTGCGGGTGCGGGCTCGTTTGCCGCGCCAGTGCCGCGGCCCGGCCCCGCCAAAAGCGTCAATCATGGCCCAAAAGTCCCGGGCCCGGCGGCGAGCGTCTTTGTTGGGTAGCGGCACCCCGGCCCAGGCGCAGGCAGCCCGGCACAGCACTTCCTGGGCTTCGTCGAAGAGCACTATTTCTTCCTGCTCAGCCCAGTATTCAGCCGCCGCCTGCCACTCGTGGGCCAAAAGCCGCATCAGCCGCGCCCGGCTCTGGGGCGTCATCACCGACATAAAGGCGTCTTTGCGGCAGCGGTGCTCGGCTCCATCCTGGGTTTGCACGGCGTCCTTGCCCATGAGCGTGGTTTGAATGCGGCGCGGCACGGCACCCGTACGCACGAAGCGGGCCGGGTCGTAAAACAGCTGGGCTGCTTCCGGCCCGTGCAGGCAAATGGTGCGTTGGCCCATCAGGCGGATCTGAAAAATATCGGAGTGCAGGCCACGGACACGGTTCCAGATAAAAGGGAATCCTTCGCGCACCACGTCCAGTGTGCTGTCCAGGCTGGGGTCCCGGGGAATAGTTTGCATAGCGTTTTGGGGTAAGGCAAGAGCGAGTAAGGAGCCTGCGCCAGCGGCACCATCGACAGTTCGTTACTGTCGAGAATGGCGCTTTGTGGGGTGCAAAACTGGTTTTAGCATACGTGCTACCCGGCCCAAGGATTTCCCAACGCCCGGCAAATCATGTTACTGTAGCGCTTCTTTTAGATCTTCCACATCCTGGTTGCTTGCAGTTCTCAATCCGCAGACCCACCGGATTTTGAGTTTGAACTGGTCGTCTTATCTTGCCAGCTATGCTCAACCTCTCCTCCAAGGCCGCCGCTGCTCCTGCCGCCCAGATTGATCCGCTGCTGACTTTCGTGCGCGACATTGGCTTAGAGGTGCGCGAGGCTTCGCTCAAAGGTCAAAATACCTTCCTGCCCGGCCTGCTCATCGACCGGGGGACGCTGGTCGTGGACCGCAAGCGGCTGCTTTACCCCGGCGACATTCTGCACGAAGCCGGCCACATTGCCGTGACTTCCGCCGCCGAGCGCCACTTGCTCATGGATAACGTCACAGAAAACAACCCTGAGAAAGAGGGCGAAGAACTGAGCGTGCTGGCCTGGTCCTACGCCGCTGTCCAGACGCTTGGCTTGCCGGCCGAGGTAGTATTTCACCCCCACGGTTACAAAAACCAGAGCGCCTGGCTGATTGAGCACTTCAGCACCGGCGGTACCATGGGTCTGCCTCTGCTGGTCTGGATGGGCCTGACTACAACTGCCGCCTTTCCCCGTATGGAACGGTGGCTGCGCGGGTAGCTGTAGTCCTGGTACGGACGCAAAAAAGCCCGCTCCAATTTGGTTGGAGCAGGCTTTTTGTAGTAGTGCGCAGCTATTACAGCTGATCCTGAATAACGGCTACGGCCTCGCGCAGGGTTAGGTCTTTGCGCAGGGGCTTCACGAAGCGGGTGGCCCGGCTGTTAGCCGCCGAATCGGCGGGCGCGGCAGTAGTAGCGGCCAGCAGCGGAGCTACTTCCAGCGTGGGCGCGGCCTGCTGGGTCTGTTTGAACTTCTCGGCCGCGGCGTGAGCTTCCTGCTGCTCGGCGCGGTAGGCGGCCAGGTTCAATGATACCTGGGTTACTTTCTGGCGCTTCACCATGCCCTGTACCGCGTCGGTGAGCAGGCCGAAGGCAGGGCTGGCGGCCACACGCTGCCGGCTGGCGGCGGCCAGTTTCTCCACGTTCGGGGCGGCGGCCCAGGGCTTGAATTGAGCCGGCGTAATCTCGTCCCACTTCAGCGGATAGTCCGTGTCCTGCTCGCCGTCGGCCAGGGCGCTATAGGCGTCGGGTACCGGAATATCGGGCGTGACGCCCTTGAATTGGGTGGAAGAACCCGTCACGCGGTAATATTTCTGAATAGTCATTTTCAGCGACCCAAACGGCTTGAGGCTGGCCAACGCCGGGCTCATGATGTCGTCCAGCTCGAAGATGCGCTGCACGGTGCCTTTGCCGTAGGTAGTGTTGCCCACGATGACGCCGCGCTTGTAGTCCTGAATAGCACCGGCCAGAATTTCGGAAGCCGAGGCGCTGTACTTGTTTACCAGCACTGCCAGCGGCCCGTCGTACTGCACTTTGGGGTCGGGGTCAGAAACCAGGTCGGCAGCGCCCTGCCGGCTTTTTACCTGCACCATCGGGCCGTTGGCCACGAAAAGGCCGGCCATTTCGGCCGCGTCCTGCAAGGAGCCGCCGCCGTTGAAGCGCAAATCCAGCACCACGCCCTGCACGTTTTCCTTCTTGAGCTTTTGCAGTTCGGCCTTCACGTCGTCGGCCGAGTTGCGGCCGCCGTTGTGGTTGAAGTCGGCGTAAAAGCTGGGCAGCAGAATGTAGCCGATTTTCTTGCCCCCGTCGTTGATAACGGCCGACTGGGCGTAGGTTTCTTCCAGCACCACCACGTCGCGGATGATGGAAATAACCTTGGTGCTGGCGTCGGGCTTTTTCACCGTCAGGCGCACTTCCGTACCCTTCTTGCCCCGAATCATCTGCACCACTTTGTCCATGCGCAGGCCTTCTACGGCTACGGGCTCGGCTGCACCCTGGCCCACGCGCAGAATGATGTCGCCAGCCTTGAGCTCACCCTGGCGGTACGAGGCCGAGCCGGGCACCAAGTAGGCCACCGATATCTGACCGTCTTTCTCACTGAGCTGAGCACCAGTGCCTTCCAGGCGGCCGGTCAGGGCCAGGTCGAAGTTGGTTTTATCCTTGGGCGCGAAATACTCCGAGTGCGGGTCGAAGGTATTGGCTACGGTGTTGGCAAACTCGGCCAGCCGGTCGGCTTCGTCGGTCTGGCGCAGGTCACTGAAAAACTCGTCGTAGTACTTGAGCACCTGCTTGCGGGCGTCGGCTTCGAGCTGGGCCGGGGTGCGCACCGGGGCCGAAAGCGTAGCGTCCGAAGGCTTGGCCTTGGTGGCGGCCAGCGACTTGGTTTGCTGGCGGCTCTGCTCATCCATCAGCTCCGAGACGCGGGTCATGGTCTGGTACTTGAGCAGGCGGCGCCACCGGTCGCGGCGGGCGGCGGCATCGGCCGGAAAAGCCTGCTTCTCGGCGTCGGTTTCGAAGGTTTCGTTGGCCGTAAACTCGAACGGCTGCTGGAGCAACTCCCGGTACAGCGCCTGGGCTTCCTGCACGCGCTGGTTGATGAGCGTGGTGCTCAGATCCAAAAACTCGTGCTTGCCCTGCTTGATTTCGTCGTCAATGCTGGTTTCGTAACGCTGCAGCTGCTTTACGTCGGGCTGGAGCAAAAACCGCTTGCTGCCGTCGAGGTGCTTAAGATAAAGGGTATAGACGCGGCGCGAAAAATCGTTGTCGATCTGCTCGGGCTGCACGTGGGCCATGCCCAGGCCTTGGGCAACGGTGCCCAGCAGCACCTGTTTTTTCTGGGGCGGCACGCCATCGGCGGGGCGCTGGGTGAAGCCACCCATGGGAAAGAGCAGCAACAAACCCGGCAGCAGCGCTGAGAAGCCGAGAGAAGAGCGGAATGAAGCCATATGACTACGGACAAAGTAGATAAAACAACGTAAAAGCGGCCGGCTAAAACCGTCAACAAAGCCCTGCACTGACGCAGCAATAAAATGCTCTACCGGACTGAAACCGTTGGCAGTAAGACACGGGTTTACGAGGCTAGTTGCACAACGACTCCAAGCTGGTTAGTAGTTCAGCGACGCGGCACCGGGTCCGTAATTACGTGTATTTCTGACTAAATCAATAGCCGGCCGGGCTCGGGTAATTCTGCATCTTTGCGGCCATTATTACGTTTTAGCCCCTTTTCGGCGGCAGCTTACCATCTTACCAATGACAACTTCACTTTATCGCGGCGACGGCACGGTATACCTGACCATTGAGCGCAATGAGCGGGACAACTGGATTCATGCCCGGTGGCAGGGCCGCCAGACCTTGGGCACCGTGATGGACGGCGGGCTGACGTACGTGGACATCCTGCGTGCCGACCCTTGTGCGAAGCTGCTCAACGACCACCAGGCCCTGATTGGTACCTTCACCGAGGCCAACGAGTGGATACAGCAGGTCTGGACGCCCATCATCATCAGCGCCGGGCTGCGCTACATTGGTCAGGTCGTTTCTCCGGACGTGTTTGGCCAGCTCTCCATCGAAGATTTGCAGCACCGCATCGGCGACATGCTGCAAATTCAGCTGTTTGGTACCCTTTCCGAAACCCAGGACTGGCTGCGGGCCCAGCCTTAACCGCCCAAGCTATGCAAATCACCATCCTCGACGATTACCAGGACAGTGTGCGCCACCTGGCGGCTTTTCGGAAGCTGGCCGGCCACTCCGTGAGGGTATACCACGACAGCACCACGGACGAGGATGAACTGGCCCGCCGCCTGCAAGACACCGAAGCTGTGGTGCTGATCCGGGAACGGACTCGCCTCACCCCAACGCTGCTCGACCGGCTGCCCCAGCTTCGGCTCGTCAGCCAGACGGGCAAAGTAGCCGGCCACCTGAGCGTGGCCGATTGCACGGCACGCGGTATTGCCGTGGCCGAAGGCACCGGTTCCCCTTATTCCACCGCCGAGCTTACCTGGGCACTGATCCTGGCGGCCATGCGTCATATCCCGCAGGAAGTTGCCCACCTCAAGGCCGGAGGCTGGCAGCACACGCTGGGGCGGCAGCTGCGCGGTCGACGCCTGGGCGTGTGGAGCTACGGCAAAATAGGACAGCTGGTGGCGGGCTATGGCCGGGCCTTCGGTATGCGGGTCTGGGTGTGGGGCCGGGAAGGCTCGGTAACGGCAGCCCGCGCCGATGGCTTTGAGGCGGCTCCTTCGCGGGAGGCCTTTTTCGCGGAAAGTGACGTGGTATCCCTTCACATCCGCCTCACTCCCGACACCCACGGCCTGATTTCCGCCGCCGACCTGGCTCTAATGCAGCCCGAAGCCTTGTTCGTGAATACCAGTCGGGCGGAGTTGGTTGAGGCGGGAGCCCTGGTGGCCGCTTTGCAGTGGGGTCGGCCCGGCCTGGCGGCCGTGGATGTGTACGAGCAGGAGCCGGTGCTGGGCGCTACTCATCCCCTACTGGCCTTGCCCAACGCCGTGTGTACTCCTCACCTGGGCTACGTGGAAAAGGACAACTACGAGCTATACTTTGGCCAGGCCTTCGACAATATCCTGGCCTTTGCCGCCGGACAGCCCACGCATATTGCCAACCCACAAGTACTTTGACGCGGCGGTGCGTATAGCGGGCTTACTTTCCTGTTTCTACCCTCCACTATGCAGCTGTTTATCTACTCTGCCCTAAGTGCTCCGGCCCGAGCTTCTTTGCTGGACCAATTACCGGCCGGCATCCACACCGTTTTTCGCACCGATTTACCTGAACCCGAGCAGCTACCGGCCTTTCGGCAGGCTGATATCGTGCTGGGCAACGTGCCGCCCGCCTGGCTCACCGACCACCTCCTGCCCCAGCTGCGGTTCTGGCAAATCGACTCGGCCGGCTTCGAGCGGTACGCGGGCATTGCCGTGCGTTTTCCGGTAGCCAACATGGGCGACTATTTTGCCTGGCCCTGCGCCGAAACGATGCTGGCGGGTATCCTGGGCCTGTACCGGCGTATTCCCGAGCTGGCCGTGTTGCAACAGCGCCGCTGCTGGGTGGGCGCTCCTCTGCGGGCCGGCACTGGCCTGCTCCGCCACAAGCGAGTCGTGATTCTGGGCGCGGGTGCCATCGGGCTGGCCGTACGCGAGCAGCTCAGCGGCTTCCAATGCGCGGTGCAGCTACTGGCCCGCACCAATCCCACGGCTCAGCTACACACCGTGGAAGAACTCCGGGCGGTGCTGCCCGAAACGGATATTGTCATCAATTGCCTGCCCGGTAGCGCCCAGGGCTTTTTCTCGGCCGAGCTGATTACTGCCATGGCTCCAGACAGCATCTACGCCAGCGTGGGCCGCGGCAATACCACCGATGAGCCCGCCCTGATAACTGCCCTGCAAGCCGGCCGCATTGGGGCGCCGTGCTGGACGTTACAGCCCAGGAGCCCCTGCCCGCTAACAGTCCGCTCTGGACCTTGCCCAACGTGCTGCTTACCCAGCACACTGGCGGCGGCCAGCCCCACGAAGACGAAGGCAAAGTAGAAATGCTGCTACGCAACCTGAGCCACTTGCAACGCAGCCAGCCGCTGGAGAACCTAGTGGAGCTAGGGCGCGGGTATTAACCAAGTAGGACTATGCCACCCCTGCCCAGCACGGCGTTTATTCAGCAACATTTTCCGGGCCTGTTTTTAAGCAGCGGGCTGTTCTACCGGTGGCCTATCGGCATCCGGTTCGACTTGCAGGGTGAGCATCCTATTTATCTGAAGCCCGGTCATCCTGCTTATTCACCCACTGTGCGGCTGGCTTATAATGAGGCGTACTTTCGGGAAGTAAATCACCGCGCATCGACGCTATTCCACGCCGCTTTTCAGCCGGATGATGAGCTCGTCCTCGTGTATCAGAAATCTGCCTACAAAAGGGGCCGGATCAAAACCACCGACTTTCTTCTGCGCCAGCTTGGCATCCTTAGGTCTGAGGCCTTAATCAAGAAAATAGCGAATCCCTACCGACACCTCTGGCCTTTTGGCAAATGGGTGAGATTGTACTTTTCTACCTCTGCCTCCGCTGTTCCTTTTCCCTCCATAGCTGCGGCCATTGCCAATCAGGATTTTAGAGACCGGGCTCCGGCTATCCGCGGTGACGTGTTCCTGCTCAACCTCAGCCGGGGCCTGCTTTTCCACCTATACGACGACCGGGGCCTCGACATACTAGCCGCGGATAAGGCGACACTACAGCCGCTGTTCGAAACCTACAACAGCTGGCTTCTGGACTATGACCGGGCGCGAGTCGAGGAAACCTTCTTTGAAGGTTGAGCGCGAAACAGGTTTATTCCAGGCGGAACCTGGCAGCTAGCGGTGTTTCTTACGCCCCGAATATGGAATATGAGCTGCGCAGGCATCACGCAGATGTCCCTTACGCCTGCACATGAAACTACCCCTGCTACTCTGCTTTTTACTGCTGGCTCCCTGGCTGGCTGCGGCCCAATCTACCACCACCATTTCGGGTCAGGTAATCGACGCCAAAAGTAACCAGGCTCTGCCAGGGGCTACGATACTACAGGTCAATACCGTCAATGGTGTTAGCAGCAGTTCCGACGGCAGCTTTTCGCTTACCGTGCCTGGGCAGTCAGACAGTGTCACCATTAGTGTAAGCGCCATTGGCTATGTAAAGCAGCAGCGCCGGGTAGCGGCCGGCAGCAGTACCATGCTCAGGCTGGAGCCCGATCGGCGCACTCTCATTTCGGATGATATAGTGGTGTATACCCGTTACAAAGTAGGCCTTACTTCCGGTCTGCGCTATGCTCCGTACGGGCTTTATGCCCAGCTACGTGGCCAGCGCTATATCCACAAATCCCTCAACATTTCGGGTAGCTACCACACCAACTTTAAACGCAACTACTCGGCCACAGCCTCGGTAGACCTGCCTGCGCTACCCCAGCTTGGCCCGCTCAGCTTCTCCGAGAAGCTTGATTATCAGCGCCTGCGAGCCGAAGCGGCTAATGCACAGTTTAACAGCTACTCCGCTACGCTTGGTCTGACGCTCTACCAAAAAACCACCCGCCTGCCCGAGTTGCTACTCAGTGCCGGGTACGCCCGTTACCAACCGCTGCACCTTTCCGAAACCCGGGCCACCACGGGCTACGGCCATGGACTGGGCTTACGCTACAGTCTGCCGTATCCGCTCGATATACACATGCAGGCCCAAGCTACCCGCTGGCCATCGTATTGGCAATATCAGGGCAGCATTTCGCGCTTTATCGGTAATCAGCTGCAACTTAGCGTGGCTGCCAACCAGCTCCGCAACTACACCAAGGTCAGCGTAAGTCTGAGGAAATCCTTTTTTTGATTTCCGCGCTAGCAACAAAAAAGCCCGACCATTTGGCCGGGCTTTTTTGCTTAAAATAGGCCGCTAAAAACTATGCGCCAGCCTGGGTAATTACGTCCACGATTTCTTCGGAAATACCGGTGGTACTGAAGCCGCCATCGTGCATCAGGTTCTGCATGGTTACGTAGCGGGTCAAATCCGAGAACAGCGAGATGCAATAGTCGGCGCAGGCTTCGGCCGGAGCGTTGCCCAGGGGCGAAAGTTTGTCGGCGTAGTCGTAGAAAGCGTTGAAGCCGCTGATGCCAGTGCCGGCCGTGGTCTTCGTCGGCGACTGCGAAATGGTGTTCACACGCACTTTCTTGAGCTTGCCCAGGCGCTGGCCGTAGCTGCGGGCAATGCTTTCGAGTACGGCCTTGGCCTGCGACATATCGGTGTAATCGAGGAAGGCGCGCTGAGCGGCAATGTAGCTCAGGGCCACGGCCGAACCCCACTCGTTGAAGGCGTCCTGCTTCTCAGCCACGGCCAGCATCTTGTGAAACGACAGAGCCGATACGTCCAGCGTCTTCTGGAACCACTCGTAGTTCAGCTCGCCGTAGTGCTTGCCCTTGCGGATATTGGCGCTCATCCCGATACTGTGCAGCACGAAGTCGAGCTTACCTCCCAGGTGCTCCTGCGCTCCCGAAAACAGCTTTTCCAGGTCTTCCATCGACGTGGCATCGGCCGGAATGATGGGCGCGTTGCATTGCTCCGACAGCTTGTTGATTTCGCCCATGCGCATGGCCAGCGGGGCGTTGGTCAGCACGAAGCGGGCCCCCTGCTCGTGGGCTTTCAGCGCTACTTTCCAGGCAATGGATTCTTCGTTGAGCGCCCCGGAGATGATGCCGACCTTGCCGGCGAGGAGGTTATTGGACATATGGTGAGATGGTGAAATAGTGAAGTGGCGAGTAGGCCTTTAGCAGAGGACTAGCTACAAATGTGGGGCAAGTTAGCAAATAGCCCCACCTGTAAACTCACCATCTCACTATTTCACCATCTCAGTACTTACCACTTCGCCGCGCATGGCCAGCAACTCGCGGGCACTCTGGAAGGCGTTTTCACTGGGCTTGGCGCCGGCAATCATGTGGGCAATTTCGCGCACCCGCTCGTCGGTGGTCAGCTCCCGGATGCGGCTCACGGTGCGGTCGGCGCGGTCTTCCTTATACACAAAGTAGTGCGCGTCGCCGGCGGCAGCCATCTGCGGCAAGTGGCTGATAGCCACAAGCTGGTGCTTCTTGGCCATCTGCTGCATCATCCGGCCCACTTTCACCGCAATTTCGCCGGAAATACCGGTGTCAATTTCGTCAAAAACGATTGTCGGCAGAGCGGTTTTGTCGGCCAGCATGTACTTAATGCAAAGCATCAGGCGGGAGAATTCCCCACCCGAAGCCGCCTTACTCAGGGTCTGGGGCTGGGCACCCTTGTTGGCCGTAAACAGAATGCTGATAACGTCGATGCCACTGGCGGCAGGTTGCCCGGTGCTGTGCTGCACCACGATGCGGGAGTGGGGCATGCCTAGCTCGGAAAGCAAGCCGGCCAGCTCCTTTTCAAACTTTGGGAAGGCCTTTTTGCGGCTGTCGGAAAGCTTGCTGCCCTGCCGCGTCACGGTAGCTAGAGCGCCCTCGGTGTCTTTGCGCAGGCGGGAAAGCTCCTTGTCCAGGTTCAGTACCGAGCCTACTTTCTGGCGCAGGTCGTCGCGTACGGCAATCAGCTCGGGCACGTCGCGCACCTGATGTTTGCGTTGCAGGTTGTAGAGCACGTTCAGCCGGCTCTGCAGCTCGTCGATGCGGGCCGGGTCACCTTCGGTGCGCCGCTCGGTGGCTTCCACTTCGTCGGCAATGTCGTGGAGCTCAATCAAGCAGCTGTCGAGACGCTCCTTGAGCACCTTGAACGAGTCGGCATACGCGGAAATCTGACCCAGCAGCGTGGCGGCTTCCTTCATGCTGCCGGCGGCGCAGTACTCACTTTCGCTTAGGCTGTGCAGGGCCTGGGTGAGCTTGTACTTGATTTCCTCGGCGTGCTCCAGCTGCTTGATTTCTTGCTCCAGGGCCTCCTGGTCCTCATCATCAAGGCGGGCCTCTTCCAGCTCGTTGAGCAGAAAGCTGTGGTAGTCCAGTTCCTTATTAGCCTGGGCAATCTGGTCTTCTACCATTTTCAGGTCGGCCTCCAGCTTGCGGTACTGCCGGTAGGCATTGCTGTAGTGGGCCCGGGTGGGCACCAGACCGGCGTACAAATCGAGCAAATTAAGCTGGAACACCGCGTCACCGAGCAGCAGCGTGTCGTGCTGGGAGTGAATATCCATCAGGTTAGCCCCAATGTTGCGCAGCGTATCCAGGGTTACAGGCGTGTCATTCACGAAGGCCCGCGACTTGCCCGACGGGCTGATTTCGCGGCGCAGAATGCACTGGGCGTCGTAGTCCAGGTCCTCAGAATCGAAAATATCCTGGAGTTGGTAGTTCGAAATGTCAAACTGGCCCTCAATGACGCACTTGCGCTGGGTATCGAAGAGCATCTTGGAGTCGGCCCGGTTGCCGAGCAGCAGCCCGATGGCGCCGAGCATAATGGATTTGCCGGCTCCGGTTTCACCGGTAATGATATTGAGCAGGGCCGAGGGCCGCAGCTCTAATTGCTCAATCAGAGCGTAGTTCTGTATACGAAGATCAACCAGCATGGCGCGTCAGTTAACAGGAACAATGCCTTGGCTCTAGTATATCAACCGTTAAAATCAGCTACCAGCGCGTTTCAGCAGTTACAAAGGCATTCCAACTAATAAAATTAGGCATTATCAACAACATCGCAAGCAGCCGCCAAGCATTTTAGTAAAAAGCTAATATCAACAATGTCTGATGTTTGGCTTACTTGTGAGTCCGTTCCTGACACCGAAAAGCCCCTGCTACCGGGCGGCGCAGGGGCTTTTGAGCCAGGATCAAGACGGGCTAGTACCGCCCCTACCCCGAGTGGTGGAAGGGAAGTTGTACGCTCTTTGTACCGTGTTATTCTACTACGAGCTGCTTGGTAATGGTTTCGGAGCCGGCTTGCACGCGCAGCATATACATCCCGGTGGGCAGGTTTCCTACATCCAGGGTAGTGCGGGTACCGGCAGCGGGCAGGGCCACCGTAGTTTGTCGCACGGCTTGGCCCAGTAGGTTGTAAAGCTCTACGTGAGCCTGGGCCGCGCCGGGCACGGCGGGCAGGTGCAGCGTTACGGAGTGGTGGGCCGGGTTGGGATACACGCTTACACTGGCCGGCGTGAGGCGGGCCGGGGTGTTCGAGCTGACGATGCCGGCTCCGCTTGGCACTACCACGACCCCGCCGACAATACCGATAAACACCTCGGGCCGTCCGTCGCCGGTGGCATCGCCGGCAGTAATGGAAAGGGGAATCCCGGGTACGACGATGCTGGTACCCATCGCTAAGGTGCCGTCTCCCTTACCCAGTCGAATGCCCATACTGTTGCCGTAGGTGCTTGTGCCACCGCCCCCGTTGGCCGTGGCGATATCCAGCTTGCCGTCGCCGTTGAGGTCGGCAACAACCATGTCGCGAACGGCGCTATTGGCGGGAAAGGTTTGCCACGGACCAAACGTGCCGTCTCCCTTGCCCAGCCCTATGGCAAAGCTGCCACTATTAATGTTAATAATATCGACCTTACCATCGTTGTTGAAGTCGCCCAAGACGCCGCCGCCGCTGCCGCTGGCGATTGCAGGCTGGAGGGTGCCATTCCCGTTGCCCAGCCAGACTTGGCCACTACTTAGTACATCAAGCTTACCGTCATTGTTAACATCACCTACGGTCACTCCGCCCGTGCTACCCAGAGATGGATTGGAGGTCATAACGCCAAACGTACCGTCGCCGTTGCTGAGTAGCACTCCAAGGCTGTTATTCCCCCCTAAGACCAGGTCGGCCTTGCCATCGCCGTTGAGGTCGCCAACGGCTGTCCCACCGTCTTTGTATTCCTGCGGCAAGTTATATGTCACGATAGGGGCCAGGGCACCGGTGCCCGTACCCAGCAGCACACCTATACTCCTGTTCGTAGAATTAAAAGCATCAATATATCTAACTATTACATCCAGCTTCCCATCGCCGTTCACATCACTTGTCTTCGCATAACCACAATAGTAGCCGACTGTAGTACTAGCCATAGGTCCGAAGGTACCTGTACCCGTGCCGAGCCGTATGGCTACGTAGCCGAACTGAACCGCGGCTACCATATCGAGAGCACCATCGCCGTTGAGGTCGCCCAGAGTTAGATCATAAACAGGACCACCCATCGAATACTCTCCGAAAGGAATACTGGAAGTCTGGGCCTGAGCAGCGTCCGGGGCCAGTAGCAGGCCTGCTCCGGCAAGGGCCGGGGCCAGGTGGCGGAAGAGCTGCCGGGGCAGCTTAACAAAATTTAAGTAGCGGTGAAGCATGCAGATAGGGATAGAAGGGCATGTGAGGAATACACCCGCGCGGGCAACCGCAAGGCTTAGCCAAAGGTCAACGTTCGGCTTTGATTTATATACCGGTAACTATATTATTTTTCTACTGAAAGCCGTGTCCCGCTGTCAGGCCCATTTTTGAGGGAACTGCTACGAGTCCCGAACCGCCAGAAGGCCTTAGCCGCGTAGCTAGCAAAGTAATCAGCACGAAAAAGCCCTTGCCGAGGATTCGGCCGGGGCTTTTCAGGGGTGCTACTCGCGTGGCCGCTTAGGGCTGACGCATGATTTTCTCGTACTTGGCCGAATTGGTGGGGTCAACTTCGGAGAGCATCGTGACGACGTTCTGCTTCATCTGCGGATCCTGGGCGGTGCGGAAGATGTTGGAAATCTCGTCCGACTTGGTATCGAAAAACGCCCGGGCCAGCAGCGTACCGGGCCGGCGGATGGCCGCCTGCTGCACGCCCTGCAGGGCCGTTACCATGCTGGCGCGGGCCTCGTCCGGCTTCTGGATAAAGATGTCGAGGCCCTGGCGGTAGTAGTTGTAGATGCCGGTGCGCATGGCTTCCAGCTGCGGATCCTGCAGGTTGTTGAGCAGCCAGTAACGGTTGCGCGACTCCCCATCCTTCCAGGCCGGGTCCGATTCGTTGGTCACGTTCTGGCCGGCCGCATTGTTGAGGATGTTGCGGGCCCGGTCGTAATACGGCGAACCACCGAGCTTGGCAAAGCTGTCCTGGTCCATGCCGATAATCATGTACGCGTAAAAGCTCAGCAACGATGACAGGTTAGACACGAACGTGTTTTCCGAGTAGTCAATCGGATTTTGGGGCGAGTAGTTGAACACCCAGCGCTTATCGGCAAACGAGAGTAAGTTGGTCTCGTACGCCGTCCCATACACCGGCCGGGTCGACACGATGCGGGCCGTGGCCTCGAAAGTACCGTTTTGCGGTACGTTGGTGATGCCCACAAAAATCCGGCACCGAATACGCTCCTCTGGGCGGTAGGTTTGGTTGGTCCAGGAACGGGTATTCAAAAACGCCTGAATATCGTTTTTCATTTGCCGTATCAACTGCGGGTCTACCGTCGTGTTTTCGGTCGTGACCTGCACTTCAGCCAAGAGCTCCTGGGCCTGGCTGGGGCGGGCCAGCAGAGTAAGCACAAACAACAGCGGCAGCAGAATTTTACGCATTGCGGAGGGGAAAGCGAGCAAGAACAGTCTGGACAATATCGTGGGCCACGGCGGCCTTGGGCTTCAACTCAAAGATAGTCATTTGGCCCGCGGCATCGAGCAGCGTCACTTTGTTGGTGTCGTGGCGGAAGCCGGCCCCCGGGTCACGCAGGGAGTTGAGCACAATCAGGTCGAAGTTCTTGCGCTGCAGCTTGCCCCGGGCGTGAGCTTCCTCGTCATTGGTCTCCAACGCAAAACCCACGGAAAATTGTTCAGGCCGCTTGGTTTTCCCCAGCGTGCCGGCAATGTCCACGTTCTTCACCAGCTCCAGCGTCAGCGTTTCGCCGTCCTTCTTGATTTTGTTCTGCGCCACTTCCTGGGGCCGGTAATCGGCTACGGCAGCGGCAAACACCCAGACGTCGGCAGCGGGAGCAGCCGCAGCGGCGGCCTGGTACATTTCGGCGGCCGTTTGTACCCGCGTGGTTTGTATCAGCGCACTAGCGGGGTTTGGCAGGTTCGTGGGGCCACTGATCAGGGTGACGTGCGCGCCTTGCTCGGCAAAGGCCTCGGCCAGGGCGTAGCCCATTTTGCCGGTGCTATGGTTGCCAATAAACCGAACCGGGTCGATAGGCTCGTAAGTCGGCCCCGCCGTAATTAAGACGCGCATAAGGGAGTTGCCAAAAAGACTTTGGTTAAAAAAGACGTGTCATGCTGCGCTTGTCGAAGCATCTCTACTGCCGAAGTAACGCTAATTACCGTTGCGGGAGAAATGCTTCGACAAGCGCAGCATGACACTCTATATAGATTTATTCACTGAAAAAACCGGTCCAGCTCGGCTGCTATGTCCTCGGGCTCCAGCATGCGGCCAGGTCCCGACAGCCCACTGGCCAGCTCCCCTACCGGCGACTCCAGCACGTGGTTGCCGAAGCTGCGCAGGCGCTCGAAGTTGTGGATCACGGCCGGGTGCACGTACATGTCCAGGTCCATGGCTGGGGCCAGAAACACGGGGCAGCGAGCCGAGAGGTACACGGCTGCCAGCAGGTTGGGGCAGTGGCCGTTGGCTAGCTGAGCTACGGTATTAGCACTGGCCGGGGCAATAACCAGCGCGTCGGCCCAGAGGCCCAGCTCCACGTGGTTGTGCCACTGCCCGGCAGCTTCGTCACGCAAAAAGCCCGTCAGGACGGGCTTTTTGGAGAGTGTGCCCAGCGTAAGGGGCGTGACAAAGGCCGCCGCCGAGGCCGTCAGAATGACTTGCACCTCGGCGCCGGCCTTTACCAGCAGCCGCACCAACATGGCGGATTTGTAGGCGGCAATACTGCCGCATACGCCCAAGATGATTTTGCGGCCTTGCAGCGGCATTAGGGTTGCTTATTCGGTGGGGCGAACCGTGGGCAGTGCCTCTTCTTCCAAGGTACGGAACGTCACTTTGCCTTCCAGGAACTCCTCAATGGCGAGGTTGGTGGGCTTGGGCAAACGCTCGTAGTGCTTGGAAATCTCGATTTGCTCACGGTTTTCGAATACTTCCTCCAGGTTGTCGACCGTGGTGGCAAACTCGGCCAGCTTGCCGTTGAGCTCTTCCTTCAGCTTCACCGAAATCTGGTTGGCGCGCTTCGAGATGATGGCAATCGACTCGTATACGTTGCCGGTTTCGTGGGTGAAATCCGACATGTTGCGGGTCACGATGGAAGCGGAGACGTTGTTCGGAGTTTTCATATGATGCGTTTTTAAGGTGCTACTGTGGGTGAATGTGCTACTGTGCTACTGTGGGAAATGTAGATGATGCTTTTCCTGGCCTTGGGACGTTGAAAAATCAGTTCTTACATTCAATCATATTAGCATATCAGCACATTATTACTTCGCGGCGGTGTCGGCCGGTTTGATTTTGGCAATTTCCTCGCGGGAAGTGCTGTACATGTTTTCGGCCGCCTTGAGGTTGCGGCTCTGGGGGTAGTTGTCGATGAAGTTCTGGTAGAAGGACAAAACTTCCAAATACCGCTCCCGTTGCTTCTCCGGCACGCTTTCCCGGGCCAGGTCGTACTGGGCGCTCAGCTTCAGGAAAGCAGCTTCTTCATTAAAGGAAGAGGCTGGATACTGCTGCTGAAACGAGGAAAACGCCGTAACGGCCGACTGGTAATAGCGAATGTTGTAGTAAAGCTTGGCGCTCTGGAAGGCTTTATTCTCTAGCTTCTTCTGCAGCTCCTGCGACATATTTTCGGCTTCGGGCCGGAACTGGCTGCTGGGGTAGCGGTTCAGAAAGTCCTGAATCGACTCCAGGGCCGAGTAGGTGTTGGTCTGGTCCAGCTCAAACTCGGGCGAGTCGCGGAACAGGGACTTGGCGTGCAGGAAGTTGGCTTCCTCGGCGTACTGCGAGTTAGGGTAGGTATCGGCAAACGAGCGGAAGTAGTAGGCGCTCAGCACGTAATTGCGCTGCCGGTAGTTGGTGTTGGCGAAGTAGAACTGGGCTTTTTCAGCCTCCGGGCGGCCTTTCAGCAGCGGAATCAAATCTTCCAGCAGCGTGCCGGCCTTGAAGAAATCGCCTTTATCGTAGTACTGCACGGCGGCCTCGTACTTCTTGTTGACGTCGCCGCTTTTGAGCAGCTTTTGGTAGCCAGTGCACGAGCCAAGCAGCAACGCACTCAGTAGCAGAACAAAAAAGGTAGGGCGAAAAGACAGCATAAGGGGGACAAAGGTAGCGGATTGCGAAGCCGAATCAAAGGTGCAGCCAAGCCGGGCTTATCGGCCGACCCGCGCGGCGGGAGCCTGGGGCTTGGGCGCGGGCCGAACGGCTGGCTTCGGAGCAGTTTTGGCGGGTATAGTTTTCGCCTTCGGAGCGGATTTGGACTTAGTTTTGACGGCCGGTTTGGCCTTAGACTTGGTTTTGGGCTTGGCTTTCACTGGCAGCGGGAAGTGCTTGCCTAACACCGCGCGCCGGGTGGGGCGTTCCGTGGCCCGCCAGGTGAAGCCCTTGAGCTTTTCATCCTCGGGCTTGAGCTCGTGGGGCGGAATAAAGCTAGCGTCGGGATTGGTCAGAAAGGAAATCGTCTGGAGCTTATTGTCGGCGAAGCGCAGGGCCATGTTGGCACTGACGGCTTTGTTGAGGCCCGTAACGGCCGTATCCCCCTCAAGAGCATAGTAGAGGCTCTCGGCGTTGCCAAGCACATCCACTTTTTTTATTTTGTTGTCAACGAAGTAAGCCACCATGTTGCGGCCTTTGACCTGGTTGTAGTTCAGAATCGTGTCTTGACCGATGATGAATGAGTTGGCGTACAGCCGCATCTGGTCAATCTTCTTGCGCCGCTGCCGGATTTCCATGCTGTCGGCCGTAAGCTGGTTGTTATCCGACCACAGCACTGGGCGCTTGTTGAGGTAGATAATCGAGTCGCCCCGGTCGTAGGTCAGCGAGTCGCAGCGGCCCTGTAGGTCCTTGCGGAAGATTTTTACCTTGGGATAGGCATACAGCACGCCGGCCGCATTTTTGGGCGGGCGCCCTTCCACGCTCACCAGCGTATCGGCCGACATATAAAGCGTGTCACCGTCGGAGATGTTGCGCATCACCGGGCTGCTGCCGTACACCTTGGTGCGGCCTAGGCCCCGCCAGTACTTGCCCACATCACCACGCAGCACGATGTTGTCCTTTTTGGAGGTCATCGAGACGTGGCCGGTAGCTACACCGTACTGGCGCACCTCGTCGTACACGAGTTTGTCGCCGCCGAGCAGGTAGTTTGGGGTTTCAATCTTGGCGTTGCGCTGGAAGTTGGAAACCTTGGTAATGGTGTTGTAGGTACCGTTTTCGGCGTAGAGGTTACCCTGCTTGCCGGTAATGCGGGTAGGTCCGAAGAAGTAGGCAACCTTGGATAAGGTGTTGTACTGCAGCGTATCAGTATCAATGGTATTTTCCTTGGTCACCAGCTTTACGTTGCGCTTGAAGCTGAAAACCTTCGAGGTCGTATTGTAGTAGCCAAACTGACTGTCGAGCGTATTTTCCGGGTCGACGAGGTGGCCACCAGTGCTGTAGTACGCCAGGTTTTTGTTCAGGTCGTAGTCGAGTACCGTCGTGGTCAGCGTCATGCGCGGGTCGCGCATCACCACGTTGCCGGTCATGCGGGCCTTGCGGGTGTCGCCGTCGTAGGTGGCATGGTCGCCGGTAATGGTAATGGTGTCGTTCTGGATGATGCGCACGTTGCTGAAGGCTTCCAGCGCGTTTTTCTCCAGGTACTGGTAGGCCGAGTCGCAGAAAAGCAGCGTAGTACCCTGCTTGAAGCTCACGTTGCCAATTAGCTTGCGGATTTCGACGCCGTTGAAGGTGCCGCCCACCAGCCGTTGGGTGCCGGGTAGCAGCTCAATGCGCTGACCGGGCGTCGGCGTGGGCGGAGTAGCCGGCCTCGGGCGCTGCTGGGCCTGGCTGAAAGCCGGCAGACCGGCGAGAAGCAACAGAAAAAGAAACTTTATAAAACGCATTTCGGGACAAAGGTACGGAAGGCCCGCTGGTAACGCCCATCTTTGCAGGCTAGTGCCCACCGTTGCCTTCTTTAGATCAGTTTTTCTATGCTTGAGCGTGTCCGTCAGTTTATTACAGAACAGGGGCTTTTCAACCCCGCCACCGACTACCTCCTGGTAGCCGTCAGCGGCGGCATGGATTCGGTGGTGCTGGCCGACGTGCTGCACCGCCTCGACATCAAGTTTGCCATTGCCCACTGCCACTTCGGGCTGCGTGGCGAAGAGGCCGACGCCGACGAGGAATTTGTGCGCAAGCTGGCTAAAAAGTACGAAGTGCCCTACTTCGCCGAGTTCTTCCAGACCAAGGAGTTTGCTGCCCAGGAAGGAATTTCAACCCAGATGGCAGCCCGCACCCTGCGCTACGCCTGGTTTGAGCGGATTCGCCAGACCCAGCAGCTCGACTACATTGCCACGGCCCACCACCAGCGCGACGCGGCGGAAACCATGCTGCTCAACCTGACCCACGGTACCGGCCTGGCCGGTTTGCACGGCATCAAGGCCAAAAACGGCCGCGTTATCCGGCCCCTACTGAGCATGGGAAAGGAAGATTTGTATGATTACCTCGTGGAAAACCGGCTGATCTGGCGCGAGGATGCCTCCAATGACAGCACGCTCTACCAACGCAACCGCCTGCGCCACGACGTGCTGCCCGTGCTGCGCGACATCAACCCCAACCTCGACCAGACCCTGCAAATTACGGCCGAGCGGGTGGGCGGGGCCGAGGAAATCCTGCGCCGCTACGTAGAGGAAACCCAGGCCCAGAGCCGCCGCGACGAGGATGAGGTAACCTACCTGAACATCCCAACCCTGCAGCGCACGGCCGCTACCATCCTGGTATTACACGAGCTGCTCAAGCCCTTCGGCTTTTCTTACCTAGTAGTAAAAGACATTGTGGCCGCCTTCAAAGGCGAGTCGGGGCGGCGGTTTGAGTCGCCGACCCACACGTTGGTCAAGGACCGAGAGCAGCTGGTGATTAAGCCCCGCAACCTGACCAAATTCGGCACCTACCAGCTGCAGGCCGGCCAAACCGAACTCAAAGCCGAGGGCCTCAACCTACGGGCCGAGCTGACGGAAGGTGCCGGTCAGGAAGTGCCCCGCAGCAAACAAGTAGCCGCCCTGGATGCCGACAAGCTGAGTTTCCCGCTCACGGTGCGGCGCTGGCAGGAAGGCGACTGGTTTATGCCCATCGGCATGAAGGGCAAAAAGAAGCTCAGCGACTTTCTTATCGACCAGAAGGTGCCCCTCAACCTTAAGGACGACGTGCGCGTGCTCGTCACGGCCGACCAGAAGATTGCCTGGGTTATCGGTTTCCGCCCCGACGAGCGGTTTAAACTCACCGAGGAAACCCAGCGGGTGCTCACAGTGCGCCGTATGTAATTTTGGACCGGTATCGTTCCCGTAACTTGTTCTAGGCCGCTACGGGTTTTCGCTTACTTTTACGACTGCGAATACAATTCTCACACCCAACCCTTACCCAATGAAAGTTACCGTAGTTGGGGCTGGCAACGTGGGCGCTACCTGCGCCGACGTATTAGCCACCCGCGAAATCGCCAACGAAGTAGTTCTGGTTGACATTAAAGAAGGCTTTGCCGAAGGCAAAGCACTGGATATCTGGCAAAAGGCTCCCGTTATCGGTTACGACACCCGTACGGTAGGTGTTACCAACGACTACAGCCGCACGGCTAACTCGGAAGTAGTGGTAATTACCTCGGGCCTGCCCCGCAAGCCCGGTATGAGCCGCGACGACCTGATTTCGACCAACGCCGGCATCGTCAAATCGGTAACCGAGCAGGTGGTGAAATACTCGCCCAACGCCATCATCATCGTGGTATCGAACCCGCTGGACGTGATGACCTACCAAGCGCACCTGACCTCGGGCCTGCCCCGCGAAAAGGTGTTCGGCATGGCTGGCATCCTGGACACGGCCCGCTACCGTGCCTTCCTGGCTGAGGCCCTGAACATGAGCCCCAAAGACATTCAGGCCGTACTCATGGGCGGCCACGGCGACACGATGGTGCCCCTGCCCCGCTACACGACCGTAGGCGGTATTCCCGTAACTGAGCTGATTGGCAAAGAAGAGCTGGACGCCATTGTGCAGCGCACCGCTGTAGGTGGTGGCGAGCTGGTGAAGCTGATGGGTACTTCGGCCTGGTATGCTCCCGGCGCCGCGGCGGCTCAGATGGTAGAGGCCATCGTGCGTGACCAGCGCCGCGTATTCCCCGTCTGCATCGAGCTGCAGGGCGAATATGGCATCAATGGCGTGTACCTGGGCGCTCCGGTTATCCTGGGCAAAAACGGCATCGAGAAAGTTATTGAGCTCCAGCTCAACGACGAGGAAAAAGCCCTGCTCGAAACCTCGCGCGGCCACGTGAAAGAAGTAATGGACGCCTTGGACAACATGAGCAAGGCTAACGCTTAGTTCTAGTTTAGTGCGCTTAGAGAAGCGGCCGTTCTGCCTTGGCAGGACGGCCGCTTTTTTTATATTTACTTTCTACTATTGTTTTTGCTTACTTATGACTGCCGTCCGACTTGAAACAGCGCTGACTCAGCTGGCCAACCCCGAACGGGCCGTCCTACTGCGGCGGTTTTTCAAAACGGGCCCCGGCGAATACGGCGAAGGTGACCAGTTTCTGGGCCTTACCCTACCTCAGCAGCGGGCAGTGGCGCGGGAGTTTCGGCAACTGCCAATGGCCGAAGTAGAAATGCTGCTGGCCAGTCCCTGGCATGAGCTCCGCCAAACCGCTCTGATTATCTGGACGCTGCAATTTCAGAAAGCTGGTCCGAGCGGCCGCACGGCCATTCACGAGGCTTACCTGCGCAACCGGCGGCGCGTAAACAACTGGAACTTAGTGGATATTACCTGCCCGCTGCTCATTGGCACGTATCTGCTGGACAAGGACCGCACGCTGCTCTACGCGCTGGCCGCTGAGGAGCACTTATGGAGCCAGCGCATGAGCATTGTTTCGACGCTAGCCCTGATTCGCCAAAACCAGTTTGCTGATACGTTTGGCGTGGCTGAGCAGCTCCTCTCCCATCCCCACGACCTGATTCACAAAGCTACTGGCTGGATGCTGCGCGAAGTGGGCAAGCGCAACGAGGACGCGCTGGAAGAATTCTTGGCTGACCACACCCGGCAGATGCCCCGCACAATGCTGCGCTACGCCCTGGAAAAGCTTCCTCCGAACCGCCGGCAACACTACATGCAGCAGTAAAAAGCCCCGCCGATTTGCATTGGCGGGGCTTTTTACTGCTGCAATAAACTCAGCGAAAAACGGACCCTAAGTGGCTTTACTTCTGGCTAGCTTTAAACAATTTCTGCTTTTCGTCTTTGGAGAGGCTTTCGTAGCCGGAGCGGGAAATCTTGTCCAGAATCAGGTCGATTTCGTCCTGCTCGGGGTGGTTGAGCGGGCCTCTCTTAGCCTGGGAGGCCTCGGTGGCGCGGCCATGCGTCGTGCTCGTGCGAGGCCTAGCCGATACCAAGTTGCCCACAAAGTCGCCGACGGCCTGCACCGGACGGCCCAGGTCCCGGCCGGCCTGTAGCTGCTTGATAAACACAAAGCCCAGCAGCGCCCCGCCCAAATGGGCCAGCATGCCGCCCGCGTTGCCGCCATTAATGCCGGCAATGGACAAGATAACCACCACGGCGGCTATGTACTTGATGCGCACGGGCCCCAACAGAATGATGCTGAAGGTGTAGTCGGGCATGAGCGTAGCGGCGGCCACGATGATGGCTGTGACGCTGGCGGAGGCGCCATATAAAATAGCGGGACCACCGCGCAGGGCCGGAACCAGGTTCAGAGCCAGCACGTACAGCGCTGCCCCGCACAGGGCCCCAAGCACGTACAGACTCACTAGGCGCCGGTCGCCGAGGTACTCCCGCACCAGGGCGCCAAACCAGTACAGGTTCAGCAGGTTGAACAGGATGTGGAAGAAATCGAAGTGGATGAAGCTGTACGTCAGCATCGTCCAGGGGCGGGTGAGCAGCGTACCCGGCACCGAGGGCACGGCCAGCCACTCCAGCACCGGCAGATGGCCATTCTTGCCCCCGGTCAGCAGAAACATAACTGTCCGCAGCAGAATGAAGGCCACGAATACCAGCACGTTGATCAGCAGCAGCTGATTCAACGCATTGTCGCGCCGGCTGAAAGCAGTACGGATATCGTTGACAATACTCATGGTGGGCTCAACAAGCTAGTAGAAGCGGGTCCGACCCCGCTCCCAGAATTTTAACACAATAAACCCAATCAACAATCCGCCCAAGTGGGCGAAGTGCGCCACATTGTCGCCTGGGGTCCGGTGTACGCCATTGTAGAGCTCATACAACGCGTAAAGGCCCACAAAGTATTTGGCCTTGATCGGAAAGGGAAAGAACAGCAGCATGAGCTCCGTGTTCGGAAACAGGTAGGCAAAGGCGAACAGCAGCCCAAACAACGCCCCTGACGCGCCCAGCATCGGGGAGTTAAGGCCGGCCGCAAGCAGTTGCTCCATCGAGTTCAGCGCACCCTGAATCAGTTGGGGGTCGTCGGGCGTTTTGTGCAGCTGCTGCACGACGGGCTCATAGGCACCTTTATAATCGGGTAGGCTACGGTCCACAAAATCCTGCAAGTTGACATCCGTCGGTTCCTGGCGAAAGGTCTCGATGTCCTGGCGCATGCGGCTTATTTCATAGTGGCGCACCCCTGAATAGAGCACGCCGGCCCCGATGCCGCAAATCATCCAGAAGGTCAGAAACCGGTTGCCGCCCCAGCGCTGCTCCAGCAGCGGCCCGAAGGAAATCAGGCCGAACATGTTGGAAAGAATGTGCCCCCAGCCGCCGTGCATGAACATGTACGACACGAATTGCCAGGGCTGAAAGTGCGAGGAACCGATGGGGTACAAGGCCATCATGTTCACCGCCGGTATCTGACTCTGCAGAATGAAGACACCGATATTGAGGAAGAGCAGTATCCGAACTGTCGGAGTAAGATTGAACATGCAGGGAAAATAGAGGCCAAATCAGGGTTTACGGAAAAGGTCCTGTAGCTGGTTGACCTCCATCAGTACCAGGGTCCGCCGACCGTCAGGGGTATAACTGGGCACGGAGCAGGCAAACAGCCGGTCGACTAGGGCCGTCATTTCCACGTCCGACAACCGGGCATTGTCGCTGCTGGTGGCCAGGCGGCGGGCCAGGGCCCGTACCAGCTGCTCGCGCCGGTCGAGGCGCACGGGGCCGGAATGATTGCGGAACTGCTCAATCAGGCCCTCCAGCAACTCCCGCTCGTCACGGTTGGCCACGTCGGCCGGAATGCCTTCCACGGCAATGGTATTGGGTCCGAACTCGTTGAAGCGGAAGCCCAAGTCGTGCAAAGCAGCCGAGACTTCGCGCAGAATGGCAAAGTCCTGGGGCGTGAAGGTGACGGTGCGCGGAAACAGCAGGGTCTGGGAGCTG
Source organism: Hymenobacter cellulosivorans (assembly GCF_022919135.1). Taxonomy (NCBI): domain Bacteria; kingdom Pseudomonadati; phylum Bacteroidota; class Cytophagia; order Cytophagales; family Hymenobacteraceae; genus Hymenobacter; species Hymenobacter cellulosivorans. The sequence continues at coordinate 2,570,296 of NZ_CP095049.1, read as the reverse complement.
CCACTCTGCCGTTCCAAGGCCTGAGCGTACTGCTCGTAAAGTATCCGCTCCCGGGCCGCCACCTGGTCAATCAGCATCATCCCCGACTTCACCGGCACCACCAGATACTGTTGGTTGATCTGGACCACACGGTTGCCCGGTCCGGCGGTTTGCTCGGGCAAGGGCAGCTCGGGCGCGGCTTCTTTGGCCGGTATCGGGTTCGAAATCACCAGCGGATTGGTGGCCTTTTCGAATTTCTCCACGGCCGCCGGCGTGTCGGCTTCCGGCAAATCGGGCACGATGGTTTGGCCCAGCGACTTGTAGAAAGCCTCCAGTTCGCGCTTGGCTTGCTCGGTGGGGCGCTGGGGCAACGCTCGTTCACTGCCGCCGCTTTTGCTGCCTTCCTTGGGCGCGGGAGCCGCAGCCCGGGCCGCGGCCGAAGCCAGAGCATCGGGGCGGTAGTCGTCGCCAAACGGGTTGGCATTGGGCGAGGCCCGCAGGGGCTGAATGGGGGCAAAATTCACGTCGCCCTCGAAGTCCAGCGACGGGGCCATGTTGTGAATACCCAAGGATTGCTTCACGGCGGCCCGCACAATGGCGTACACGGTTTTCTCGTCCTCAAACTTGATTTCCGTCTTCGTGGGGTGCACGTTGATGTCGATGGCCTTGGGGTCGAGTTCCAGAAACAGCACGTAGAACGGGTGGGTATCCTTGGGCAAGAGGCCTTCGTAGGCGGCCAGCACGGCGTGGTTGAGGTAGGCCGAGCGGATAAAGCGGTTGTTGACGAAGAAAAACTGGTCGCCCCGGCTTTTCTTGGCCGACTCGGGCTTGCCGATGTAGCCTTTCACCGAAATAAAGGGCGTGACTTCCTCGCAGTGGGCGAGTTGCTCTTTATAGCCGTTGCCGAGCAAAGCCACGATGCGCTGGCTGAGGCGGCCGGCCGGCAGGTTGAAGACTTCCAGGTCGTTTTGGTAGAGCGAAAAGGAAATCTGCGGGTTCGACAAGGCCACGTGCTGAAACTCGTCCAGGATGTGGCGCATCTCCACCGCGTTGGTCTTAAGAAAATTGCGCCGGGCCGGCACGTTGTAGAACAGGTTCTTGACGCTGATGCTAGTGCCGTCGGGGCAAGCCACGGGCTGCTGGCTCATCACCTGGGAGCCCTCGATGAGCAAGAGCGTGCCGGTGTCCTGGTCGCGCTGCTTGGTGCGCAGCTCCACCTGGGCCACGGCCGCAATGGAAGCTAGGGCCTCGCCGCGAAAGCCCAGGGTCCGAATTTTAAACAAGTCTTCGGTAGTGCGAATCTTGCTCGTAGCGTGCCGCTCCAGGCTCATGCGCGCATCCGTCGGCGACATGCCCGCCCCATTGTCGACCACCTGCACGAGCTGTTTGCCCGCTTCTTTCACAATAAGCTGCACCTGCGTGGCCTTGGCGTCGACGGCGTTTTCGAGTAGCTCTTTGACTACCGACGCCGGACGCTGGACCACCTCCCCTGCCGCAATCTGGTTGGCAAGGTATTCGGGGAGCAACTGAATTACATCCGCCATCGACCGGGAACTGAAGGTGATACTGAATTGGTTAGCAACGCTTACTACGGGAACCAGATGCCAGAAAACGTCCGACCTCGGAATTTTATCCGTAAGTTTGCGGCCAACTTTTGTGTGCGCCACGCCATACGGTTCTCCGTTTGGGCGCGTTAGAAGAAAGGAAAACAGGGAGCTGAAAGCCACCAAAAGTGGCCGAATCCCTGGCACGATTTTCCTTTCGGAAGTACACAAAAGTAGGGCTATTTCCGCTCAGATTCAACTTTACGACGCTACCACGGGAGTCAATGCTCAAGGAATTTCGGATTAGTCTCTTACTGGTTATCCTGGCCGTTACGGGTCTAATCATCTCGTCGGCGGCCCCCAAAGACAAGGACGTACGGCCCATGTCGGCGGCCGAGCAAACCTGGGTCGACAGCGTATTTGCCACCCTCACTCCCGACCAGCGCCTGGGGCAGCTGTTTATGGTGGCGGCGTACTCCAACAAGGACAAAAAGCACGTAGCGCGCATCGACGAGCTGGTAAAAACCTATGGCATCGGCGGGCTGATGTTTCTACAGGGCGGCCCCAAGCGGCAGGCCTTGCTGACCAACCGTTACCAGGCTGAAGCTAAAGTGCCCCTGCTCATTGCCATGGACGCCGAATGGGGCCTGGATATGCGTCTGGACTCCTCCATGCACTTTGCCAAGCAGATGACGCTGGGCGCCATGGACGACGACCAGTACGTGTACCAGATGGGCCGCGAAATTGCCCTCAAGCTCAAGACGTTGGGCGTGCACGTAAGCTTTTCGCCGGTTATCGATGTCAACTCCAACCCCGACAATCCGGTTATCGGCAACCGTTCCTTCGGGGAAAACAAAGAGCAGGTAGCCAAGCGCGGCGTATCCTACATCCGCGGCCTGCAGGACCACGGCGTAATGGCCGTCGTGAAGCATTTCCCCGGTCACGGCGACACCGATGTGGACTCTCACGTTGCCCTGCCAGTTATCAACTCCGACCTGGCCCGCCTGACTAATGTGGATCTGTACCCCTTTCAGCAGGCGTTTCAATCGGGGGTAATGGGCGTAATGGTGGGCCACTTGTACATGCCCCTGTTCGACACGGTGCAGTCGGTATCGGCTACTATTTCCCATAACCTAGTGACGGGCATGCTGAAGGAGAAAATGGGCTACAAAGGCCTGGTTTTCACCGACGCGCTCAATATGAAGAGCGTTGCCAACCTCTATAAGCCCGGTGAGCTGGATGCTCTGGCTTTGCTGGCCGGCAACGACGTGCTGCTGTTTTCGGAAGATGTACCCGTGGCGCTGCAGCGGATTCGTGAAGCCGTGGCGGCCGGCAAAATCAGCCAGGAAGAAATTGATTTGCGAGTCCGTAAAATCCTGCGCGGTAAGTACTGGGCCGGCCTGAACCGTTACCAGCCCGTCGATATTCCTAACCTGGCCGCCAACCTAAGCCGCCCACTGAGCCGCACGGTGCAGCAGCAGATTTATGAGCACGCCGTAACGGTGGTAAAAAATGAGGACGACCTGCTGCCCTTCCACCGCCTCGATACGCTGCGCATTGCCACTGTCACGATTGGTGCCGCCACGGGCAGTACGTTCGGCACTATTATGAACAAGTACCAGAGTGGCCCGGTATACTCGGTGCCTAACCGGTACGCCGTCGACTCGACCTTTGCCCGCATCAAGACGCGCCTGACGCCTTACAACGTGGTGGTGGTGAGTCTGCACGGCATGAACAACACGCCGGCCCACAACTACGGCATTGGCGAAGGTGCCCTCAAGTTTTTGAAGGAAATCCAGGCCGACCCCAAACTCAAAACCGTGGTAGTGGTAATGGGCAATGCTTACGCCCTGAAGCACGTGGAAGAGGTCCGCAACCTGGTGTGCGGCTACGAAGACAACTACCCGTCGCAGCTAGTAGTGCCCCAGGTTTTGTTTGGCGCTCTGCCGGCCAAAGGCCGTTTGCCCGTCACGGTGTCGCCGGCCCTGAAGGCGGGCCAGGGTTTGCCCACGCCCGACTTCCGTCGCCTGCGCTATGCCACACCCGAAAGTGAGGGTTTGGATTCGCGCATCCTGAGCCAGATCGACAACATTGCCCTGGAATCGGTGGCCTACGCTGCGGCGCCCGGCTGCCAGGTGCTAGTGGCCAAGGACGGCGCCGTGGTGTTCGACAAAAGCTACGGCTACTGCACCTACGACAAAAGCCAGCCGGTGGAAAGCAGCACGCTGTATGACCTGGCTTCAGTAACCAAAGTGGCCGGTACGCTGCAGGCCGTGATGTACCTCAAGGACCAGGGCAAGCTCAACCTCGACGCCAAAGTAGCCGACTATCTGCCGGAGCTCAAGAGCTCGAACAAGAAGGACATGACCGTGCGCGACGTGCTCCTGCACCAGGCGGGTCTGAAGCCCGGCATTCCTACCTGGGAGCGGACCGTGGGCAAAAACGGCCTGAAGCCAACTTTCTACGCCAGCACCCGCTCCGAAGAGTTTCCGAATGAAGTGGCACCTGGCACCTTCAGCACCAAGGCCGTGGATGACTCGGTCTGGACCTGGATTGTGCGCAGCAGCATGCTACCCAAAGTGAAGGGCAAGTACCCGATTGAGTACAGCGACCTGAGCTTTATGATCCTCAAGCGCTTAAGCGAAAAGGTGTTGGGTGGCCCCATCGACGATTTCCTGGACAAGACGTTCTATAAGCCGCTGGGGCTAACCTCCATGACGTATAATCCGCTGGAGCGTTTCCCCAAGTCCTGCATTGCCCCCACCGAAAACGACACGTATTTCCGCAAAACCCAGCTTCAGGGCACCGTGCACGACCAAGCCGCTGCCTTACTAGGCGGCGTAGCGGGCCATGCGGGCTTGTTTGCCAATGCCAACGACTTGGCCATCCTGATGCAGATGGACTTGCAAAACGGCCGCTACGGCGGGCAGCGCTACTTCCAGACCCCAGTAGTGACTGAATTCTCCCGGCCCCAGGTAGCGGGCAATAAGCGCGGCCTGGGCTGGGACCACGGCAACCCTGAGAAGCCCGAAGGGCCCACGTCCAACCTGTCGCCAGCCAGCACCTTTGGGCACACCGGCTTCACGGGCACCTGCGTGTGGATGGACCCCGAAAACAAAATCCTCTACATCTTTCTTTCCAATCGGGTGTACCCCGACGGTGGCAACAACAAATTGCGCCAGTACAACATCCGCACGCGCATCCACGACGTTATTTACAAGTCTTTGCAAAAGACATGATCTGTTGCCTGACATTTCTGTTTCTTTGACTCCGCAATCGGCGGTGAGGCGCTCCTCTGGGCGACTTGCCGCCGATTTTGTTTCTAGCCCTCCCCTTCCTCTCTCATGAATATCGGCATCGTTTGTTACCCTACGTTTGGCGGCTCCGGCGTAGTAGCCACGGAGTTGGGCAAGGCCCTGGCGCTGAAAGGCCACCGCGTGCACTTCATCACCTACAGCCAGCCCGTGCGGCTCGACTTCTTCAACGAGAACCTGTTTTACCACGAGGTCTACATTCCGCCGTACCCGCTGTTCCAGTTTCCTCCTTACGAGCTGGCGCTGGCTTCAAAGATGGTCGACATCGTACAGAACGAGAAGCTTGATGTGCTGCACGTGCACTACGCCATTCCGCACGCCTCAGCGGCTTTCATGGCCAAGCAGATTCTGCGTACCAAGGGTATCACCGTGCCGGTCATCACCACCCTGCACGGCACCGATATTACGCTCGTGGGCAAGGACGCCAGCTACGAGCCGGTTGTGACTTTCAGCATCAACCAATCGGACGGGGTAACGGCCGTATCGGCCGACTTGCGCAAGGAAACCTACGAGTACTTTGCCATCGAGAAGGACATTGAGGTTATTCCCAACTTCATCAATCTGGAGCGGTTCAAGAAGCAGAACAAGGGGCACTTCAAGGCCGCTATTGCTCCCAACGGCGAAAAGCTGCTGGTGCATACCTCCAACTTTCGCTCAGTGAAGCGCGTCGACGACGTGGTGAACATCTTCGCCGGAGTGCGGCGCCAGATTCCGGCCAAGCTCTTGCTCGTGGGTGACGGCCCTGACCGGCCCCGCATTGAGAAGTTGTGCCGGGAAATCGGCTTCTGCGACGATATCCGTTTCCTGGGCAAACTCGAAGCCGTGGAGGAAGTGCTCAGCATTGCCGACTTGTTTTTGATGCCCTCTGAGAAAGAAAGCTTTGGTTTGGCTGCCCTCGAAGCCATGGCCTGCGAAGTGCCGGTTATCAGCACCAATGCTGGCGGTATTCCCGAGCTCAACGTGCACGGCGTAACGGGTATGCTCAGCGAAATCGGCGACGTAGACGACATGGTCAAAAATTCCCTCTACGTGCTGGAAGACGACAATCTGCCCCGCTTCAAGGACGCCGCCCGGGCCCGGGCCGAGGAGTTTGCCGTCGAAAATATCGTCCCGCTCTACGAAGCCTGCTACCAGCGCGCCATTGATGCCCAACTAGCCGCGGTGTAGGAATAGTTATTAGTTGTTTGTTGTCAGTTATTAGGCTCCTAGCCTAATAGAAAAGCCCGCTCAGTGACTGAGCGGGCTTTTTGCTTCAAAACAAATATTGCCCGTGACGAACAACTGACAACGAACAATTAATAACTAGAACAGCCCCGATGCTTCGCGCTTGACGGCCAGCAAGGCCTGAGTGGTGGGGTCTACCTCGTCGGTAATCAGGGTTTCGAGCACGCGCTTGGCCAGCTCGGTGCCGCGGGCCTGCTGGGGCGTGGGCAGGGCGTGGTAAGCTTTGTTGATCATCGTCAGGATGTTTTCCTTGGCCTGCTTGACCTGCTCCCAGGTTTCGGGGCTCATATAGAGCTGCTGGCTGAGGTTGTGCTCGTACTCGGCCCGGATTTCGGTCATCAGCAGGCGGTGGTATTCGGAAGCTGTTTGGCCAGCACTGCTCAGGCGCACGAGCAGATTGTTGGGCGTGATGCGCTCCAGCAGCAGCGTTACTCGCTCGTAAGCCTGCAGGCGCAGGGGCAGCGTGGTTTTGGAATTCTCCAGGCGCAGCTCAATCAGGCGGCGCTGCTGCTCTTTTTCCAGATAGTTCTGAATCAGAAAATACAGGGAACCGGCCACAATCAGGGCGGGCAGAATAATCTTGAGCAAATCGAAAACGTACGCGGTGGTGTCCATGCAAAAAGGAAAACGACTATTTTAGAGAGAACAAGGTCGGGAAATATTCGGTGAACCGGATACCGGGTCTTGCTGTTCTATACGGGTTGGGGCTGCGGGTGTATGCACCGGGCTTCGTATCTTTGCGCTTACTCTTCTAATTCAGAACGCACTATGGCAACGGCCGTTTCAACTAAGATTGCTCCCATCACCCTCACGCCGGGGGCATTGGTCGAGGTAAGAAATATCATCGAGGACAAGAAAGTGCCGACCGAGTACGGTCTGCGCATCGGCGTACAGGGCGGCGGCTGCTCGGGCATGAGCTACCTGCTGGGCTTTGATAAAGCCAAGGACAACGACGAAGTCTACGACCTCGACGGCCTGAAGCTCATCATGGATAAAAAGCACGCCATGTACGTACTGGGCATGGAAGTTGACTTCCAGGACGGCCTCAACGCCCGCGGTTTCGTCTTCAACAACCCCCAGGCCAAGAGCACCTGCGGCTGCGGCTCCTCCTTCTCAGCCTAAACAGCACTTTTTTGTAAAGCAAGGCCTACCTATCCGGCTTGCTTTTACCCGAATTGCCTAAAGCGTTCCGGCCATAAGCCGGAACGCTTTTTTGCATTATGGCTAGCCTATCAGAACCCAGCCGCTATGGCACGCTACGCGGTGGGTGCCGTTCAGCGTGCCATAGCGGCTGGGTTCTAGAATACTTGGCCCAGTGATAAGTGGACTCTTCACTAGGCCACCTTCTTGCTGGATCAACAGTGTGCAGACCGATGCTCTGCATCAGCGGTGCTGTAGGTCTACACTCGGGCTTTAGTTGTGCTGGAAAGACCGCCGGAATGCCAGGGGCGAAAGGGCCGTTTTGGTCTTAAAAAACCGGCTGAAGGATTGCGAATGCTCAAAGCCCAGCGCGTAAGCTACTTCACTCACCGACAAGCCCGTGGTGGCCAGCTGTTCCTTGGCCTGCGCGAGAAGTTTGTCATGGATGTGTTGTTGGGCGCTTTGGCCGGTCAGCGTGCGGAGCAGGTCGCTCAGGTAGCTGGGCGACACGTGCAGACACTCCGCCAGGTACTGCACCGTGGGGATGCCCCGGCTTAGCAGGTCTTCGGGGCGGAAGCAGTCGGCCAGCGTTGCTTCCAGCCGTTGCAGCAAGTCGCTGTGCACGGCTTTGCGCGTGAGAAACTGTCGTTTATAGAAGCGTTGGGCGTACGTGAGCAGCAGCTCAAGCTGAGCAATGACCACGTCCTGGCTGAATTCGTCGAGGCGGCTGCTTAGTTCGGCTTCCATGGTATTGAATAGCGCCAGCAGGAGGTTTTTCTCCTGCTCCGACACATGCAGCGCTTCGTTGGCCGAGTAGGTGAAGAAGTTGTACTGCCGGATCTTTTTGGCCAGCGGGTAACCCGTCAGAAAATCCGGGTGCAGCAGCAGCGTGTACTGGGAGCACGCCCCTACTCCCTGCTCCTGGGTGCCGCCAATCACCTGGTTGGGGGCGGCAAACAACAGCCCGCCCTCCTCGAAATCATAATAACCCTGTCCGTATAAGAGCCGGCTGCTGAGCCGGGGCCGGTAGGATATCTTGTAAAAGCTCAGCACGTGGGCATGATGAGCACCGCTACTCGCTACGGGCGCTGGGGCGGCGTGCACAAGGCTAATAAGCGGATGCAAGGGTGGCGGTAAGCCCAGGGTCCGGTGAGCCTCAGACAAGGAAGCAAACCGCAACGGGGCATTTTCTTGCTTTTTCATGTTTCTAAGATAGTACCGGGAGCAGCTGGCAGCTAAACTACCAGTTGGCGGGGTAGTTTAGTTGGCGTCGCCCTGGGCCGCGTTGGCCACAGTTTCCCAGGCTTCCCAGGTAGCTAGCCGCTCAGCGTAGGCTTGGCGCACCCAGGGCAGGTTGTGGCGGCCCAGAAATAACCGCAGCGGCGGCTGCTCGGCATCGACTACGGCAAACAGGGCCGCCGGCGTAGCGGCTGGGTTGCCTCGTTCCATGCTCCCGAGACCAGCGAAGAAGTGTTTTTTGAACTCGGCGTAGACCTCCAACCCGGGCGCAAACCGCAACGACTCGGGGCTGCCAAACTCGGTGGCGTAGGCCCCGGGCTCAATGATGGTGACTTTTATACCAAACGAGGCCACTTCGGCGGCCAGGCTTTCATGAATCGCCTCGAATGCCCACTTGGAGGAGCAGTAGTAGCCGATAACCGGCGAGGTGACGTGCCCCAGGCCGCTGGAAATGCCCAGAATGTGGCCACTGCCCTGGGCGCGCAGCAGCGGCAGCACAGCCTGAATAACCGAAATAGCCCCGTATACATTGGTTTCGTACAGGGCCCGGATATCGTCCAGGTGAGCTTCCTCGATGGTGCCGACTAGGGAATAGCCGGCGTTATTGAGCACGACATCGAGCCGCCCGAAGTGCCGGTGCGCCTGGGCCACGGCCTGCTGTACCTGCTCGGGGTTCGTTACGTCCAGCGCTAGCGGCAAGATGTTGGCACCGTATTTCTCGGTTAAGTCGGTGAGGCTGGCCAGGTGGCGGGCGGTGGCGGCTACTTGGTCGCCGCGTTGCAGGGCGGCTTCGGTCCAGATGCGGCCGAAGCCGCGGGAAGCACCCGTAATAAACCAGATTTTGGGCGTTGGGTTAGGAGCAGATGCGGGGCCGGTTATTCCGGCGGTGTGCAGTTGAGTGGTCATGAGTACAGTGGGTTAGTGAACAGGACAAAGGTCCATCCTGTCTGCTAGCCGCTTGTAGCCAGATTGGGGAAGTTTGTAGCCTAACTGAGGGGTTAGTGGCCGGCCCACCGGGCAACCTTACTCAGCGGACCACCGCATTGATTTAAATCAGTTGCCCGCGCAGGCAACTATCGTTCGAGGTTCGGTAAAGCTGAGGCGGCCCGCGGCGGATGTTTCGGCCTTGGCCAGCGGCTGTTATTGTCGACAATCTTCTATTTTCACCCCGAGCCGTACTCTTGCCCTCTGCCGCGCCGGCAGGCGGATTTTGTTGCGCGGGGCACTGCATGCCGCTACCGTTCCAGCTTAATAGCCGCTACTCTCGTTCATTAGCATGACGTTCAGTTTCTTTGCGACGCCTGATTTTGACTTTGTCACCCAGTTTGGACAGTATCTGCAGGTGCCCGTGCGCGATGGCCAGGTGACCTTGCCCGAGTCCCTGGGCCAAGGCTACGTGCGCAAGCTGCAGTTTGGCGTCGATTTCAAGCTCACCATGCACCGCTACGAGCTGCACGAAGACCTCGTAATCCGGCGCCAGGCGGCCGGTGGGAGCAGCGACCAGATTACCATTTTCTTCTACAACAACGAGCAGCCGCTGGACATTGCCTACACCGACCATCCGCAGGTGCGGTTTTCCCAGCGTGAGGAGTCGGCGGTGCAACTCACGTCCAACGACTTGAGTTCTACCATCCGTTTTCCGGCCCGGCACGCCGTGCATTACCTGGTAGTGGCCCTCAAAACGCCCCGCTTGAAGGCGCTGCTAGCCGGGAATGAGCCCCACCCACTACTGAGCGCCCTGACGGCCGACGGCGGTTCCTTTCTGTTCTTGGAAAGCCTGGCGGCCGAAGCCAAGCTCCTGCTCAAGCACATTACGGAGGTAAACCAGCACGACGGCCTGAGCCATTTCTACATTCAGGTGAAGGTGCAGGAGCTGCTCTACCTCGTGTTTCGCAAGTTGATGCTGCGCGACGCAGCCCCGCACCAGCCCATCAACAGCGCCGACGCGGAGCGGCTTCTACGGGTACACGAGCAGCTGCTTACCGACCTGGGCACGCCGCCCGTCCTGCGCGAGCTGGCCCAGCAGGCGGCCATGAGCGAAACCAAGCTCAAGCAGCTCTTCAAGCAAACCTTCGGCAGCTCGGTGTACACCTACTACCAGCAGGCCCGCATGAAGGAGGCCGCCTTTTTACTCAAGCAAGGCCAGCACTCGGTGGCTGAGGTGGGCTACGAGCTGGGCTTTTCCAACCTGAGCCATTTCAGCCGACTGTTCGAAAAGCACTACGGCCTCAATCCCAAACGCTACGCGCAGTCGTAAAAGGCGCGCTAGCCGAGGTAGTTGGGCGGAAACACCTGCTGCCCATACGCCTGGGCCAGGGCCTGGATGCGCTGAATGGCCCCCTGGTCGAGCACTGGCGGGGGCAAAAACTGGCCGGGAGCTACCGGCTGACCGATTTCCTGAAAAAACTCGTCCAGGCCCGCCGGCACCACCGTGCACAGCAGCCGGGCCGGCTGCGCGCTCTTGTTTTTGAAGCCGTGCACCACGCCGCCCTTCGGAATGCGGATATAGGAGCCGGCGGTGGCTACGGTGGTGCCGAACTCGGACTTGACTTCCACTTCGCCTTCCACCACGAAGAAAGTTTCCTCGATGTCGGCGTGGGCGTGGGGGCCGGGGCCACCGCCGGGCGGTACCAGCATGTCGATGGTGGCGTAGGCGCCGGCGGTGTCCTGGCCGCTGGCCAGGATGCGGTAGTTGCTGCCCATTACGGCCAGCGTCTGGCCTTCGGTGGGCGCCAGAATGGTGGGGGCTTGTTTGTTCGTATCCATATCGTTTAGCAAAAAAGTATGGGGCAAAGGTGGGCGACACCGCAGCCCATTGCCACTCCAAAACGGCGCAAAAACAGTCCAATCGGGTAGTGCAGTCTGGCTGCCCGATCGGACTGTTTTTGCGCCGTTTTGCGCTACCACCTGCTCTGGTTGCCGCCCCACCTTTGCCCTGCGTTTTTCTTCACCCAACTGCCAACCCAGAGCGGGCTTGGCTCCCGCGAGCAGGCTGCCCGTGGTTCACTTTCTACAGCAACAACCCCATGCGTAAAGTATTGTACGACCGTTTCGGCGACGAACAGGTTCTGGCGGTGCGCGAACTGCCCACCCCCATTATTGCTCCCACTCAGCTGCTGATTCAGGTAAAAGCGGCTTCTATCAACCCCCTGGATTGGAAGATTTACCGCGGCGAGATGAAGCTCATGTCGGGCTCGAAATTTCCCAAGGGCGCCGGCATCGACTTTGCCGGTACTGTGGCCCAGGTAGGTGCCAGCGTGACCGGCTACCAGCCCGGCGACGCCGTATTTGGCTTTCTGGACGTCTTCACCGGCGGGGCCCTGGCCGAGTACGTGGTAGTTACCGAAGCCTTCATTGCCCCCAAGCCGGCCAGCATTTCGTTTGACCAGGCCGCGGCCCTGCCGGTTACCGGGCTGGCGGCCCTGCAGATTATCGACCAGCTAGCGGCCGTGGGCCCGGGCCAAGAAGTGCTCATCAACGGCGCCAGCGGCGGCGTGGGCCTGTTCGCCATTCAGTTGGCCAAACTGCGCGGTGCCCGCGTAACGGCCGTAGTCGGTCCGGCAGGGCTGACGCCTGCCACTCAGCTAGGAGCCGACGCGGTGGTAGACTATACCAAACAACACCTCAGCCAGCTGCCGCAGCGGTTTGATACCATCATCGACCTGTCGGACAAACTACCCTTTACCGTGGCTCGACGGCTGCTCAAGCCCCGGGCTACGTTTGTCAGCATGCTGCCCTCGCCGCTGGGGCTTATAGGGGCGTTTTTCCGCAGCCTGTTTTCGGGCCAGAAACACCGGATTCTTATCCTGAAGCCTACTGCCGCGGGTCTCCGGGACCTGGCTGCCCTGGCTCAGAATGGGCTGCAAATCCCGGTGGAGAAGGTGTATGACCTGGCCAGCGTGCGGCAGGCCTACCAGGAAACCAGCCAGGGTAAGGTGAAAGGTAAAGCGGTAGTCGTCCTCGGCTAAAGAACAACCGCCCGCCCTAAGAACTGGGCGGGGGGCACTTATCTATCCGATTAATCTTCTTTGGCTGGCCGGGGACTTCCTCATTTTGGTGGGCGACGCCAGCCGCTTACTTGGCGTAGTACAGGCGCTTCCATTCAACCGTGGAGCGGTATTCAGGCAAAGGGCGGCGCAGGATCTGAGCGCCCAAGGCCAGACTTACAGGCGTATCAACACCAAAAGCCCGGTCAAGCAGGCTGATCAGCTCATCAACGGGGTTGAGCACGGTGATGCCACCAGGGCGCAGCCTCATGCGTGTCCCGGTGCCGTTGACGACGTAGAAATAGATGGAGTAAGCAATGGCCTGCTGCTCGAGCCGGGCCTGGTCGGCCGGCAACAGAGCATAGGGTTTGCCGTCGAGGATAACCGGGGAGAAGTCGAAGAACAGGTACTTGTTCAGGAAGTTGTAAGCTTGCTGGAACACTTCCGGGGTTAACGCCTCCGCATACAGGCAATTTACGTTGGCATTTTGCACCCGCAGCCCGCCCGCTTCCCGCTCGATGCGGAACAGAGTGCGGGTGTCAATTTCCGGCTTATTGGGTTGGTACAGCAGATAGGGTTCCGTTGTGTTGCTCATGGCGAACTGAAATTCAGCGAATGTGCGGCAGGGCGGTTAGCTTGCAACTGCCTGCAGACTTTTTTGTCTTAGCAAAGATGCCCTCCAGGGTCCCAAGGTACGTTTCCCCGATTGAACGACTCTATGCCGCACGTCTCTTCTCTTTTTACGTTTTCCCGGCCGCGCTTTTTGCTGACCCTGACCACGCTGCTCGGCTGCCTGGGCGCTCAGGGCCAGGCCTTCACCCCAGTCGAAATAGCCCGCTGGCAGCAGCAAGCCAAGCAGGTCACCATCGTGCGCGACAACTGGGGCGTGCCCCACGTGACGGGCAAAACCGACGCCGACGCGGTATTCGGCCTACTGTATGCCCAGTGTGAGGACGACTTTGCCCGGGTCGAGGACAACTACATTGTGAACATCGGGCGGCTGGCGGAGGTGGAAGGCGAGGCGGCCATTTACCAGGACTTGCGGGCCCGGCTGTTTCTGGACTCCACCCAGGCCATTAGCATCTACCAGAAAAGTCCGGCCTGGATGAAGCAGCTGCTCAACGCCTTTGCCGACGGCACCAACTTCTACCTCTACTCCCACCCCACCGTGAAGCCCCGGCTGCTGCGCCGCTTCCAGCCCTGGATGCCGCTCATGTTCAGTGAGGGCAGCATCGGCGGCAATATCAGCGTGGTGCCCCTGGAGCGGCTCAAGAACTTTTACAGCCAGCGCAAGTCGACGTCGTGGGTGCGGCCCGACTTCGAGCGGCCCGACCGGGAGCCGGTGGGTTCCAACGGCTTTGCCATTGCGCCCGCCAAAAGCGCCAGCGGCCACGCCCTGCTCCTGATTAACCCGCACACCTCCTTCTACTTCCGGCCTGAGGTGCAGATGACCAGCGCCACGGGCCTGAACGCCTACGGAGCCGTAACCTGGGGCCAGTTTTTCGTTTACCAGGGCTTTAATGAGCACTGCGGCTGGATGCACACTTCCAGCTTCGCCGATTCCATGGACGAGTACCTGGAAACCGTGGAGCCGCAGAAAGACGGCACGCTGATGTACCGCTACGGCGGCAAACTGCGCCCGGTGCAAACCGCCAAAATGTCTATTGCCTACAAGCAGGCCGACGGCACAATTGCCCGCAAGGAATTCACCACCTACCGCACTCACCACGGACCAGTCGTGGGCCAGCAGGCGGAAAATAAGTGGGTGACGGTGCGCATGATGGACACCCCGCTGGAGGCCCTGGAACAGTCGTACCTGCGTACTAAGGCCACGGACTACGCCTCCTTCCAGAAGGTGATGCAGCTCAATGGCAACGCCTCGAATAACACCGTGTTTGCCGATAGCAAAGGCACCATTGCCTACTGGCACGGCAACTTCATGCCCCGGCGCGACCCACAATTCGACTGGAGCATGCCCGTGGATGGCAGCAACCCCAAAACGGACTGGAAAGGGCTGCATAAGGTGGAGGAAATTGTGCAGGTGAAAAACCCGGCCAGCGGCTGGATTCAGAACTGCAACTCCACGCCCTTCACCGTCTCGGGGCCAAGCAGCCCTAAGCGGGAGCAGTTTCCGGCCTACATGGCCCCCGACGCGGAAAACTACCGGGGCGTAAATGCCGTGCGGGTACTGAGCCGCAAAACCACGTTCACGCTCGACACGCTGATTGCCGCCGCCAAGGACCCGTATCTGGCCGGTTTCGAGGAGCTGATTCCGGCGTTGGCCAAGGACTTTCAGTTTGTGCTGGACAGCTCCAATCCGCCCGAGGGCGAGATTCTGGAGGCCATGAAGCTGCTGCGGGGCTGGGACAAACGCTACAGCAAGACCTCGGTGGCCCAGACCCTGGCTATTTACTGGGGCGAAAGAATTCAGAAGCTGGCCCGCACCCGCGTCACGCCCGATATGCGGCTCGACAACCTCTCGTTCACGGCCTTTGTCATTGCCAAAACCACGCCCACGGAGAAAGTCACGGCCCTGCAGGAAACCCTGGATGAGCTGACCAAGGACTTTGGTACCTGGAAAATGCCCTGGGGCGAGGTGAACCGCTTCCAGCGCCTGACGGGCAAGATTCAGGAAACCTACGATGATAAGCAGCCCAGCTTGCCGGTGGCCTTTACCTCCTCGGCCTGGGGCTCGTTGGCCGCGTTTGGGGCCCGCACGGCGCCGAATACCAAGAAACGCTACGGCTACGTGGGCAACAGCTTTATTGCCGTGGTCGAGTTTGGGCCGCGGGTGAAGGCCCGCTCGGTGCTGGCCGGCGGCAACAGCAACCAGCCCACCTCGGCCCACTTTACCGATCAGGCCGGGCTCTACGTGGAGGAGAACTTCAAGGACGTACTGTTCTACCCCGAAGACATCCGCCAGCACGCTGAGCGCACGTACTCGCCGGGGCAGTAAGCCGGGGCGGTCTGCGCTCAAAAGTCCGGTTAGGGCTTAGTCTCACTCAAATTGTCTAAAGCGTTTCGGTTATAAGCCGGAACGCTTTTTAGTTTCCACAAAAACCAAGCAAAGAGAAAGTTAATATTCATTTACGCATACCATTGCATTTATATAAGTATATATTTAGTGTATATTAATTCTAGTACCTAACCTCAGAAATAATGGCGCGTTATCGGCTTACCCTCAACATGGAATACATCAAGCATGCGGCCCAGGGGTTTCAATGGGGCGTAGAAAAAGCCGCAGCCTTAGGCTATGCATACGTCGAGCCCATGATCCACACCGGCTGGGATTTGCTGAGCGAAGTCGACTTTTTCCACTCTTTCTCCACGCAAGAGGATCCGTTGCTGATGCGGGATATTTGCCGGAAAGCGGGCGTGCAAGTGAGCAGTATTAGCGGGCATAGCCCCCTGATGAAGCCTGAAGCAGCCGTACCGCGCTTAACTCAGGCCATCGTGTTTGCCGCTGCCTGTGGCGCGAAATTCGTGAACACGGATGACATGAATAAGCCCGACTGGATGGACGATGAGCTGGCCCATACCCTGATGAAATACACCTTGACTAAGGCCAACTTCGTTGCTCAGCGGCATCAGGTATTCATTTGTTTGGAGCCCCATGGCACCTACAGCTGTACTTCTGCCGGGCTCTTACGCTTGGTTGAGCTAGTACCTTCCCCCTGGATTCGCGTCAACTGGGATACGGGCAACTTCTACTTGGCCGGCCTGGAAGACCCTTATGAGGGACTGCAGCGAGTGCGTGAGCAGGTGGTACACGTGCACGCCAAAGACATCAGTCGGCAACAAAGCCAGGCCGAGCGCGGGCTAGTAACGGGCACTCCGGTGGGCTGTGCCTGTGGAGAGGGCGAGGTAGACTGGGAGCGGGTTATACAAATCCTGGATCCGCTCGACCGGGAGATATTTCTGAGTGTAGAGTGCGGGCAAGTTGATGAGGCGGAACGAAGCCTGACTTATCTAACCAAGCTGCTGGGCAATAAACTACTCACTTCTTAACCCTCTTACACCGGGCCTGGGGTTGCACCCCTGCTTTTCTTACGCAACAAATCCGGGCTCCTGTACCGGGAACTGAAAATAGCCGGGGTGGCGTACGACGCTCGTCACCTTGCACCGTTCACGAATGCCGGATTCGAGACACGTTTCATGAACTCCTTAATTAAGAAAGCCCCGGCTATGCAGCTGGGGCTTTTTGCTTGTAATTTCAGAGTGCTTAGTAAGGGCTTTTTTCGGTCTTGATGCCAGCGGGCAACTCAAACGTGGCAGCGGCCAGCTTCATGGGCTTCACCTTGGTGGCTACGCTTTCCATGCTAAACTGCGGAGTATCGACGACGAACTTCAGGGGCAGCCTAAAACTCGAAGGTTTCGCAGTGCAGCACGGTGGGCTCGAATTCGAGCAGGTACTGGGCATCTTCGGGGTAGTAGCGGGCCTTTTCGTAGTCGGGGCCGGCGAAGCGCTGAATGCTCTCGTAGCTGTCCCAGCGGGTGACGGTCCAGAAGTGGCAGATGGCCCCGTCGAGGCGGCGCAAAACCTGGACGCCGAGGTTACCGGGGGTGTTTTTGTAGTCGGCAATGCCGGAGGCCTGGAGGTAGTCCAGGTAGGTTTCGGCGTGGTGGGCGGCGGTGGTGCCGTGCCAGATGCGGGTGATGATGGCGGGCATAGACATTAAATACGGTTTAGTATAGGGGGCTTTATTTCCCGCCCCAGGCCCGTTCAGGCGTGAGTCTGCGGTTCTTCAGGATGGAGAATACTTCTACGCCGCTTGGACTGTTGAATTCCGTAGCGGTTTCAATACCCGTTTCGTAGCAGTCGTCCAGGCTTTCGATCTGCCAGCGCACGAAGTAGCCATCAGAGTTTAAATACGGCTCAGCATAGTCGGCGCGGGTGGCTTCTACACGGGAATAAGCATCATCGCACGAAGTGGCTTTCAGCAGTACGTAACGTTCTTCGTATTTCTGCAGCCCGGTTTTAGCGCCCTCAATCTGAATGGCGACGGTCATTTTAACGCAATGAAACTTCAGCTTTTTTGCCGGTCTAAGTCGCTTCTTTTTGAGGCCGTTTACCTTGGTAATAACTACTCTATCCATGTCCGGCAATTGGCATAAAGCAGGCAGATTGTCGAGCGTAACTTCGGCCCGTACACTGCGGGGCCGGCGGCGCTCTACCATCTCTACGGTGTAGGACTGGAGCAAGCCCGAGTTTACCACCTCATCGATGTGGGCGCGCATGAGGTCGCCGATGGCAGCTTTCCTTTTTTCCGGGGCCAGGTCCAGCAACTGGTCATTGGCCGGCCAAGGGAAGTGAATCGTCACCGTGGCTACGGCCGAGGCCAAAGCGGCAGCTAGGGGCCACTCGTTTTCGTTCAGGATTTTGGAAAGGGCCATTAGGGAGCTAGTGTGAGTTATTTACCCTGGCTCGCCCGCTCAAACCGCACCTCCCCGCTCGACGTCCGGCCGGTTTCGTGCCAGCCCTGGCGGCGGTAGAATTCTTCGGCGCGGGTGCCGGGGGCGGTGCTGAGCCAGATGGGGTGAGTGGTTTGCTGGAAATACCAGGCGAGCAGTTGGTCGAGCAGGTTTTTGCCCAGGCCCTGGCCTTCGTAGTGGGGATGCACGAACAGGGCCCAGACGCTGTGGTCGAGTACGTCGGCAATGGCGAAGGCGACGATGCTGCCGGCATCTTCGGCCACCCAGCCCCGGCCGCGGCGGGTGAGGTAGTCCACGTAAGCTTCGTAGGGGACACGGGTGGGGTCAGACAGGCGGTTTTCGCGCACGGCTACGCGCACCTGCATGAGTTGGGGAATATCGGTAAGCAGGGCTTGACGGGTAAGCATAACGGGTGATTTTGGCCGGTGAAGGTACGCAGAAGTGGATTCCGACCCCAGGAAAGCTGTTTCCAGACCCGGAACGACCGGCGCTACACCCGGGATGAATGAATCTGGACCCGGAACGCCCGTGACCAGACCCGGAACCCTCGTGACCAGACCCGGAACCCTCGTGACCAGACCCGGAACCATCAAGTTTACACCCGGAACAAGCGAAACCAAGGCCGGAACCCTTGTAACCGGACCTGGAAAGGTTGGGACTACCACTTGGTTTTTTTGTCACCATAGGTGGGACTTTTGGAATCCATGGGTTGGGATTTACGCTAAAAAGCGGGGCTTTCGGCAAGGCAGCGTCAACGCCCGGGGGAATTTGGCAGTAAGCAGAGCTATGAGCACAACTCCTGACCTGGCGCGGTTCCGGCGCGACACTTTGCTGGCGCAGCTTACCCAACAGCCCGAATGGGACCTACTCGTCATCGGAGGCGGGGCTACGGGCCTGGGCGTGGCCCTGGATGCCGTGAGTCGGGGCTACCGGACGCTGCTGCTGGAGCAGGCGGACTTTGCCAAGGGTACCAGCAGCCGCTCCACTAAGCTGGTGCATGGCGGCGTGCGCTACCTGGCCCAGGGCGACATAGGACTGGTGCGGGAAGCCCTGTATGAACGGGGCCTACTGCTCCAAAATGCACCTCACTTGGTCAAAAACCAGGATTTTATCATCCCGAACTACAGCTGGTGGGGCGGGCCGTTTTACACCCTGGGGTTGAAAATGTACGACCTGCTGGCCGGCCGGCTGAGCTTGGGTGCCTCGCGGCATTTGAGCAAGGCCGAAACCCTACAGCGGCTGGGCACTATCAAAGCCGAGGGGCTGCGCGGCGGGGTGCTCTACCACGACGGGCAGTTTGACGACGCCCGACTGGCCGTGAATCTGGCCCAGACGGTCGTGGAGCAAGGTGGCACGGTGCTCAACCACGTGGCCGTAACGGGTCTGCGGAAAAACGACCAGGGCCGGATAACGGGCGCAACGGCCACCGACCAGGAAACCGGCACGGCCTACGAGGTGGCCGCGAAAGTGGTGGTAAATGCCACCGGCGTATTCGTCGACGACATTCTGCAGCTGGATACGCCCGGCACCCGGCCTTTGGTGCGGCCCAGCCAGGGCGTGCATATCGTGCTGGATAAGTCTTTTTTGCCCGGCGACGACGCGCTGATGATTCCCAAAACTGAGGACGGGCGGGTACTGTTTGCCGTGCCCTGGCACGGACGGGTGGTAGTGGGCACCACCGATACCCCGCTGCGGGAACACAGCCTGGAACCCCGGGCCCTGGACGAGGAAATCGAGTTTATTTTGCGCACGGCCGGGCAGTACCTGACCAAAGTGCCCCGCCGGGAAGATGCGCTGAGCGTATTTGCCGGGCTTAGGCCGTTGGCAGCTCCGCAGGGCAATTCGGATACCACCAAGGAAATATCCCGCAGCCATAAGATTCTGGTGTCGAAAACCGGCCTGGTTACCATTACGGGCGGCAAGTGGACCACCTACCGCCGCATGGGCCAGGATACTGTAGACCGGGCCATTGCTCTGGGCCAACTGCCGGCCGCGCCCAGTCAGACGGTCCACCTGCCCATTCACGGCGCCCAGCCCACCACGAAGTATGGCGCCCACCTCAGCGTGTACGGCACCGACCAGCCCGCCTTGCAACAGCTAATGACGGACCGGCCTGAACTCAGCGTAAAACTGGACCCGGCCCTGGAATTTACCGGCACCGAAGTAGTATGGGGCGCCCGCGCCGAAATGGCGCGCACCGTGGAAGACGTGCTGGCCCGCCGGGTCCGGGTGCTGTTCCTGGATGCCGCGGCGGCTGTGCGAGTGGCTCCTCGGGTAGCTGAGCTGCTGGCCGAAGAACTGGGGAAGGATGCTCAGTGGCAGGCACGGCAGGTAGCAGAGTTTGAGGAACTGGCCCAAGGGTATTTGCTGAACGGCATAAGAGCTTCGCAATAGCAAAGCAGGTCGTCATTCCGAGCGAAGCCGGGGAATCTGGCGGGCCATGGTAATCTAATACACTGCAACAAGGCGGCAGAGAGGCTTCGACGGCGCAGACGCTAGATGAAGCACGACAATTACCATGGCCCGCCAGATGTCTTCCGCTGGTCAACAGGACGTTCTTTCTTATTCTATCTTTCTCTCAATTCCGACTACTTACTCTCCTATTCTTCCATGCCGCACTACATTCTCGCCCTGGACCAGGGCACGACCAGCTCCCGGGCTATTCTGTTTGACCAGAAGGGTCAGGTGGTGGCGCAAGCGCAAAAGGAGTTTACCCAGATTTTTCCCCAGCCGGGCTGGGTGGAGCACGACCCGGTCGAAATCTGGTCGACGCAGGCGGGAGTAGCGGCCGAAGCCACAGTAAAAGCTGGGGTGAACGGCAAGAGTCTGGCCGCTATTGGCATTACCAACCAGCGCGAAACGGCCGTGGTCTGGCAGCGCGCCACTGGCAAGCCCGTCTACAACGCCATTGTGTGGCAGGACCGGCGCACGGCCGAGTACTGCGACGAGCTGCGCGCCGCGGGCCACGAAGCCCTGATCCGGCAGAAAACCGGGCTGGTGCTCGACGCTTACTTTTCGGCCAGTAAGGTGCGTTGGATTCTGGATAACGTGCCCGGCGCCCGGGAGCAGGCCGAGGCCGGGGAACTGGCCTTTGGCACCGTCGACAGTTGGCTGATCTGGAACCTGACCCAGGGCGAGCTACACCTGACCGACGTAACCAACGCCTCGCGCACCATGCTGCTCAACATCCACACGCTGCAGTGGGACGAGGAGCTGCTGGCGCTGTTCGGTATTCCGGCCAGTATGCTGCCCCAGGTGCGGCCATCCAGCGAAGTGTACGGGCACACCAAGACGACCATTTTTGCCTCTAAAGTCCCGCTGGCTGGTATTGCCGGCGACCAGCAGGCGGCCTTGTTCGGGCAGCTCTGCACAAGGCCTGGCATGGTTAAGAATACCTATGGTACCGGCTGCTTTATGCTGATGAACATCGGCTCGGAGCCCAAGGCCTCGCAGAATAACCTGCTGACAACCGTGGCCTGGCAACTCGGTGGGCAGGTGCAGTACGCGCTGGAAGGCAGCATCTTTATGGCTGGGGCCGTGGTACAGTGGCTGCGCGACAACCTGGGCATCATCAAAACAGCAGCGGAAGTAGAAGTCCTGGCCCGGCAGGTGAGCAGCTCCGAGGGCGTGTATTTCGTGCCCGCCTTTGCCGGGCTGGGCGCGCCCTACTGGGACCCCTACGCCCGGGGCACCATCTTCGGCATGAGCCGAGCCACCACGGCCGCCCACCTGGCCCGGGCCGCCGTGGAAGCCATTGCCTACCAAACCATGGACGTACTCCGGGCCATGCAAGCCGACTCAGGCCTGCCGATTGCCGAGCTGCGCGTAGACGGTGGCGCGGCAGCCAACGACCTGCTTATGCAGTTTCAGGCCGACGTGCTCCAGGCCCGCGTTACGCGCCCGCGCAACACCGAAACTACGGCCTTGGGTGCCGCTTACCTGGCCGGGCTGGCGGTGGGCTACTGGCAGGATGTGGCCGAGCTTCAGGCCTTAGAGCAAGCCGATACTACCTTTAGCCCCCAACCCGACCAAGCCGGTATCGCCGTAGGTATTGCGCAGTGGCAACGCGCCGTGCGGGCCCTGCAAGCTTGGTCCCAGACACCAACGACTGACTATTCACCCTCAAACCCACCCACGGTATGACGCCATTTACCGCCGAGCTAGTCGGCTCCGCCCTTCTGCTTACCCTCGGCAACGGCGTCGTAGCCAACGTAGTACTCAAGGACACCAAGGGCCATGGCAGCGGCTGGCTGGTGATTACCACGGCCTGGGCCTTGTCGGTGTTTGTGGGCGTGGTAGTGGCCGGACCCGTAAGTGGGGCCCACCTGAACCCGGCCGTGACGCTGGGCTTGGCCGTGGCCGGGAAGTTTGCCTGGAACCTGGTGCCCGAATACGTGCTGGCGCAGTTTCTGGGCTCTTTCCTGGGTGCCACG
The DNA here is from genome assembly GCF_022919135.1 of Hymenobacter cellulosivorans. Classification (NCBI taxonomy): domain Bacteria; kingdom Pseudomonadati; phylum Bacteroidota; class Cytophagia; order Cytophagales; family Hymenobacteraceae; genus Hymenobacter; species Hymenobacter cellulosivorans. Next base: position 2,548,004 of record NZ_CP095049.1, on the reverse strand, counting down.
CTGGTCTGGCTGCTCTACAAGGACCATTTCGACCAAACCCCGGAGCCACGGCTGAAGCTGGCCGTGTTCTGCACTGGTCCGGCCATCCGCAACCATGCGTCCAACCTATTCAACGAACTGGTGGGCACGCTGGTGCTGGTATTTACCATTCTCTACATCAGCGGGGCCGAAATCACGCCGACTCATACGGCCGTGGGGTTGGGCTCGGTGGGCGCCCTGCCGGTAGCGCTGCTGGTATGGGTTATCGGGCTGGGGCTGGGCGGCACCACGGGCTACGGCATCAACCCTAGCCGCGACTTTGCCCCCCGCCTGGCCCACGCCCTGCTGCCGGTGCGCGGCAAGGGCCCGAGCGAGTGGAGCTACGGCTGGATTCCGGTGGTAGGGCCCTTGCTGGGCGGTGCGGCCGCCGCGGGCCTTTACCTTTGGCTGGGCTAACGGCTGGTTTGAGCGGCGCGGCTAGTCGAAGTCGTAGGGGTAGTTGATTTCGTCCAGGTCGCGGCGCAGGGCTTCCCAGTCGGCTACGTGGGTCACCAGGGCCTGCACCATGGGCTTGGTCAGGGTTTCGCCGTAGTAGAGCTGGGTAACGGTGCCCAGCAGCAGGCCATCCTTGGGAAACCGCTCCTCCTCGAAATACTCCTGGGCCCAGTCGATGTAGGTGCGCGGGTGGCCGTCGAGGATGGGCAGCAGGTCTTCCGAGCCGTCTTCAGCTGGTGTACCGGGCGCCAGCTGCCAGGGTGAGTTATCCAGCGTCCAGAGGCAGAACGTGGTACCGATGGAGTTGACCGGCTCTCCGAAGATGAACTCATGAAACTCCGGGGGCAGGGCCTCGCGCAGCACTGTTTTGTCGACCTCCTCCAAACCGTCGGCATAGCCGCTGATGACGGCTCCGTCGGGGGAAAACAAAATCAGCATCTGGTCCCCTTCCCCGTCGTTCATCTCAAACACCTCCTCCCCTTCGCCCCACTTGGCGTCGTAGGTATGGTAGCGGTATTCTTCCTCGGGCGAAATAATGGCGTCGAGCACCGCCAGGGCTTTGCAAATGCGCTGCAGCTCAATTTCAGCGGGTAGGGCGGTCAGGTTCTGGGTGGAAATCATGGGGTAAAGGTAAGCGTCGGAGTCAGGAGAGTTTTGCTCTTACGCAAAAACGGCCACCGGGCTTCTATCTTACGCCGGTATTCCTTCTTTTGGCCGATGCAAATCTACTCCTACTGGGCCCGCACCACCCTCGATATCGGGGACGAACAGCAGGGGCCTTTTCTACTCACGGCCTACACCGGCAGCGACGAAAGCCTGGCTGCCGCCCAAGCCGCGGGCCGGCAGGTGCTGCAGCACCGCGCCGCCCGTTTGCAGGCTGCCCAGCCCCTACGCGCCGGCGACTACCCCACCGGCTCGGCTCCCTTGCGGGAGCAGGTCGAGCAGCGCATCGTCGGCAGCGGCGGTGAGCTACTGGCTGCTGTAACCCGCAACCACTACGGCAGCCGAGTGCTGAACACTGCCCAGGTGATGCTGCTGGACGTAGACGACGCCGATTTGCGCCGCCCCATCCCGACTACCGAGCCGTTTTCCCTGGCTGGTTTCTTCCGCAAGTTATTTGGTCCGGCTTCACCCCCACCGCCGCCCCTAGTACCGCAGGAGCAGATTCAGCTGCGAATGGCGGCCTGGCTGCAACTGCACCCCGAGTGGAATTTTCGCCTGTACCGCACCCGCCTGGGCTTTCGGCTGCTGGTCACGCACCAGCTTATTGCTCCAGCCAGCCCGGAGGCTCAGGAAATTTTCGCTGCGCTGCGCGTCGATACAACCTACGTGCGCCTCTGCCAGGCTCAGGACTGCTACCGGGCCCGGCTCACGCCCAAACCCTGGCGCATCGGTAGCCCGCGGCCCCCGCACCCCTTTCCCTACGACACACCCGAGCAACAAGCCACCCAGCAGGCGTGGGAAGCGCAGTACACCACACTTAGCCAGCCGTTTTCGGTGTGCCACTGGGTGGGCGAATACGGCAGCGGGCAGGTGCTGGCCGAGGCCCGGCAAGTAGCCGAGCTGCACGACGCGGCCTGCGTAGGAAGCTCAGAACTGGCCTAGTAGGTTTTGGTCATGTCCTGGGGCACTACTACCACGAAATCGGCCTGCTGCTCATGTTCCTTTTCCAGCTTGGTGAGCCGCTCCTGGGTTACGGCGCTGATGGTTTTGACCTTGAGCTTGGGATTATACTGCCGCAGGTAGGCCAGGATTCCGTCGTGGTTGTCGGAGTGGTAGCTGCCGTTGATATGCAGCAGCAAATGGCCTTCGGGGCGGGCCTGGTTGAGGAAGTGGGCCATGGTAGCGTCCTTCAGAGCCTGGGCCTGGATAATGTTCTGCACCCCGGCGGCGTGGGCGGCGTCGTCGCCAAACATCTTGGCCATGTTCTGGTAGCCGGGCAGCGTGTAGTCTACTGTCAGGGGCAAAGGCACAAGCCAGGCTTTTTCGGCGGCTGGCAGCGCCTCGAGGGCCGAGAGGCTGCCCTTGGCGACCTGGGAGGCGTAACGTCGCGGCACATTGGTGCCTACCACCCGGAACTTCTGCTGCCGGGCCAGCTGTAGCAGGGGCTTGTAGTCGGTACCGTAGTTGGGCCAGGGCCGACTTTGCTCTTCGAAAGCCTTGTCGTCCAGCTCCCCGGTAGCGTAGCCGTCGACCAGCGGCTGCACGTCGCGCTCAAACATTTCCAGGCCCAGCACCAGCTGCCCTTGCCGCAGGCGGAGCAGGTCTTTGGCCAGCTGCAATTCCAGCCAGTGGGCAATAGGGTCGTTGTGCTGCTCTCCGAAGAACACCACGTCGGCGGCGGCCAGCTCCTTGAGCATTTTGTCGTAGTCGGCCGGCTTGCCCCCACCAGTGAAGAGGCGGTAAGCAGGCTTGTCGGCAGTGCGGAAGCTGAGCAGGGTGAGCAGCAGCGGCAGAAGCAGGAGTTTCTTGAGCATGGGCGTAAGGCAGAGCATGCAATACTACTGGCCGCAGGGCGAAGTTCTGATGTAGTGTTAAAAAACCTGTCCTTGCGAGGACGAAGAACGAAGCAATCCGTCCCGCCCTCTGAACTGTGCTGTGCTTTCTCAAATGAAAAGCCCTTTCCCGTAACAACGAGAAAGGGCTTTCTGGTAAAAGAACATCAGTTACTAACAGAGGACGGATGGCTACGCCTCGCAAGGACGGGCGTTGCCTGCTTAGCCTTTGTAGAACATCCAGCGCGAGAGTTCCGCGTAGGTCACTTTCTTGCCATACATCAGGATGCCGACGCGGTAGATGCGGCCGGCTATCCAGGTAGTAAGGATAAAGCCGCCGACCAGAATAGCGCCCGAGAGCAGCAGCTGCCACAGCGGCACGCCGAAGGGCAGGCGCATAACCATGGCAATGGGCGAGGTGAAGGGAATCATCGACAGCCAGAAGGCCAGCGGACCGTTCGGGTCCCCGTTGATAACCACCGTGATGCTGGCAATGTAGCTCAGAATAAGCGGGATGGTCACCGGGAACATGAATTGCTGGGCATCAGTCTGGTCGTCGACGGCCGCGCCGATGGCGGCAAACAGGGCCGAATACAGCAGGTAGCCGCCCAGGAAAAAGAACAGGAAGCCGCCAATAATGCTACCAATGGGCAGGCCCTCCAGCATACTCCACAGGTTGGGCGTGGTGCCCGGCTGCGGCGGCGCCATTTCAGCATCCGCGTCGGAGCCGCCCGAGGCGGCAGTAGCGGCAGTTACGGCCGGCGCTTTCGTGGCCGATACCGCTGTGGTGGCCGGGGCTTTGGCGGGCTTCATTAGCAGCGGCGCAGCCAGCGTAGTAATGCCGTAAGACAAGGCCAGCCAGATGCCAAACTGGGTGAGCACCACGGCCCCGATACCCAGAATCTTGCCCATCATGAGCTGAAACGGCTTCACCGACGACACCATGACTTCCATGATGCGGTTCGACTTTTCCTCGGCCACGCCCCGCATTACCTGCACCCCGTAGATGAAGATGAACATGTAGACCAAAATCGAGAGGACGTAGGCTGTGGCCGTGGTCAGGCCCGCGTTGTTTTTGCGGCCGTTCTGGTCAGCTAGGTTTACGGCCTGCAGGTCCACGTCGGCCTTGAGGTTGTCGATGGTGGTTTGGCTAAGGCCCGAGCGGGTCAGCTTCAGCTCTCCTACCGCCTTGTTCACGGCCTTGCGAATGTTGAGCTGCCGCTTCAGGCTCATGTTGCCATTGGCCAGCAGCCGCACGCCGCCGGTGTTGTCGAGAGAAAACCCTTTCGAGAAAACCAGCAGAGCGGCCTGTTTGGGCTTGGCCGCTTTAAAGGCCGTAGTAGCAGCCGTCGGTGAGGCTCCGGCAGCGGGCACAAAGCGGATTTCCTCGGTGCTAGCCAAGCGCGACATCAAGCCCAGCCCGCTTTCGTCGTACACGGCCACCTCGTCGGCCGAGCCGGGGGCATTGAGCTTGGCAATAATCAGGGAGGTGCCGGCCAGCAGCAGCGGGGCCAGCAGCGACATTACTAGAAAGCTTTTTTTGCGCACCCGGTTCAGGTATTCGCGCTGAATGATAAGCCAGATTTTGTCCATACTATCTTGATGACTTAGGTAGTGGTTGTGGCAACCCCGAACTAGAATTAGAACTAGTTCCCCTTCTTTTCAAGGAGGGGTGCCCGAAGGGCGGGGTGGTTAATCGTCGAACGATTTTAGTTCTAGCACTAGCTCTAGCTTTTCACGGCCAGCTCTTGTTGCGTTAGGGTTTCGGGCATGGTCTCCTGCACGCGCCGGATAAAGATTTCGTTGATGCTGGGAATTTGCTCCCGGAAGGCGTGGACCTCCACGTTGCCAATCAGGTAGCGCAGCAAATCGTTGGGCGTCGTGTTGTGGTGCAGTTTGATCCGGTCGTAGAAGTAACCGTTTTCGCGCACCTTATGCTCCAGTACCTCAAAATCGGGGTGCATCACCATCAGCTGGCCCTTGCCTTCCACCTCGTAGGTCTGGGTTTTGAACGTGTCCTTGATCTGGCGCACCGGCCCGTCGAGCACCTTACGGGAGCGGTTGATCAGGGCTATGTTGTCGCACATTTCTTCCACCGATTCCATGCGGTGGGTCGAGAAGATGATGGTGGCGCCCCGGTCGCGCAAGGCTAATATTTCATCCTTAATCAGGTTGGCATTAATCGGGTCGAAGCCGGAAAAGGGCTCGTCGAGGATAATCAGGGCAGGCTCGTGGAGCACGGTGGCAATAAACTGCACTTTCTGCTGCATGCCCTTGCTCAGATCTTCCACGTTTTTATTGACCCAGGGCCGCAAATCCAGCCGCTCAATCCACTGCTTGATGCGGGCCGTGGCATCGGCCTTGCTCAGCCCGCGGAGGCGCGAGAGGTAGAGCAGCTGCTCGCCCACCTTCATCTTCTTGTAAAGCCCCCGCTCCTCGGGCAAGTAGCCGATCTGGGCAATGTGGCTGGGGTTGAGTTTTTCGCCCCGGAAGCGGACTTCACCCGAGTCGGCGGCAGTAATCTGGGTGATGATGCGGATCAGGGAGGTTTTGCCTGCCCCGTTGGGCCCGAGCAGCCCGAAGATGCTGCCCTCAGGAATGTCAAGGCTGACCCCACTAAGGGCCGTGTGCGCGGCGTAGGCTTTGCGCACCTCAATGGCTTGTAGAATAGTACTCACGGCGAAAGAAGAGAATGGTAGGTGGTCAGGATGTAATATTACAGCAACTATATAAACAAGCTGCATTCTTCTTCCTCAAGCGGCAATTAGAGCGGATGAGTGGTAGAAAACAGCAACTCAATGGTTTTGAGCCTGAGCTTACTCTTAAGCATCCAGCTCCCGCAAGGAGGCTTCGAGCCGGTCGAGGTGCCGACCGTAGCGCCGCTGCTGCCGTCGCTTGCTCACGTAGAGCAGAAGACCAATAACGACCACCGCTGCCCCCACTCCCAGCGCCAGGACACCCCAGCTGTGGGGGTCGGTGCGCAGGGCTTCTAGAATGGCGACGTGCTTGCCGTAGGCTATGGCCAGTATTACCGTGACCAGAAAAGCTATAGCAGTATAGAATTTAGTACGCATCAGCCCCCGGATTTGGCGGATGGACTCGCGGATGTGCCCGTAGGTGGTTCCAGTACCCAACTGCAACTGCTTGATAAGCTTGCGCTGCCGGTACGCGTACCACGAGCCGATAAGAATCATCAGGGCAACGGCTACGTCTACCAGCACCATGCTGCGGCCCTCCAGGTGATGGCGGCTCAGGTTAGTAATATTGCCGATGTTCAGGATAACAACCAGCAGCAGCAGGCGCTGGTCGCGCTGGGCATTGCGCAGCATTTCACTGACGGGAGAGGCAGGTTGGTTAGCAAGCATAGTCTGTAGTTTTTGCTGGGTTAAAGTAGGGTCCGTAGGGCCGACGGGCTGTTGTTGCCACTGCCGGCGGAGGTCATCGAGTTCCATTAGGCGGGCTGGGTAAGGAGGTGGCGAAGCTTGTCTTGCACGCGGTGCATTTTCACGCGAACGTTGTTTTGGGTGATACCCAGAATGTCGGCCATTTCCTCGTAGGTACGCTCTTCAAGGTAAAGCAGAATAAAGGCCTTTTCGACGTCGGAGAGCCGCTCGATGGCCCGGTAAAGCTGGGCCAGGTCGTCGGCGTCGGGGCCGGCATCAGGCGGCAGGGCCACTTCCGGGGGCACGTCGCCCCAGCGTTCGGGCGCGGGGCGGCGGGTGCGCTGCCGCAGGTTGCTGATGGCCACGTTCAGGGCTATGCGGTACAGCCAAGTGCTGATTTTGGCCGTGGGCTCGTAGCGCGGAAACGCCCGCCAGAGTTGCAGCACGATTTCCTGGTACAAATCCTGCCGGTCGTCCGTATCCTGGCAGTACAGCCGGCACATGCGGTGCAGAATGCCCTGGTTGGCATTGACTACGGCCAGAAAATCGGAGCTAACGGGGGTAGATTTCACAGCAGAAGGTTCTGGCTGAAGTACACCCTATATATCGGCAAGCTAATCCCCGCATTACAAGTGAGAGCCAAAAATTTTACCGGACCAGGATATAGGGGTCTAGCTGGCATTCTTGTGGAAAATCTTCCGGTCTTGCTAAAACTTTCCACACCCTCCGATAATTATTTGTGGAAAATTCTGAAAAAGGGTAACGATTTTCCACAAGTAAGCCAACACAAAAAAGCCCGCTCTCCACAATAGGAAGGCGGGCTTTTACTCATCTACAAAATCCGAAAAATCCGTCGTGCAGGCTTACTGGAAGTACTCCTTTACTTTCTCGAAGAAGCCTTTTTCGTTTTTGCCGGGGTTGGGCGTGAAGTTGCGGGCGTCGCGCAGCTTTTCCAGCAACTCCCGCTCCTCACTAGTCACGTTTTTGGGCGTCCAGACGCTGAGGTGAATCAGTTGGTCGCCACGACCATAGCCGTTCAGGTCCTTGATACCTTTGCCACGCAAGCGCAGGATTTTGCCGGGCTGGGTGCCAGGCTCCACCTTGATTTTCACCTTGCCTTCGATGGTTGGCACCTCGATGTTGGCCCCCAGGGCCGCGTCGACGAAGGAAATGTACTGCTCGAACATGATGTTGTTGCCGTCGCGCTTGAGCAGTTCGTGGGGCTCTTCTTCGATCTGGATGAGCAGGTCGCCGGGTACGCCGCCCCGCTCGGGGAAGTTGCCCTTGCCGTTCATGCTCAGCTGCATGCCCTCGGCCACGCCGGCCGGGATGTTGATGGGAATAACTTCCTCGTGCAGCTGCCGGCCTTCGCCGTGGCACACGTCGCACTTGCTGCTCACGATCTTGCCTTCCCCGTTACAGGTAGGGCAGGTCGAGGAACTCACCATCTGGCCCAGCATCGTGTTGACCACGCGCTTCACCTGACCCTGGCCGTGGCAGGTGCCGCAGTCCTTGAGGTCGGTGCCGTTCTTAGCCCCGGTGCCCGAGCAGGTGTTGCAGGCCACGTAGCGCTTCACCTTGATCTTTTTCTCGACGCCGTTAGCGACTTCCTCCAGGTCCAGCTTGAGCTTGATGCGCAGGTTGGAGCCCTTCTTCACGCGCCGACCACCGCGGCCCTGCCCGCCTCCGAAGAAGCCTTCGAAGCCGCCACCGCCGAAGATGTCGCCGAACTGGGAGAAAATGTCCTCCATGTTCTGGGCGCCGCCGCCCCCGCCACCCATGCCCTGGTGGCCGTACCGGTCGTAGCGGGCGCGCTTCTGCTCATCCGACAAGACCTCGTAGGCCTCGGCGGCTTCCTTGAACTTGTCTTCAGCCGTGGGGTCGTCGGGGTTCTTATCAGGGTGAAACTTGATGGCCACCTTGCGGTAGGCCTTTTTTATCTCGTCACCCGAGGCGGTCTTGGCGACATCCAACACCTCGTAATAGTCTCGCTTCGTTGCCATTGTTGTGTATTGCTAATTGACCGCCCGGCTGTCCACCGGTCAGTCAAACGCTTTGTCTTAGCTACCCAGCACCACTTTGGCGTGCCGGATTACTTTGTCGCCCAGGTAATACCCTTTTTCTACCTCGTCTACTACCTTGCCTTTCAGGTCCTCGGAGGGAGCCGGAATCTGGGTAATGGCCTCGTGCAGATCCGCATCGAACGCACCGCCCTTAGTTTCCATCGGGGTCAGGCCTTTCTGCTGCAGGGTTTTCTGAAGCTTGGTGGATATAATCTCAATGCTTTCGCGCACGGCGTTGGCATCCTCGGTGTCCTTGGTATGGTGGCGGGCCCGGTCAAAATCGTCGAGTACGGGCAGCAAAGCCACCATGAGCTCCTGGCTGGCCGTTTTAAACAGGTCCTGGCGCTCTTTAGCGGTCCGGCGCTTGTAGTTATCAAACTCGGCAGCCAGGCGCAGGTACTTATCTTTCAGCTCGGCCAGCTCCGCATCGGTCTTGGACGCTTCGGCCTTGGGAGCCCCACCGTCGGCAGTGTCGGTGTCGAGGGCGTTTACTTCCTCTTGCAATTCGCCCGCCGCGTTGTCGGGGTCAACAGACAGATTGTCGTCCTGGGGCAGGTTGGTATCTTCAGCCATTTTCGTAAATATTCGTCGGAAAGGGTTTTTCACGGTAGTTGCCGTTGAGCGCTAAACGGGGCGCAAGGAGTTTGCCAAAGCGGCTTTGGCTGTCATTGTGGCACTGAAACTTCGGGAGCCAGGCAGTTAGTTCAGCTTATAAGCACTGCTACTCCACTAGTCAACTTGGTTTAGACTCCAAAACAGTCTTATTTGTGCTTTATGCAGTCTTCACGTGCTCTGACTACACAGGCAAAACTTCGTTTCTGGCTGGCTCTTCTGCCGGGGCTTCTGCTTATGGGCTTTTTACTGTTTGCCTATTTTTATGAATGGCTAACAGTTGGTATCATCCAAGACCCTGCTACTATTGCCAGTTACCCTTTCGGCTCCGAAGAAGCGATGAGTGCAGGAGGCTGGTATTACCGGGATGCCCCAACGTACGCGCAACAAACGCTCGTTGCCTTTCTCGTTTTGCTTCCCAGTTGCGCTGCTTTTGGTCAAGCCATCCGTCACCGCTCCTGGACGTGGGTAGTGCTAGCCTACGGTATCTTTGTCCTGACTATAGTGCTCCATAGCCTAGTCAACCATTTGCTGAGTCCGGAAAATTATTAGCGCCCTACTGCTTAGCGTGTAGCGCCTGCCAGATCATGTCCTTGAGCTGCATGATGTTCTTGTTGGCCAGGCTGGAAATGAATACGGTCGGCAGCTCGGTCGGCAGCGTCTCGCGGATTTCAGCCTCTAGCTCATCGTCAATCAAATCGGCCTTGGTAATGGCTAGCAGGCGCTTTTTGGTTAGCAAATCGGGGTTGAACTGCTCCAATTCGCTAAGCAGGATCTGGTACTCCTCGGCAATGTCCTTGCTGTCGACGGAAATCATGAAGAGCAGAATTGAGTTGCGCTCGATGTGACGCAGAAAGCGCGTGCCCAGGCCTTTGCCCTCAGCCGCGCCCTCGATGATACCGGGAATATCGGCCATTACGAATGACTTGTAGTCGCGGTAGGCCACTACGCCCAAGTTGGGCGTCAGGGTGGTAAAGGCGTAGTCGGCAATCTTGGGGCGGGCTGCCGATACCACCGACAGCAGGGTGCTTTTGCCGGCGTTGGGGAAGCCCACCAGGCCCACATCGGCCAGCAGCTTGAGCTCCAGAATCACCCACTCGTCGATGCCGGGCTCGCCGGGCTGGAAGTAGGTGGGCGCTTGGTTGGTGGACGACTTGAAGTGGTCGTTGCCCAGGCCGCCGCGGCCACCGGGCGTCAGGATCAGGCGCTGGCCGTGCTCGGTTATTTCGAGCTTTTTCTCCCCCGTTTCGGCGTCGCGGGCGATGGTGCCGAGCGGCACCTGGATGATGATGTCGTCGCCCTGGGCCCCGGTGCGCAGGTTTTCGCCACCGCCTTCGCCGGGCTTGGCAATCAAGTGCTTCTGGTATTGCAGGTGGAGCAGGGTCCAGAGCTGGGAGTTGCCTTCCAGGATGATGTGGCCGCCGCGGCCCCCGTCGCCACCGTCGGGGCCGCCGTTGGGCAGGCCTTTGGCGCGGAAAAAGTGGCCCGAGCCGGCCCCGCCTTTTCCGGAGCGGCAATTGATTTTGACGTAGTCGATGAAGTTATTGGAAGCCACGGCGGGGAAACGTTGAGAGTTGAGTTTTGAATGGTGGATTGAAAAGAAACGCCATTCAATGTTCCTATAAAACAGCTGTCATCCTGAGCAAAGCGAAGGACCTTATAACAGCCGAACAGGTCGTTCTAGCGTGATAAGGTCCTTCGCTTTGCTCAGGATGACAGAGGTATTCTGCCACTACCTATGGGGTAGCAGCCGCAAAGTTACGCTTTTACTTCGTCAGCAGCAGCTTGGCCGTCGGCCACGGGTGCAGCGGGCAGGTGCTGATCCACGATTTCGCAGATCTGGCCGAAGATATCTTCGATGGCGCCAATACCGTTGAGGCCGTGAAACTTGCTTTGCTGGGCGTAGTAGCTGGCTACCTGGGCGGTTTCGGTGTTGTACACCGTCACGCGCTTGCGGATTTTGGTTTCGTCCTGGTCGTCGGGGCGGCCGCTGGTTTTGCCGCGCTCCAGCAGGCGTTTTACCAGCTCTTCCTCGGCTACTTCCAGGGCAATCATGCAGTTCACGCCGGTGTCGTAGCGCTGGGTCAGCTCGTCGAGGCTCTGGGCTTGGGGTACGGTGCGGGGAAAGCCGTCGAAGATGAAGCCGGCGGCCGTGGTATTACTGGCCAACTGGCTTTCAATCATGCCGATAACTACTTCGTCGGGCACGAGCAGACCTTCGTCCATGAGCTTTTTGGCCCGCAGACCAAGTTCGGTGCCTTGCGCAATCTGAGAGCGAAGCAGGTCTCCGGTCGACAGATGAACCAGGTTATAACGGGCAATGAGCTTCTGGCTTTGCGTTCCTTTGCCGGCGCCGGGCGGGCCGAAGAGTACGATATTGAGCATAAAAGCGGGGTATTTCGCGGGAGAGGAAAAGCGGCAGGGGTTGGGAAAGATAACAAATCGGAAACAAACCGTTCCTTACGGAATGCAACACGTTTTGGGTATGCAGCGGAGTTAGACGGCAGTATACACGTCGGGGTAGTTGCGGCCGAGGCCGTCGTAGTCGAGCCCGTAGCCCACGATAAAATCGTTGGGAATGCTCAGGCCGATGTAGCGAAGAGCCAGTTCGTGCTGGAGGCACTCGGGCTTCAAGAACAGGGTGGCGACTTCCAGGGAAGCCGGGTTCTGGGCTTGGAGTAGTTCTAGCAGGGCCTTCATGGTGTGACCCGTGTCCACGATGTCCTCCAGGATAATCAGGTCGCGGCCGGCTACTTCTTCCTGCAGACCCATGATTTCGCGCACGGTACCGGTGCTGCTTGTGCCCTCGTAAGAGGCCACCCGGATAAAGGCTATTTCGCAGGGCAGCTGAATTTCCTTGAGCAAATCGGCGACAAACATGAACGAGCCATTGAGCACGGCCACGAACAGCGGCTGCTTGCCGGCATAGTCGCGGTTGATTTTGGCGGCCAGCTCCCGAACGGCAGCAGTGATTTGACTGGCGGTCAGGTACGGGGCAAACTGCTTGTCGTGCAGTGTGATAGTGGACAATGGCATCCGGCTGGGTTTGGTCCTCAGGGCAAAACTATGGGTCAAAGGTAGTACAAAAAAGCTGCCCCTCCGGCGGGATGGGGCAGCTTCGCACCTTGCGGTTAAAGATGATTTAATCCGTTAGCGGGTTTCGCGCAGCAGCACAAACAAGGCCTTGGTGGCCTGGGGCGCTATTTCGGCATAGCGCACCTTGGGCTCGAGCTGCAGCGAAGGCCGGGGCAACGGGCGAGGCGCCATCCCACGCTCGGGAGCAGCAATGTGAGGTGCAATGACCAAAGACACGATGGACATGAGCTTGATCAGGATGTTCATAGAAGGCCCGGACGTGTCCTTGAACGGGTCCCCGACGGTGTCGCCGGTGACGGAAGCCTTATGGGCGTCGGAGCCTTTGTATTCCATCTTGCCATTCACCAGCACGCCTTTTTCGAACGACTTCTTGGCATTGTCCCAGGCCCCACCGGCGTTGCTCTGGAACATGGCCATCAGCACCCCGGACACCGTAACGCCGGCCAAGGTACCGCCCAATACTTCGGGCCCAAAGGCAAAGCCGATGATGATGGGCACAATCAGGGCAATGGCGCCGGGCAGCATCATTTCCCGGATGGCGGCCTGGGTAGAAATGGCCACGCACTTCTCATATTCGGGCCGGCCGGTGTAATCCATGATGCCGGGAATCTCGCGGAATTGCCGGCGCACTTCCTGCACCATAGCCATAGCAGCCCGGCCCACGGCTGAAATTGCCAAGGCCGAGAAAATAAAGGGAATCATGGCACCCACGAAGAGGCCGGCCAGCACCCGGGCATTGCTGATGTCGATGCTGGAAATATTGGCCGTACCCATAAAGGCCGCGAAAAGAGCCAACGAGGTAAGGGCCGCCGAGGCAATGGCAAAGCCCTTCCCGGTGGCAGCGGTAGTGTTTCCTACGGCATCGAGAATGTCGGTCCGCTCCCGCACTTCCTTGGGCAGTTCGCTCATTTCGGCAATGCCGCCGGCGTTGTCGGCAATAGGCCCGAAGGCGTCGATGGCCAGCTGCATAGCGGTGGTGGCCATCATACCGGCGGCGGCAATGGCCACGCCGTAGAGGCCCGCAAACTCAAACGACAGCACAATGCCCGCCGCCAGCACGATAATGGGCAATACCGTAGACTCCATACCGACGGCCAAACCGCCGATGACAGTGGTAGCATGGCCGGTACTGCTTTGCTGCACGATGCTGTTTACCGGGCGCTTGCCCATAGCCGTGTAGTACTCGGTAATAATGCTCATCAACGTGCCGACCACGAGACCTACTACAACGGCATAGAAAACGTCCATCGAGGTAAAGGGTACCGAGCCGGCCCGGCCAATGACCAGCTCGCCGGGCGGCAGCATCCAGCGGATGATAAAGAACGAAGCCACCGCCGACACGGCCACCGAGGCGTAGTTGCCGAAGTTGAGGGCGGCCTGCACGTTGCCGCCTTCCTTGACGCGCACCAGCAGAATCCCGACCAGTGAGGCCAGAATGCCCATACCCGCAATTACCATTGGCAGCAGAATCGGGGACAGGCCGTTGAACTGGTCGCCGGCGGCTACTACTTCGCGGCCCAGCACCATGGTGGCCAGAATGGTAGCTACATAGGATCCGAACAGGTCGGCGCCCATGCCGGCTACATCGCCCACGTTGTCGCCCACGTTGTCGGCAATGGTGGCGGGGTTGCGGGGGTCGTCTTCCGGAATGTTGGCCTCTACTTTACCCACAAGGTCGGCGCCCACGTCGGCAGCCTTGGTGTAGATGCCGCCGCCCACCCGGGCAAACAGGGCAATGCTTTCGGCCCCGAGTGAAAAGCCGGTCAGTACCTCCAGGGCCGTTTCCATCTCCACCCCATTGGCCCCTCCCCCACGGCTGACGACAAACATGTTGTAGAATACCACAAACAAAGAGCCTAGCCCGAGCACGGCCAAACCGGCAACGCCCATGCCCATTACCGAGCCGCCCGTAAACGACACCTTCAGAGCCTGGGCCAAGCTGGTACGGGCCGCCTGGGCGGTGCGCACGTTGGCCTTGGTGGCTATTTTCATCCCGATATAGCCCGCCAACGCCGAGAAAACAGCCCCAATCAGGAAGGCAACCACAATGACAGGGCTGGATTTTTCGCCAGTGCTGCCCAGGTAGCCCAGAAAGGCGCAGGCAATCAGAGCAAACAGCGCCAGCACCTTGTATTCGGCCCGCAAAAAGGCAATGGCTCCATCGGCAATATACCCGGCGATGGTGCGCATCCGCTCATCACCGGTATCCTGCCTCGTGACCCAGCCTGACCGGAGCCAAGTGTAGAACAGGGCCAGCACGCCCAGCACGGGCGCTACGTAAAGAATGTTCATCATAAAGGCGGTGGTGGGATTTTAGGGTTGTGGTGGAAAGAGAAGAATATTAGGCTTGTAAAATAGATGTTTTACTGCCAATTCCAACTCACAGACCCTTATCCAGTTACCGCTTTTATACTTTACGAAAGTAATTGACCGAAACCCGCTCCGTGACCCAATACAACGCGTAGCTGAGCAGCGTTACGATGGGCACTGCCAGCCAGTAATAGCGCACGTAGGTAAACTGCTGACCAGTGCTGTACACCAGAACTCCATAGCAAAGCAATAACATCGGGTAATGAAACAGATACAGGGAAAAGCTGAATATGCCGATGGAGTGCATAAAGCGCACTACCACATTCTGGCGTGCCACCCGCCCAGCTAAGAGCGTAGATACGGCCAAAACCGCCAGAACCGTAGCTACCAAACCTGATACCAGCTTGAGTTTGAGGATTGCCAGTGGTATCAAAGCCAGAAACAGCCCGATGATTACCAGGCTCATCAGCCACCCGTTTGCACGCCGGAACGAAGCCAACCAATTTGTATCTACCACGGAATCATACAGTGCTACCCCAACGGCGAAATAGAAATTATAAATGCAGAAGTACGTAGTAACAGGGTTGAATATGTGGCCGCTTCTGGTGAGGAAAACACCGAGCAAAAAAGCCCCTACCGAAACAAAGTAATAAACTCGGATACGCCAGAAAGCCAGTGGGATAATCAGGTAGAACAGAGCCTCGGGTAAGAGAGACCAATGCACGACGTTGTGTCCTATAAACAGAGTGCCAAGCGGCATAAAGCTGAGCAGACGGCCCAGACTACCCACATTAAACGCGTGTAGCTCGGTCCAGGCAGTAGCTAAATCCGTATTTAACTCGCGCCCGATAGTAGCGTCCAGCGCAGTTGGCACATAGTGGCCAATCAGCAATAGAATAGTCGCACCCAGAAGTATCGAAACGAGATAGGGTGGATATATCCGCACAATACGGTTAATGTAAAAAGCTATTGGTTGCCGGTGCTTTTTTCGCTGAGCGTAGCGAATAAAAAAACCGGATAGCACAAAGAAAAAAACAACCATTTCGTAGCCCGCAGAGCTAAGCATATCGAGCAGGAATGTCATATAATCCAATGGATTCCAAGCAGTGCGCGGGAAAGCCGACAAATACTGGCGCCCGCCTGACCACAAAATGTATTTCGCATGATAGATAACTACATAAAAAGCGCAGAATCCGCGCAAAGAGTGCAGAATATCTAATTCCTGGTAAGACAAACTTTTTACAGCCGCTGGGGTAGCTATCTGTTTAGTATCAAGCCTCATATATAAACTAGTGAAAAGACGCTGTAAGCCGGGAAATTTTTAATCAGAGTCGTAGGGTCTTGCAAAGCATAGTTTCCCACTCGGCTAGAAAAGCCACTTTGCCTTTCTCTTACTCTAGAATACGGCACACAAATGCTCACTATCCTTTGTCAGCAGAAGGAAAGCTATTTGTGATACGAAAGTACGACTATCTGTGAGAGCCCGAAGCTATTCGACTAGGCTCTACAGCTTTTCCATCAGCACCCGGTACAGGGCCAACATACTGGCAATATCCTGCTTATCCACGAGCTCGTCAGGGGAATGCACATGGTCCTCGGGGGCACCGATAAAGCACCAGTCCCAGGGCTGGGCCCCGTGCTGCAGCTCCTTGGCATCGGAGCCGCCGCTGCCCTCCACTTCCAACTGGTACGGAATACCGGATTCGTGGGCGATGCGCCGGATCTTGTCGACGTAGGCACGGCGCGGAATCAGGGAGTCGCGGAGGGAAATGACAACGCCTTCGCCTGGATGCACGCCTTCGGTAACCCAGGTAATATCCGAAATCAGGGCCTGACGCACCCCGTAGTTCTCGTAGATATGCTTGGCTAGGTAGGCTACCGAGCCGCCGCCGTGCTCTTCCCAGCAGCTAAAGGCAATGATGCCATTTTCCAGGGTTTCGGCCAGCCGCAGGGCATTCCAGACGCCCAGGCGGTTGTCGAGGTAGCAGGATTGGACGGTGGTATCGGTTTCGCGAAAGTCGCAGTAGAAAGTCAGCTCGGTACCCCGCTCAATGGGGCGGGTGAACTCATAACCCAACTCCCCGGTTTTAGCATCGACGGTGAGCGTGCAGTCAATGGCGCCCTGTGCATCTTGTCCGACCAATCGGTAGCCCGTTTCCGCCCGCGGGCCGCCAATACGAACCAACTCTTGACCATACCGAACCGTAAAGCCAATGCTGTCTATATGCGCAAATAATGCCGTTCGGGGTTGGCCGAATACCAGAATAATACAATCCTGAAATTCCTCCCCCGCTAGCACCCGCGGCTGCACACGCCACGAACTTTGCTGCTGCGCAATGTAGTTTAAAAGGAATTCAGTCATTGGGGCCTCATTGCCAGAGGTCGCAGCCAAGTGGCATAAGGTTCGCAGAAGGTCCATAGCAGTACGTTTATTCGTCCAAATCTAGGATAAAAGTCATACTTTAGCTTTTCCGTTGCGTGGCTTTCCAGCAGTGTCAGCTGCCCATCTGTCCGCCGCTATACGCTCCCATGATCCAAAAACTCCGTTTTATCCTGTTGCTTTTCTGCCTGCCCTTCGTGGCGCAGGCCCAGCAGCCCGATACAACCCGCGCCTCAAAGCCTATCCGCAAAATAGAGCTCGAAAACGTGGATATAGCCCCGGGAGCCGTTGACACCAAAGGCTGGCTCCTGCTGGACAAGGACATTCAGACCGAGTTGGAGGGCGCCGTGCAGAACCTCTACAACTTCAAATACGACAAGGCCGAGAAGCAATTCCGCTCCCTGCGCCGCCGCTATCCGCAGCATCCAATGCCGTACTTCCTGCTGGGTTTAAGCCAGTGGTGGAAAATTGTACCGACCAACGTCCAGACCAAGCTTTACGACAAGTCGTTTTTTGCTTACATGGATACGGCTGTGACCTATGGGGAGCGGCTCTACGAGGCGGACAACAAGAATTATGAAGCCTGCTTTTTCCTCTCGGCCGCTTATGGCTTCGATGCCCGTCTGCACGCCGAGCGCAAGGACTGGCGCAAAGCTACGGTTAGCAGCAAGCGGGCCCTCGACTACCTGGAGAAAAGCAAGGAAGCCAACGGCCTGAGCCCGGAGTTTTTATTTGGCCAGGCCCTGTTCAACTACTACGCTGTCTGGATTTCGGAAAACTACCCGCTGCTGCGGCCCGTGCTGCTCTTTTTCCCGAAAGGTAACCGCGCCCTGGGCCTGCAGCAACTCAAGAACGTAGCCGACAACGGGTTTTATACTGGTCTGGAGGCCAAGACTTTCCTGATGCGCATTCTCAACAATGAAGAGAATAACACGACGGCTTCGATGCCCGTGGCGCGCTACTTGGCCAACAATTACCCCGATAACGCCTACTTCCAGCGTTTTTATGCCCTGCTCTGCTTCAACGAAGGCAACTTCCCGGAGTGTGAGCGGGTAAGCCGCGAGATTCTGGAAAAGCTCAACCAGGGAATGCCCGGCTACGAAGGCATTAGCGGGCGCTATGCCACCTACTTTCTGGGCTGGCTGATGCAGAACAAGTATAAGGACCGCACCAAGGCCAAGGACTACTACCAGCGCAGCATCGTATTTGCGGAAAGTACTGGCGACACCAGCGGAGGGTTCTACCTCTACGCCAACCAGAAACTGGCCCAGATTGCCGACAAGGAGAAGGATACGACTGCAGCCCTGCGCTACTATAAGGTCGTAGCAGACAAGGCCGACCACAAGTCGGCGGAGTACAAGGAAGCCAAGGCTTACGTGAAGAAGAACAAGAAATAGCGGATACTCACTTGCGCGCCGGATGAAATTACAAGACCTGCTGCTGACGCCTATTTACCTGGCCATCTTCTACGGCATTGCCTATGGGGTACGCGGTAAAGTTACCAATGCCTTCACCAAGCGTTACTTCATTCCGGCTCTCTCGGTCAAGTTTCTGGGTGCTATTGCCCTGGGCCTGATATATCAGTTTTATTACGGCGGCGGCGACACGTTCAACTACACCAAGCACGTCGACATCATCTACCGGGCCTTCGGCGAATCACCGGTAGCGGCCATCAAGCTTATCTTTTCCAACGGCGAGTTTGACCCCGTCACGGCCCCGTACACCGTGAACATGTACTGGTACAAGTCGCGCACGGAATTCTTTATTGTGGAGGTGGCGGCCATTTTGTCGCTGCTTTCCTTTAACACGTATTCCGTGATGGCGCTGATGTTTGCCGGCCTGAGTTTTAGCGGCATGTGGGCTATGTACCTCACGTTCGTCCGGGCCTATCCGCTGCTGTACAAACGATTTGCTATAGCCGTATTTTTCCTGCCATCCGTGTTTTTCTGGGGCTCGGGGGTGATGAAGGACTCCCTCTGTATTGGGGCCCTGGGCTGGGTATTCTACGGCTTTTATCACGCCACCGTACTCAAGCGCAACATTCTGTTCTCTAGCATTGTAGCCGCAATCGGCGCCTACGTGCTGATAACGGTGAAGGTGTACATACTGCTTTCCTTCCTGCCCCCGGCACTGCTCTGGATATTCATCGAGAATAACAGCCGGATTAAAAGCGCGGCCCTGCGCATGGTGCTCAAGCCCATTTTCCTAATCCTGGGGGTGGGAGCCGGTTTTCTGGGCGCTACCAATCTCACGGCCGAAGACGACCGTTTTGCCGTCGACAAGATTGGGGAACGAACCAAAATCAACCAGGAATATCTATACACGCTGACCAAAGACCAGGGCTCGGCTTATAACATCGGCGTCATTGATGGCAGCTTGAATAGCCTGGTCACCGTGGCGCCCCAGGCCGTGATTGTCAGCCTGTTCCGGCCTTTCCTGTTCGAAGCCCGCAACCCCGTCATGCTGCTCTCGGCCCTGGAGGCCACCATGTTTATCTACCTGACGGTAATGATGTTTTACCGAACCGGCTTTTTTAAGAGTTTCAAGCAGATAGCCAGTACCCCGATGGTGACGTTCTGCTTTTTGTTTGCCGTCGTCTTTGCCATCGGGGTGGGTACCAACAGCGGTAACTTCGGCACGCTGGTGCGCTACAAGATTCCGCTGATGCCCTTCTACCTGTCGGCGCTCTACATAATGCAGTTTCAGGCAAACAACGCCAAGAAATTGTCCCGGTTTGCCAGAACCGAAAAGCGGGCCTCAATGGTGGCCCGGGCTGCCTGACCAAAGTGGGTGCGCAACTCATGGTCGCGCAGAAGCTTTTCCAGGCCATTATACCACTGCTCCGGCGTCGCGCAGATATAGCCATCGATGCCTTCGGTTACGACTTCACTGTTCATCCCGACTGGCGATACCAGCGCAGGTACGCCCAGGGCCATGTATTGCAAGGCTTTAAAGGCGCACTTGCCCTTCGCCCAGGGGTCGTCTTCCAGAGGCATCAGGCCCACGTTGAATGTCAGCAGGTCGGCAATTTCGGTGTCTTTGCGCCAGGGCCGGAAGCCCAAAGACCGTAGCGGCAGCTGGGGCTCCTGGTTGGAAATAACGCGGAACTCGAAATTGTAGTGCTGCTCCAATCGGGCTAGTACCGGTACCACCTGCTCCAGGTATTTCATCGTGGAGTGCGTTCCGGTCCAGCCAATGACGAGCTGATCGGTGCGCTGGTCTTTTACCTCATTGTGCAGGTTTACCGTGTCGATGGTAGTGGGGTTGACAATGGCATTGGGGTTGAACTGCCGGGCATAGTCGCGCAGGTAGCTGTTGCCGCAGCTTACCTTATAGGCCCAGCGGCAGATGCTGCCCACCTTGTGGTGCCACTTCACACCGGCCACAATGCTATTGGCCGCCGAAGTATTCGGAATCCAGATGGCATCGTCAAAGTCGTAAATGATACGCTTGCCGAGCAACTTGGCAATAATCCACTCGAAGATGGGCGGCCCGATGGGTGAAGCTTCCCGGTGGATAAAGACAAAATCGGCCTTGGGTACTGAGAAGAGCAGCAGAAAGCGACGCAAAAAGCCTCCAAGAATGCCCAATGCCTTGGTCAGCGTGTGGCCGGGCTTGTAGAGAATAGCCCAGGTCTGCTCCGAGATGAATGATTCCAGCTGGTAAGTATGGCCCGCTTCGGTCAGAAAATGCAGGTACTGCTCAAACCGAAACCGTTGGGAAGGAGCCTTACCCGGAGGGTAAGGAACAAGAAATAAAATGTGCATACGCCGACACTAACGCAGGATACGACCACTGCGTTTTACCAGGCAAAGGTACTAGATGCAATTCTAACGCGGCGCGCTTTGGTGCTGACTTGCTCGTGGGTTAGGCGGAGGTGGGCCCGGCTGTACGCCGGGTAAACCAGTCGAAAAGCCGGACGAGCGGTACCCCGGCCAAGCACAGCATGGCGCTATCGGCCTGGAGCAGGTAGCGAATTTCCAGGTGCCGGATGCCAAAGCATATAAACAGGTACATAAACCCGAAAAAGCCCACGATGGGCCACACTGCCCGGTTGTGCCGCAACAGCCAGGCGCCGCCCAGGCTCAGCAGCAGCAGCAGGCTCCGATACTCAAACAAGACGAAGCTGAGCTTGCCCGTCCCAGAAGCCTGACGCAGCTGCATTTTGAAGAAGGCCCGCTGCAGGTTTGCCAGCGGAACCTGGGTCCAGTACCGCCAAGGAAAACGCTGCTTGTACGACTCGTTTAAAGCCGTAAAGCCGGCGGCTAATTCCTCGTTGCAGTTTGTGGGCTCGGGAAACGGAGCGGCGTGACGCCAGGCGTAGAAGCCCGTACCACACTGCCGCCCCCGCTCAATCAGGGCCTGGGCCTGCCGCACTTCGGCCGGGCTAGCCAGCACCCCGGGCGGAAAAGCCGGCAAGGGCTTGAGGCCCGCAATACCGTCCAGATACGGGTCAGCCTCGGGCGTCCAGCCGTATATCCACTGCCGGGCAGTAAATACGTCGGCCGCGTACCGGTCGTAGCCGGCGGTGCTGGTCTTGACTAGGACCACACGGTGCTGTCCCAGGTAGTTGCGCACCGGCCAGCCGATATACAGAACCAGAAACCCAACCCCAACCAGGACGCTCAACCGAACAAACTGCCAGCTTCCCCCTTGGCTAGGTATACCCAGAAAACAGTGCCCAGCAGCAGAATCCCCAGGTATTCGCGGACCATAAAAGCTACCCCAATAAGCAGACCCGCTCCTACCGCAGTAGCCTTAGTGACGGGCCGCGTAGCCAGCCACCAGAAGAGTACGATGGTTAGAAATGTACCCAGAGCCTCCGACCCCGTCATGGTCAGCCACACGATAATAAACGGATAGCCGGCGTAGAGCAGGCCCGCCATCCACGCCGCCCGAATGTCGCGCGTGAAGGCCCGGGCCGTGGCATACACCAGGTAAATGGCGGCCGTATCGAGCAGAGCCTGGGTGTAGGCCACTGCCTGATTGACGTACTGCTCATCAAATAACAGCCAATGCGCACCCCAGAAAAAGGGGTAGCCCGGTAAGCGGCCAAACGCAGCTTCCGGGTTCTTGGGGTTGAAGGTGTAAATCCCGTGCTCCACTAAATTGTAGAAGCTCTGGGTAAACGAATACGAGTCGTTGTTAACGTACGGGCTTCGACCCTGGTAATAGATATCGGCGCCAACCCACAAAAACAACAGCCGCAGGACGAGCCCTCCCAACACGAGCAGCGGCACAACGGAAGCAGCAAACCGAAAGGAAGGAACGCCGACCCGTGACGGAGCAGGTTTACTCACTGGACACTGCCAAAAGAATGAACAAAACAGCCATTGACCACGGAAAACCTAGCCCTGGTAGAAGTCCAGGATAAGCTGGTTGATGAATTCCTGATTGGCATCCGTAAGCTCGTAATAGAACGGCAGGCGAACTAGGCAGTCACTGTAGTGGTCGGCGTGGGGCAAGACGCGGCCATCATGCTTAGCCGCGTAAAAAGGGCTGGCGTGCAAAGATAAGTAGTGAAACACGGGATGTACGTTTTCCGCCTTCAACCGCTCAATCAGCGCAGTGCGCTCGGCTAGGCTCCGGCACACAAGATGAAACATGTGCCCGTTGTTGGTGGCGTAGTCAGGAATTACGGGCAGCTGCACGCCCATTGCCTGCAGAGGACTTAAGGCCTCGTAATACCGGTGCCAGATATGCTTGCGCCGCTGCTGAATATCACCGATGTTTTCGAGCTGGGCCCAGAGAAAGGCCGCAATCATGTCGGAAGGCAAGAAGGATGAACCATAATCAACCCAGCTGTACTTATCCACTTCGCCGCGGAAGAAAGACGACCGGTTGGTGCCTTTCTCCCACAAAATTTCGGCCCGCTCGGCAAACTGCAGGTCATTGACAGCCAGCATTCCTCCTTCCCCGGAAATAATATTCTTGGTTTCGTGGAAAGAAAAAGCCGCCAAATGACCAATGGAGCCCAGTTTCCGCCCTTTGTAGTAGCTGTCGATGGCTTGGGCGGCATCTTCCACCACAAACAGGTTATGGCGGCGCGCAAGGGCCATGATCGGGTCCATGTTGCAGGCAACCCCGGCATAGTGCACCGGCACAATGGCTTTGGTACGTGGGGTAATCAGCGCCTCCAGCTGGTCAGGGTCCAGATTAGGACTTAGGGCGGAACTATCCGCAAAGACAATGGTAGCGCCCCGCAACACGAAGGCGTTGGCCGTTGAAACAAACGTGTAAGCGGGCACGATTACCTCGTCCCCGGGCTGAATATCAATCAGCAGGGCGGCCATCTCCAGCGCGTCCGTGCAGGAGGTAGTCAGCAGCACTTTTTTAAAGCCCAGCTCCTGCTCGAAGAAGTTGTGACAACGCTTTGTGAATATTCCATCACCGGATATCTTACCTGAACGAACTGCCTCCTCTATGTAGCGCAATTCGTTACCGGATAGGTAGGGCTTATTGAATGGAATATAGGCGGGGTTCATACAAGGCTTTAGGGAAATAGCAGCAAGATAAGTTGAGCTTACTGAATAAACTCCTATTATATATTCACTCCATCCATATATGGTAAATATGTTGAACCTGCTCCGGCCGAAATCCACACCGCTCATAAAAGCGGCAGGCTTTCGTGTTTTCCTGCTGGGTAACCACTTGAATTGTTGACAGGCCCCACTCAGCGGCGCGGTGCTGGGCGGCCATAATCAACTTCGTACCGATTGCCTGACCGCGCGCCATTTCCTCAACCGACAGCAGTCCGATCCTAGCGCAACCGTTGTGTACCCCCAGGGTGAGCAGGCCCACTTCACGGGTGGCGGGCGCAGGGCGGTACACCAGCACTTCCCGGGCCATACTACCGGCTACGGAGCTTTCAATCCAGCGTGTGTAGAGCTGTTTGTATACCTTGGGGGCAAACCCTGGGTCGGTGCGAAAGCGGGAGTAATAACCACTTTGCAAAGCCAATGAGCGGAGCTGCGGGGTAACTTCGCTAATCGGCTCTATACCTTCGGCCCAGGGTTCGGCCCCGGTTGCCACGGGCATGGAGTACGTCACTTTGCGGTCGACGAGCCGGGCCCCCAGCCCCTGAGCCGTCACAACCGCCTCGGCATCGGAAGGATCTACAAACCAGTACAGCAGCCGGATATTCTGGCGACGGGCCTGCTCAAGTGCCTCTGTTATGCTGCCGAGCGACGAAGCCACCGGACAAAGCTGAGCCACGGGAAAGCCCAGGAAATCGGTATCCCAGGGCAAGATTTCCAGAGCGGGGTTCATTGTTACGGTAGTGTTCATGCATGCACCTGTTTTTCTGTTCCAATATACTCCGCTACCATGTAGACAGGCCGGGCTTGGACACTTCAACTATTTTACCTGGTTTACCCAACGATGCCCGGATGAAAAATGATAAGTCCGGAGTAAAATCAGAGGAAACCTATCCGGCTGGCAAAGCTCAACACCTGAATTGTTAGCCACAGGAAAGCAACTAGCAGCCTGAACCGCCAACGTTGCCTGTGAGCCGGAGCCTCGCAGCGGAAGATGCTCTCCTACCCAGGACCAGGTTTAGCCAGTAGCGGAAATTGTAGCGGCTCTACCCGCCAGGAGTCCGGTACCTTTCAACCTATTCACAATCGGTGCGCTTGAGGTACCCAGATGAAAAAACACCCGCTCAGCGGTAGCCGAGCGGGTGAAAACTATTCGTATACCAAGCTGCCAACTGCTGCTGCAAGGTAGGCTTTAAGGTGCGCTTATTTCTTTACTCGTTCAACAGCGGCCTTAAGACCCGACTTCAGGTTCTTAAACAAACCGCCGGTTCCTTCCGTGTTTACATACACCGTGTTGTGCTCACCGGCAATTTCGTTGGCCGGGCGAGTTTTGGTGTAGTAGTACACCGCCAGCGACTTACGGGTAATACCCCCGGGAGCCGCCAGAGGCTTGGGATGACCGTGGAAGGAAACCTCGTTGGTTTCGAAAATCACGCAACGGTTGAAAACGGGAGCTACGTTTTCCAGCTGCTTTTTCTTTTTCATGTCCCACAGTTCCAGATGGCCGTTGTACTCGTCCTTCCAGTCCTTGTTCATGTACACAATGGCGTTCATGCGCCGGTGGTACTTGGTAGTCTGGTGGTAGTTGAAGTCAACGTGTACGTCCAGGAAAGCGCCCGTTACGGACTGGTGCAGGCCGCCACCGAACAGCTCATCATCGCCCATCAGCTCGGGAATGCCGGTGATGTCTTCTACCACGTGCAGGAATTTCTCCCCGTTGAACTCGTCGAACACCTGCTGCAGCAGGGGATAGTCGGCGCCGAATTTGGTGAGGGCAAACTTATTTTTCTGATTGATGTAGGTGGTGCCGTCCCAGTTGCCGGTCGTCACATCGGGGTAAGCAGCCAGAATTTGCTCGGCAGCTTCAGGCCGGAAAAAGCCGTCGTACACGAGGTAGTGAAACGGTTTTTTGGGGTCGTTCCATTGCTGCTTCAGCTCGTTAACGTGGGCTTGCAGCTTCTCAAAATCGATTAGTTCCTGGCTCATCAGAAGAAGAATTTAGTATGTTATTTTTCAGAATGCAGAGAGATGACGGTACGGTAAACCAGTCGAAAATCGTTGCCCAAAGTACGACAATACCCGAATACATAGGACGCAATACGTACCCAAAAGTTGGGCAAAAGCCGCGGCCTACCGAAGCGCCAGCGCCTTCTAGAGCTGCGCAAAGATATGGTCGGCCGTAGACAGATACTGGCTCAGGCCGCGGTAGGCAATGCCCGCCGCCCGGCACTTGGCGCGCAACGCCGTTTTTTCCATAGTAAGCAGTTGCTGAACCCGGGGGTATACCCGCATGGCCTCAGCTTCGGTGAAGCCATTGACGACAACGCCCACGTCGTACTTCTCGGCCACCAAGTCGTCTTCCGACACACCGGCGCACACCAGGTACGGCAATCCGCAGCAGAGGTACTCCCCCACTTTAATAGGAGAGCGGAATTTTTGCGACGGTAGGGAAGGCACGGCTACCACGCCAAAGTCGGCGGCAGAAATGTAGTCCTGTACCTGCTCGTAGGGACTGCGGGTGATGGTGTAGCACGTTTCGGGCAGCCCTTCGGCCTGCATCAGTCCGGCAATGTGGGCTGGGGCATCGGGCGAGACGATGAGAAAATACAGGTCCGGGTTCTGCTGGTGGAATACGCGGAACAGCACTGCAATTTCTCGGTCGTAGTAAATGCCGCCGAATTTGCCCAGGTACAGAATCACCTGCTTGTCGGCGGGAATATTGTATTTAGCCCGCACCCGCGTCCGGCCTTCAGGGCGGAAGAAAATCTTGGTTTCGTCGACGCAGCTGGGCAGCTTGTATACTTCGGCCTTGGTGCCCCATTCTTTCATCCGGTTCACCATGTGCACGGTGCCCGTGGAAAGAATATCGGCCTGCATACCCGATACGCGCTCCATGTAGTGGAGGCCACGATAAGCCAGGCTGGTTTCGGGCCACACGTGGCAGTCGCGCATAAACTCGCTGTGGGGCTCGTACTGGAAGCCATAATACCGCAGCCCCAGCAGCTTGGCCATCACGAAGGCAAAGGCACCGGCAATAGTGCCCAGGGCCCCAATGCTGCGGGCTCCGGGACTGATACGCAGCTTGAGTACCAGAAAGAAGCCGCTGAGCAAATCATATGCCTTTTTGAGCAGCTTGAAGCGGCCCGAATGCCACTGCAACGGGTGCCACTCGATGTTATCGGCGGCCAGATAAGCGCGCATCTGCGCGGCCTGCTCTTCGTTTAGAGCGTATTCTTCCTGCTCGTAGGTAATCAGATGCAGCCGGATATCGGGCTGCTGGCGGCCTGCGTGCTGCATGAAGGGCAGCATGTTGGCTTTGAAAAGGGGGTCATTACAGCTGTTGTAAACGTAGGCTATGACGTGGCGGAGCTTCATTACTGGGGTGATTCGTTAAGCAAGGATTCCCATTGCTGCATGATTTTATGGGGAGCAAAATCCTGGACCCGGGCATACGCTTGCGCGGCATAGTACGTGCGTTGCGCAGAATCGGCCAACATAGTGCTCAGAGTAGCTGCCCATACGGGCGCTACCGTGCTCAGTGTACCTTCGGCCAGCAGGGGCATTAGCACGCCAAACTCGGCCGTTTCGGGCGCAGCAGCATACTGAGTGGCCGGCGTTTGGGGAGCCAGAATTTCGCGGGGGCCGGTGGGACAATCAGTGGAAACTACCGGTACGCCGCAGGCCATGGCCTCGCACAAGGCCATGGGGAAGCCTTCGGTAGCCGAGCACAAGAGCGACACGCTGGCGCGGGCAATGTACTGGAAAGGGTTGGCCTGAAAGCCGAAGAAGTACACGTCGAAGTCTTGCGTCAGGGGCTGCTCGTCCCACACCTGCCAGCTGCGCAAGCCGAGCTCCTGGCAGCGCCCAATAACGTCGGCCCGCAGCGGACCGTCGCCGAGCAAAGCCAGCTTGGGTGCAGTCTGACCCTGGGCGCGCAGGGCGTGCAGCACGTCAATCAGGGCTTTCTGATTCTTTTCCCGGGCCAGGCGGCCGGCCGTAATCAGGATGGGATGGTTGGCAAACAGCGCCTGCGTAGCGGCCGGCAACGGCTCCTGACTACGGCGCCGGATGCCTTCCACGTCGAAGAAGTTGTTGATGGTAACCACCTTCTGGGGCGGCAGGGCAAACATATCAATCAGCTCCTGGCGCAGGTCCCGGCTCACGGGCACAATCCGGTCGGCGGAGCGGTAGAGCAAGGGCATCAGCACCCGGCGGCGGAGCCAGCCCAGAGCCCCCCGAATGTTGGG
The DNA here is from genome assembly GCF_022919135.1 of Hymenobacter cellulosivorans. Taxonomy (NCBI): domain Bacteria; kingdom Pseudomonadati; phylum Bacteroidota; class Cytophagia; order Cytophagales; family Hymenobacteraceae; genus Hymenobacter; species Hymenobacter cellulosivorans. The sequence continues at coordinate 2,520,408 of NZ_CP095049.1, read as the reverse complement.
GTCGTGGCGCTTGGAATTATGAATGCACAAGAGCACCTGCTCGGGGCCTTTGCTGAGCAGATTCAGGTAATCGGCGCCCTCCAGATGGCTGATGCAGACATCGATATTATGCTCCCGCTTCAGGGCTTTCACCCGCTGCACGCGCTTGATAAATGTGCTTAGCTTGCCTACAATGCCGGCACCGGCAGGCACATCCAGCGCAACCAGCTGGTTTTGGGTAGGAAAGGCGACTTCTGTACCGCTGTCGAACACGCACTCGATTACCCGATGCTGCCGGGCTAGCTCCTGCCCGTGGTCGTGGAAAACCCGCTCGGCACCGCCGTAGGTGAGCTGGGGAATAAGCAACAGGATGTTTTTGCGCGCAGACGAAGGACTCATGCCGGGGAACAGACGAAACTAGCGGCGCTTGAGGTGGCGCAGCACGAAATTTTTGACCGCAAATTTAGCAAATAAGCGGGGGGCGGGCTTGTAGTGTTTGGCCAGGGGCTGGCGGTAGTACTCGCGCCAGGAATTGTGGCTCCGGTCGGGGTTGAGGTAGCAGGTCAGAAACCACCGCTCCGCCACGGCCCGCAGCATGGCTGCCGAGTCGGCAAAGTGGCTCTGTTCGTTGCTGACATAGATTTTCCAGAGCCAGTCGTGTACTTCAGCCAGCGTGATGTCGCCGAGGTGAAACGGGTGGTGGGAAATGGTGTTGTGCAAGTGCAGCTCCCGCGCGGAATACGGCACACCAAACGTGCCCAGCAGCCGCTCCCGGATCTGGTTGGCTACCTTCAACCGCTCCTCGTACACGGCCGGCCGCACGCTATGGGCCAGCACCCGGTACTGCACCAGGGCCTCGGGCAGGTTGGCGATGGTGAGCTGGGGCAGATAGCGGCCGAAGAAGTCATAGTCCTCGGTCTGGCGCAGCTGGTCGTCGTAGCGCAGGCCTTTTTCGCGCCACAGGCTCGTGCGCAGCATCACCGAGGGGTTGCCGATGGTCATGTTGAAGACCATCATGGCCCGGGTATCGGCGGGCTGGGCCGGGTACTCGAACAGCATTTGGCCCGCCCCGAAGCACTGCACCCAGCTGCCGACGATGTCGACTTCGGGATGCGCATCCAGGAAAGCTACCTGCCGGGCCAGGCGCTCGGGGTGGCACAGGTCGTCGCCGTCCATCTTGGCCACCAGCTCGCCCTGCACCAGGGTCATGCCGTAGTTGTCGGTGCCGGCGCGGCCCAGGTTTACCTCATTGGTATACAGCCGAATACGCGGGTCACTTAGCTCAGCAATCCGCTCGGCCGTGCGGTCCGTCGACCGGTCATTGACCACCACAATTTCGAAGTCCTGGTAGGTCTGGTTGAGCAGACTGCGCAGAGTTTCCTGAATGTAGGCTTCAACATTATATACCGGCACCAGGATCGAAACGCGGGGCGACATAAGCTCGATAAATCAGGTGAAAGACAGGGCGTGGCCTTAGGCCGACTTAGGCTGAAGCCAGTTCAGCAGATCAAAGTGAGACAAAGAACGGCGAAACAGCTCCATCCCGTTGGTGGTGTAGTCGGGCACTAGTACGCCTTCGGGCACGCCGGCCACGGGCTTTTCCAGCAGCAGTAGCTTTTGGTAGGGCAGCTTGGTGAATTCGCGCACCAGCTCGGGCGTGGCGAAGTCTTTGCTGCCGTCGAATTTCACCCGCAGGTTGTCCCAGTTGATGCGCTCCACCCGGCGCGGCCACTTCGCTGCGGCTTCTTCCTGGGAGTGGTAGTGCAGAAACTGAAGCTCGACTTTGTCGCCGAGTGTGGCCACCGGAAACGGATGCTTGTGCGTTTTTTGCAGCTCGTTAATCATGTCGTAGCGCGACTTTTCCTGAAACACCAGCGGCTGGCTCAAGTAGTAGCGCGGGTTGCGCAGCAACTCAATAAAGTCGGGGGCCATCAGCATCAGGCCGATGAAGGGCGTATTGAAGGGCAGGTCGAAGTGCTTATAAACCTCGGCGCCCCAGCAGTCATTGGAAATGACGGTAAAGTCGCGGTTGTGCAACTGCTGCTGCTCCCGGCGGCGGCGGCGCTGGTACAGCTCTTCATTAATCTTATTGCGGACGCGGCCAAGAATGGACATAGGACAAACAGAACAGCGGAGTGGTTACTTGGATTCGGCCAGGCGCTGCTGCAGGGCCCGGACTTCGCAGAAAAGCCGCCGGGCCTCTCCCCTGTTAGTGAGCGAAACCTGAAAGTTGTGTAGTAAGCGCAGGGCCTCAAAGTTAGCCATTTCACCTTCCCCGGGCGGGCGGCGCCACACCGAGGCCACCGCCCCGGCCCGCTTGGCCAGTTCGGTCATCAGCCATACCAGGCGCTTGGCGTAGAGCCGGCTGAAGGCTGATTCGGTTAGATTGGGGTGACGGGCCACAAAGTAATACACCGTACTGATGAGCAGGGCCGACGGCGCACCCGGACCGATACGCAGCAGATAGTCCCAGGTTAGGCGGCTGCGGTACATGAAGTGCTGAAACCGCAGCCGCTCGTCGTACCACAGCTTGTAGCCAGCCAGGCGCAGAGCTTCACCTAGCTCAATATCTTCGCCGCCGGCCAGCACTTTACCGCGCTGCACCTGGGTCAGGAAGTGGAAGCCATGCTCTTGCAGCTTCAGCCAGCCCGAGCGGCGCACCACTGAGCCCGCGCCGTACACAAAGCCTTCCTTGTCGGGATACGGTCCGCTCACGCCCCCATTCTGTGGGCCAATGGCGTATACGGCCTGCACCTGCTTAAACCAGGCCGGCGGCTCCACTTCGAAGCCGCCTGTAGCGTGAGCGCCCAGCACCCCGATTTCGGGATGAGCACTCATTACGTCGAAAGCAACCTGCGTATAGTCAGGAGCCAGCAGGTTGTCGTCATCCACAATGGCCACTGCTTCGTACCGAGCTTCGGTAAAGCCCCGCACCAATGCATGTTCCTTTCCCGGCCGCGGCTCATCCAGCACCCGGTAAGGCACACCGGCGGGCAGCAGCTGTTTCCCTAGGCGGGTGGCTACTTCCAAGGTATCATCTTTGGAGGCATTGCTGATTAGCAGCACCTCCCAGGCCACACCGGCTGCTACCTGCTGCGCGGCTACATATCGTAGTACTTCGCCCACTCGGGCAGCCCCGTTGTGCGTACAGATCAGTAGCGTAACCCCTGACGGGGCAGGTTGGGATGAAGACATGAAGCAGTGAATAACGGGAGGTGGTTTGCAAGTCGCGAATTAAGCCACTCGGCGCCGTAGGACCGGCAAAATCAAAGTTATTAGTGTCTTTATATCCTGCACGGAAGGCAGCCTTCCAACCGTGAGCTTACAACGCAGGGACAGCAGAAAATACTGCCGGGCTTTGTTATAATGATGATTGTTGGCCATCACTCCGGCCAACACACTGTAAGTCTCACCTTGCTTGAGAGTTAGGTTACGGTGATACTTATACTGTAGTTCCTGGTCGAGATACTGACACATTTTTCCCAGTTGTAGCAGAAACAGTTCCTGTTTGCTGGAGCGGGTCACCCCGTGGCTATGTACCCGATAGACACTCATCGTTTGCGGCGGATAGCCGACACGGCCTTTGGTAGTCAGCATAGAAAAAACGGCAGGTCCACTATTACTGATTCGTGTATCCAGGCCGGCAGCTCGGGTAGCACCCCGTTCCGATACATGACCGAAGCCGTGGCAATAAACCAGCCGGCAGTAATATCGTCCAGGGTGTACTCCAGCTTTTCTTGGCCGTTCATCACGTGACTGGCGCGGGTAGGATCATCCTCATACATTACCTATTACCTCAGCATTGTGAAAGCACATACTGAAATCAGGATGACTCTGCATAAACTCTGCCTGCAGTTGAAGCTTGTCCGGGCTGGTCCAATAATCGTCGCCTTCCACTATGGCCACAAACTTACCCAGGCAAGCTTGCATAGCCCGCTCAAAGTTGCGGGATACCCCCAGTTCGACAGGCAGCACCCGTACGATGTCGGGGTAGCGTTGTTGATAACGAGCCAAAATTGCGGCTGTACCATCTATCGAACAATCATCGGCTACCACCACTTCCCAGGGAGAATTGACACGTTGCGCCAGAATCCTATCCAATGCCTGCTCTACATACTGGTCATGGTTATAGATTACAACCATGACACTGACGAAAGGAGTAGCAGCCATGCACGTTGAACTGAGAGGCGGGAAGACTGTTTTACCTGCCGACTACGCATCAATGCACTTCCCTTACTAGGCTGGGGCCTGTCGAGCACACGGCAGGTTCCGCCAAGTACGGTTTGCATAGCAGAGAGTATACACAAGCCGGGTCACAGGCAGTTTAGGCATAGGGTATCGGCTCAAACCCCGAACGGGTATTACTTGGCTGGCGTACGGAACAGCCACTTCCGAAAAAGCTCCGGACTTAGCGTAATAGCCCGCACGTAATCCAACCAGCCTTTCACTGCTTCCTTTCCTTGCCGCAACGCCAGGCTTCGCTCAAAGTACCAGTACTGGAGGTAGCCGTTGTAGTGGTCCTTGTACTGGGGCAGCATCTGCTGGTATTGCTGCAATTCAAAAATACGCTTGCTGATAAAGCCGACGCTCTTAGTGCGGTTGGAAATCTGGGAAATGCTGCCCGCGTGGGTGCGGTAGCGAGACATTACCCGCGGAATGTAGTACACGTCGCCGTGTTGGGTGATGAGCAGGTGCATAGTATAGTCGCCGCTGTACACGCCGGTAAACCAAGCCGGGGGCTGCAGGGCCGCCCGCCGAAACAGCATGGAAGCCGTAGGAATGCCCCAGCCTTTTTGCACAATGTCTTTCTGCGTCATTACCGGCCGCTCGGCCGACAGCACGTCGGGAAACTCCTCGCTGTAGAGCTGGGTTTTGGGGCTATCATCCGAGAACGACTCGGCATCGTGAATGCAGAGCGCAATATCCGGGCGACTGTCCAGCAGCTCTACCTGCAGGGCCAGCTTCTGCGGATCAGTCCAGTAGTCGTCGCCTTCCAGGATGGCCACGTATTCTCCGGTGCAGGCCTGAAATGTCGCCAGCAGATTGGGCATGATGCCTAGGTTCTTAGCTGGCAGTAGGGCCTTTACCTGCTTGGGGTAACGTCGCTGATATTCTTCCACAATGGCGCGGGTACCGTCCGTCGAGCAATCCTCACCGATAACTAACTCCACTTCGAAGTCGGTTTTCTGCATCAGCACCGAATCGAGAGCCTGGCGCAGAAAATGCTCGTGGTTGTAGGTAATACAGCAGACGCTTACTTTAGGCATGCCAGAAGAAGTTAGAAATCAACCGGTTATATACCGGTGTAGTTGAAAGATCAGCGCTTAGAAGCAAGTGGCCGGGCCGGTACACCTACGACCGTGGTATGGTCGGGCACATCCTGGTTGACGACTGCTCCGGCCCCGACCACCACGTGGTTGCCGAGCCGTACGCGCGGCAGCACCGTTGCGTTGGCTCCTACAAAGCACAGGTCGCCCACCTGGACGTTACCAAGCAGGCGGGCACCGGGCGCAATTTCACAGAAGGCCCCAACGACCACATCGTGGTGAATACTGCACGCTGTGTTGAGCAGCGTACCCTCCCCTACTTGGGCATTGGGCGAAATCAGCGCCTGCTGCATTACATTCAGCCCCGGCCCTAAGGAGGAAGCATACCGGCTAATCATTGCCGTAGCCGCTAGGGCCGAAGTCAGTTCCCCACCCAGGGCCTCAAACTTACGAGCCAGCATCTGCCGGACCTTGACGCCCCCCACACCGAGCACAAAGCGGCAGTCCATGGCCAGCCAGTCGGCGGCCTCTCGGGGGCTTTTCAGCAGCGGATAAGAGTCAAATACCTTATCCGGCATGTTGGGCGTCACATCGTCGTAGAAAGCTACCGTATCCGGCTGCCACACGTTTTCGAAGGCGTGCAGGAGTTCTATGGCGTGCCCCCGCGCTCCTATTATTAGCATACGTACCCCGGCTGAAGTGAAAAACGTAGCGGCCTTAAAACGCAAGTACGACTAGCGTTAGCCCCAATTTTTACTGGTGCAGCTGCGCTAATGACTCGTGGATAACGGCGCACACCCGGTCAACCTGCTCATCGGTCAGGTCGTAATAGAGCGGCAGACACAGGGCCCGTACCGAAGCACTTTCCGATACCGGCGCCGGCTGCTTGTTGGTGTAGTCCAGCGTATTCAGTGAGGGGTAGAAATAACGCCGGGGCGTGATATCGCGGGCATTGAGGGCGTCACGCACCTGGAGCAGCACTTCTTCCGATGGCAGCAGGGTGGGGTAGTATGAGTAATTATAGCGCGTGTGCTCATGAATGCGCGGCCGCGCCAGGGGCGTATCGGCCAGCAGCCGGTCGTACCGCTCACTAATTTCCTTACGCCGCCGAATCAGCTCATCCACGCGAGGCAGCACGCACAGGCCCATGGCAGCATGAAATTCGGAGCTTTTGCCATTCACACCTACCCCCCAGAAGGCCTCGGGTCCGTTGTGGCCGAAGTTGCGCATGTAGCTGATCTTGTGCGCCAGCTCGTCATTATCCGTCACGATAGCGCCGCCTTCTACCGTATGGAACAGCTTGGTAGCGTGGAAGCTCAGCGTCGAAATATCGCCGTAGTTCAACACTGAGTTGTCCTTGTACGTCACGCCGAAGGCATGAGCCGCGTCGTAAATTACCCGAAGGTTATGCCGCTTGGCGATGGCCTCGATGGCTTCTACGTCGCAGGGGTTGCCATACACGTGAGTAGCCATGATAGCAACAGTGCGGGGCGTAATGGCCGCTTCGAGCAAGGTAGGATCAATGCAGAGCGTTTCGGGGTCAATATCCACAAAAACAGGCGTGCATCCTTCCCACACCAGACTAGAGGTCGTCGCGACGTAGGAAAAGGGAGTCGTCAGTACTTCGCCTTTGAGCTCCAGGGCCTTAATGGCAATCTGCAGCGCAATCGTCCCATTATTGACAAAAAACAAGTGCTTTACCCCCAGGTATTCTCGCAGCTGCTTTTCCAATTCCACGACCAGCGGGCCAGCGTTGGTCAGATGTACTCGGTCCCAAATGCCGGTGAGATATTCAACATAGTCTTCCAGCGGCGGCAAAAAGGACTTTGTGACGTTGATATTCATGTAAATCAGGTTAGAAAACGGGTAGCTCCTCCTTGGTGGGGAGCTTATACGATGCTTTGCGCCAGTTCGGCGTACTGATGTTGCGCCACAATCTCTCCCTGACCCAGTTCGTAGATCCGGTCGCATTCCCGTAGTGTAGTAATGCGGTGGGCAATAATGAGAATGGTGATTTCGGTTTTCGACAGCTTGTTGATAGCCTCGTTTACTTCCCGCTCTGTTTCGTTGTCGAGGGCGCTGGTTGCCTCATCCAGCACCAAGATTTCAGTGCGCTTATACAAGGCCCGGGCAATCCCGATCCGCTGGCGCTGCCCCCCGGAAAGCTTGGAACCCCGCTCCCCGATAAAGGTATCTAGGCCGTCGGGCAGGTTCTGAACGAAGCCTTGCAGCGAGGCCTGCTCAATGGCGTAGTGCAGGCGGTCTTCGTCTACCTGTGGGTCGCCCAGCGTGATATTGTCCCGGATAGAGGCCTGCATCAGGAACGTATCCTGCTTTACGTAGCCGATGATGCTGTGCCAGGCCTTCAGGTGCTGGGGAGTGAGCGGGCGGCCATCGACGAGAATGTGGCCTTGCTGTTCGGTGTAGAAACGCAGCAAGATGTTCATCAGCGTGGTCTTACCCGAACCTGAACTACCGATAAAGCCGATCTTCTCCCCTTTCTTAACTTTCAGCGAAATTCCGCGCAGTACCGGGGCCTCACCGTTGGGAAAAGTGAAAGAAACGTTCTGAAAGGCAATGGATTCGTGGAATTCCAGGGGTTGCTGGTTAGGACTCAGCTTCTGATCATACTCCTCTTCGCGGAAGCTTTCCAGGTTTTCTATTGTGTACTGGCTCTGCTTAAGCTGCACCATCGACATGAGCATACGGTTGACGGATGGCATCAGGCGGTAAGCCGCGGCAGCAAACAAGCCCACCAACGTAATCAGACTGGTAGACTCATCAGCCACGAAGAGGGCATACATAAAGATGGTCAGCACCCCGAATATGGCGACCATCTCGATAATACGCAGGGGCAACAATGTGTACAGATACGCCTCGGCGTCGAGCTTACGAATCTCCTTCTGGCTATCGAGCAGCTTGTTCCGGAAGCGGGTTTGCTTATCAGCTAGGCGCAGTTCCACAAAGCCGGTAAACAGGTCGGTAATTGTGGAGATGGAAATAGGGTTGAGTTCATTGATCCGGTTACCGATTATCTGTGAGCGGGCCCGCATGGAGCGGTAAGTCAGGAAGGTAGTCGGCAGCAGCACAAACACCAGAATAACCAGCAGCAGCGGCTGATACACCAGGATACCCACTACAATAACCAGCACTACTGTCAATTCGGCAAAGAAGATGAACAATGGCCGGATAATCATGTTCACGTAAGTACTCGGCACCTGCAGAGAACTATTGATCAGGCTCGCAGAACCAAGGTCGTTGAAGTGCCAAAACGGAAAGTTCAGGTACTTATCCAACTGAGTTCGCACGATGGCCAGGCCCACTTCTGCCGTAAACTTGGTTTGCAAGTGGTTGATCCATACTGAAAAGGCATTCTTTAGCAGAAAGAATACCAGAATAGCGACGATCAGAACTAGCAAAAAGGACCGTTCCGACTCAAAATTCAGGGCCTGAAATAGCCAGTCGAAATACTTGTTCTTATGAATACCACCGGGCTCCGCTGCTACCATCATAACCGGCACCAGAGCCGCGAGGCCCACAACGTCCAGCAGGGAAGCTAATATGAGCAGGAAAAACATCCACACTACCTTCCGCCGCTCCGCCGCAGTGAGGTAGTATAGGATGCTCGACACACTATATTTAATTATTCCAGTATTCATGCAGGTCAATTGTCATCGGCAACTACTGTTCTAGGGTTAGACAGCTTGGCATCGCCTGAAACGCAACGAAGCCACAAAGGTACACAATAATAGCTTATGCCGTTTCTGGCATACGCGCGCAGACCAGCCGGCTGCTAGAACCAATTTCGCTACTACAGTACTTCTTCACGGCTACTGGGCTTTCATTTGACAGACCAAATCCTAGGGCAGAACGCCCTTGAATGCCGGCCCTGAAGCGCCTCATGCTTAGCCAGTAAAGTGCGCTTTAACCCAAGGCTGAAACTTCCTTTCTAGCCAATACGCCCCTAGGAAAGATACCCCTAGCAAGCCGGCAAATCTTACCCAGAAGGTCAGAGCTGAACCCGTAAAGAAGTCGAGGCGGGCCATAAGCATCAGCAAGGGGAAATGGACAATATATAGACCATAGGAAATGCTGCCCACCCGGATGAACACCCCAATGAAGGCTTGAGCCACCGGTTCTACCCATTTACTCTCGATGAAATACGTCAGCAAAGCCAGCACGTAAAAAAGGCTAGAGAGGCCGTACAAACTCACATTCAGCGCGGCTCGTGTTTCGTAGATATGCAACCACGTAAGTCCAGGCAGTACAAACAACCCGGTCATGAAGATCCGTTGGTACCGGAAGGACTTGTGCGCAAACAGAACAATACTTGCCACTGCGTAGGGCAGCCAGGCATAATCATAAAATGAAATGATACTCGTAAAGTTGTCGCCACCGATGTAGTGTAGGTGCGAGCCAACTGTGGCATCCACGATTTTGCGCAGTAACGTTTCGGGCGCGTCGAAACCGCGCAAGCTGACAAACAACAGCAAGACCGCCAACAGCTGTTGGTACGAGGGTTGGCGGTACGAGAACTTATCGGCGTAGAAGGCCAGCGTGAGCCCCGCCAACCAAAAGGAAAACCCGAAACTGTAGGACGACAGTAGCGGGTTGGTTGGAAACAGCCACAGGTTTAGCATGCCTACCGCAAACGCGCCACCCATCATCAAGAGTGGGTGGAGCCCTAAATAGGAAATCGGGATAAACAACAAGTAATAGATTACCTCGAAATGCAACGACCAGGCGGGGGCGTTTTCGGCAATAACCGGGGTAAGCAGAATCTGTAGAAAGGTAAAATTGCCGAGTATCGTGCGCCCGGAATAAGCTGCCGTGCCACCCACCAGTACGGCCAGCAACATGCACACGAAATAAATCGGATAGAGACGAGTACCTCGCTTCCGCAGATAGTCCTTGATAGTTGCCGCGGTTAGGGCCCGCCGATTCGTTAGCCCAATGACGTAGCCCGACAGCACAAAAAACACCAGCACGCTGAAATGCGAGGGAGCCAGATAAGAAAAGAAGCCCGTAACTGTGTAGCCTGGGTCGAGCGTCAGGGGAAAGCTGACGGCGTGGCTCCACACAACCAGCAGAGCAGCAAAACCGCGAACTGCTTCCAGGTTGGGACTAAACCTATTGACGGCAGGCGGCGCGGAAGAGGCAGTTTGTATTTGCATAGCAGAGCGGTGGCCCACAATATATACCATCTGAAATATTCAGAAGGCTGTATAGGGCCTGGCTTATCAAGTGATTCACCGTTAAACCGCTGTTGCGTAGATATCTATGCAGATACTGTACTTTGCTTATTTAGGCATGGCCCGTCGTGTCACGGTACACATTTTTGACTACGTACAAGGGCCGCTGGCGGGCAGCATCTAAGCCACGCCATACGTATTCACCAATAATGCCTAGAGCTATCATCTGAAAGGCGGATACAAACAGCACGACTACCATCAAGGTAGTCCAGCCAGCGGCGCTGATATTGCCTAGTACCTTCATAGCCAAAATGTAGAGCCCATACAGCATTGCTACCCCGCCCAGCATCATGCCCAAAATGGAAATCAGGCGGATAGGGAAAAAGGAGAACGACAGAATCGAGTCGATAAAGAGCTTGATTTTCTTCTGCAGCGTCCAGCGCGACTTCCCGATTTCACGCTTGCGGCGTACGTAGGGGATATTCACATAGGTGAAGCCCAGCCACACCATCAGGTAGAAAATGTTGCTGTTGCGCTCCTGCAGGCGTACTACTTCGTCGCACACCTGCCGGTCGAAGAACACGAAGTCGAAGCCACCGTCTGGAATGTTAGACAGGGCCACTTTCTTCATCGTCTTGTGAAACAGGTTGGCAAACCACTTTTGCAGGCCGGTTTCTTCGCGGTCCTGGCGGTTGCCGATAACGAGTTTAAAGCCCTTCAGCCAGTAGTCGTACATCTGCACCATCAGCTCCGGCGGGTCCTGCATATCGGCCGTGATGATGGCCATACAGTCGCCGGTGGCGTGGGCCATGCCGGCAACAATAGCATTGTAAGAGCCGACGTTGCTGACCAGCTCAACTACTTGAACCCGGTCGGGGTACTGGTCACGAAACCGCAGCAGTTCCCGCACGGTGTTGTCGCCGGAGCCATCATCAACCATTACGTATTCGAAGGTTACCCCGGCCGGAAAGCCCGCTTCGTTGGCAATCAGAGCCTGAGCGGTTACCGGAATGTTGCCTTCGTTAAAGTAACAGGGAATAATAACTGAGAGCTTGGGCATAAGGTCTGTGAAACACGGAGCAATGGGCTGCTCGCGGGGTAAAGGTAGGGCTCCATTTGGTTAAAGCAGCCAGCAAGACGCATACTTGCGCCCCCGACCAGCTAAAAACCAGGCTTACGGATGGTAAGGGTTAGGCTTGATAACCACGCTGTCAACCCCATAGTAAATGGCGTACTGGGCCGCGTCGTCGTTATTGAAATCGTAGGTGTACAGCACACTCGGAGCCCGGTAGGCATCCTCGTTGCTGTACAAAGGGCGCATCTCTGAGATTTGCACGCCGCGTGCCGCTTCATCCTTGAGCCGCTGTTCACGCTGCCGTACCCGGGCGTAGTGCTCAGGTGCTTTGGCTGCTACGTCTAGGTAAGCCATGTGGGTGTTGCTAGTGCTGCCAAAAAAGCACAGGACAAAGAAAGCCAAGGCCGTCAGGCGCCAACCTTTAGGACTGCTCAGGGCGCGCAGCACTTCTGAGTGGGCACTATAACGGGCAAACACTGTGGCTAGCAGCCACACCCACCCCATCAGAAAAAAGAAGTAAACACACTGCCAGCTATGGGGCCACACCGTTTGGTAGACCAGGATCGAGGGAAAAATCATAGCCCCTAACCCAGCCAGCAGCCACAGGCCCAGCATCAGCGGGTGCAGCCGACCTAGATTGAATACCACCGTTTCCCGCACACGCGTCAGCAGGCCGGCCAGCAGCACGCTACCGAGCAGCAGCAGTAGGCTATTGGCCCAGGAAATGCTTTGGGTAAGAGCGAAATAGATGCTCTTGACAATGATAACAATGGCCTGGGGGCTCTTTAGCACCTGGCCCAGGTCCCGACCGGCCATAGCCGCGCGCACCTGGTTGCCGGGTGCCGTTACGGCAACAAAGGCCCCAATCATAGCCAAGGCAAACAAAGCTACGTACCACCACTTAGCCGAGTGCTTGAACAACCAGGATATAGCTACGGCACTGCCCAATACCCAGCAAATAGCCATCATCGACACATCGTAGGCTCCGATGGCCAGAATGCTGAAGCTGGCCGCGCTAATCAGGCTCAGGAGCTGTATAGCCACCCGGCCCTGGTAGCGGTGAATTCCCACCATGCCCGCAAAAGCAAACAAGCTGGCAATTACACCGGCCGTGTAGGAAGTGTATCCGCCAAACCAGTAGAAGGCGGCGCCGGCCATTTCAAAGCCATTCAGGTACATAACCGTTAGCAGCAGGGCACAGGCCAACACCACTGACGTGCGGGCACCCTGCAGCAACAAGCGGAAAAAGCAGAAAGCCGCCAGGGCCAGGAGCAGAATAACGGCAATAGGCTGTACCCGGGCCAGCAGCGTGGTCTGTTGGTACGACAACGGGTCCAGATACGCTTTTAGAGCAAGCTCCGTATAGCGGCCGGTCCAGGTGGCATACAGTTCACGGATAAACGGCAGCCGCCCCATCCGAATGATGCGGTTGGAGTTGGAGTAGTCGTCGTGGATGCTGGGGTAGTTGTAATAAGCCAGCAGCAAAAACGGCAACACCGCCGCGGCCAGAGCCAGGAGCCAGCCACCACGCACCCGCGACTCAGTTGTTGCGGGCGCACTCGTACTGACTGCACTGTCAGAAACTTGCATAAAAAAGGAAAAAGACCTGAAAACGAAGAACTAGCGGGTCAGGAAAGTGCGAATGTGGTTGCTCACCAACTCCACGTGCTCCTGCGTCATACCGGGCCACATAGGCAGGCTCAGACAGGTTTTGGCCAGTTCCTCGGCAATAGGGAAAGCGCCGGCCTGGAAGTTCATGAAACGGTAGGCTTCCTGCAAGTGGGGCGGAATCGGGTAGTGAATCAACGTACCGATGCCCTGCTCCGTCAGGTATTTCTGGAGCTCATCGCGCTGAGTGGTGCGCACCACGTACAGGTGATACACGTGCGTAGCGCCCGCAGCCACTGCCGGCAGGTGCAGATCGGCAATGCCGGCCAGGTGCTGGTCGTAGAGCGCGGCTACTTCCTGGCGTTGCCCGGTCCATTCCATAAGCATAGGTAGCTTGGCGCTGAGCACAGCAGCCTGCAGTTCATCGAGGCGGGAGTTGTGGCCGATAACCTCGTTGTAGTACTTCTGCTGGGAGCCGTAGTTGCGCAGAGTACGCACTTTCTTGGCCAGTTCAGCATCGTTGGTTGTCACGGCCCCGGCGTCGCCGAGAGCACCCAGGTTTTTGCCAGGGTAAAAGCTCGTGGCATTCACGTCGCCGAAGCTGCCGGTAATGCCGCCGTTGTAGGTAGCTCCCTGCGACTGGGCATTGTCCTCCACCACGTACAGATTGTGGCGCTTGGCAATGGCCATGATTTCGTCCATTTCGCAGGCCTGACCGTAGAGGTGCACCGGCATTATGGCGCGGGTGCGAGGCGTAATAGCCGCTTCCAGACGGGCTGGATCGAGGTTGTAGGTGGTCGGGTTAGGCTCTACCGGAATGGGCGTCGCACCCACGAAGGAAATAGCCAGCCAAGTCGCAATGTAGGTGTTGGACGGTACGATTACCTCGTCACCCTCCTTCACGTCGAGGGCTTTCAGAGCCAGATGCAAGGCATCCAGACCATTGGCCACCCCGATGCACTCGGTGGTAGTGGAGAAGCGGGCGTACTCGGCCTCGAACTGCTTCACGGCCTCGCCCAGCACGTACCACTGCGAATCGAATACCTGGCTCATAGCGTCCAGAACTTGGGTGCGGACGGCCTGATTTTGGGGAGTAAAGGAGAGAAAAGGAACTTTCATAACGAATTAGTTGAAATGGGAGCAAGCCAGCACGTGGCTGCAACCGCCGACTTTAAAATTCAATTTTTCGCAGGTCCGAAATACGGCCCGGTTGGTAGCCTGAGTGGTCATCAGCACGTACTCAGCGCCATTTTGCCGGGCCCGCTGCACCGTCTCCGACACCAGCTTCAGGTGCCAGCCGCGGTTGGCCGGCCCTACTGCCGTAAGTACTACCCGCGAAAAGCCAGTGCCAAAGCTTGCCGCGTGTGCCTGCAGGTCGCTGATGGCCAGGAAGGAATCGACGGGCAGATCCGGCTCGGCCGGTACCAACACGTCGTCGCAGTAGCCTTCCACGGCGGCCGAGGCGTAGCGCGCCAGAAACTGGTCTCCGGTGTCGCCACTGAACCATTGGTCGGCGTGAAACCGGTCGTACTCATTGCGGGCGGCCGCCGAAATAGCCCCAATGGCCGCAGCTTCCTGCTTCTGGGCCGAGCGCACCGCAAACCGGGGCTGGTCAAAGCCCTGCACGGCATCGTGGAAGTATGTCAAACGGGTTTCAACCAAACGCCAGCCGGCATCCCCAGAGCCTGCGCCACGCGGGTGTCTTCGGCAGGCAGTTCGGCAAAGCAGTAGGCGGCTCCCTCCTGCCCCAGCTGCCGCCGGAAAGCGGTGCTGGCCGCAGCCAGCACCGCCGCCGGCGTACCGTTGGCAAATAGGATGGTGAACACCTTGTACACCGATGCCTGAAAGAAATTAGTATCCCAGGGCAGGTAAGCGTACAAGAACTGAACGGTAGCACCGTCCTGCACAAATTCAAACACCCGGTGATTGGGGTCTGTGGCGTAATCGGCAGCAGCTCCGGTTCCGAATAAACGCTGCTGCGTAGCCACGTCGAGCTTGCGCAGGAAGTTATAGGGCGAATAAAAGAACAGTTTATCGGCCCGGTCGGCTACCAGGGCAGAACTTACTTGGAACCCCATACCTCGCGGAAGTTTTCGTATTTCCGGATGTAGTCCTGCTCATTGTACCGCGTCGAGGCAAACACCAGCTGTACGGCCGTGTGCGAGTACTGCATGGTATGCCAGGCATTCGGGGGTACGTACACCCCCACGTGCGGCGACTCGAGCACGAAGGTTTGTACTTCCCCGTCGGGCATTTCCGTCGTCACGATGATGCGGCCAGCCACAGCAATCAGTACCTGCTCGGTAGCGTGGTGGGCGTGGCGTCCGCGCACGATGCTCTCGGGCGTGAAATACGTCCAGAACGTGCGTTCTACCGTGAATGGAATCAGACCATTGGCTTCCCCCACGGAAATATATCCAATGTCGGAAGCGCCCAGCTTGGGAAACTCGATTAAATGCGGCTTTTGCATGTGCGGCGGAAAATGACTTTAGAACGTACGCGGCGTGTTATCGACCTGACCAGCAGCGGTTACCTGTACGTGTTCTTTGAAATACTCCAGGGTGCGACGAAGTCCTTCAGCACGGTCAACCTGCGGCTCCCAGCCCAGGATTTCCTTGGCCTTGGTGATGTCGGGCTTGCGCTTCATCGGGTCATTTTGGGGCAACTCCTGGTAGGTAGGCTTGAACTCTACACCCATCAGGCGGGCAATTTCTTCGCCGAACTCTTTAATGGTGATTTCATCGGGGTTGCCAATGTTCACGGGCAGCGCGTAGTCGCTCAGCAGCAGACGGTAGATGCCTTCAATCAGGTCATCTACATAGCAGAAGGAGCGCGTCTGTGAACCATCACCGAACACGGTCAGGTTCTCGCCACGCAAGGCCTGCGACAGGAATGCTGGCAACACGCGGCCGTCGTTCAAGCGCATACGCGGGCCGTAGGTGTTGAAGATGCGCACGATGCGCGTCTCCAGCCCGTGGTGGTTATGGTAAGCCATGGTAATGGCTTCCTGGAAGCGTTTGGCCTCGTCGTAGCAGCCGCGTGGGCCCACCGGGTTTACGTTGCCAAAGTACTCCTCGACCTGAGGATGAATTTCCGGGTCGCCGTACACTTCCGAGGTGCTGGCAATCAGCATCCGGGCGCCTTTCACGCGGGCCAGACCCAGCAAGTTGTGCGTGCCGAGCGAGCCCACCTTCAGGGTCTGAATCGGAATTTTGAGGTAGTCGATGGGCGAGGCGGGCGAGGCGAAGTGCAGGATGTAATCCAGCTTACCGGGCACGAATACAAACTTCGACACGTCGGCGTGGTGGAATTCGAAGTCCTCGCGGCCAAACAGGTGCTCGATATTAGCCAGGTCGCCGGTAATCAGGTTGTCCATGGCAATGACATGGTACCCTTCCTTCAGGAACCGGTCGCAGAGGTGGGAACCTAGAAAGCCGGCGCCACCAGTAATCAGAATGCGTTTTTTATCAGACATGCGATGTTGTTCTTAGTCATTGGTTTAGGTGGTGGTTGCTCATTGTCGGTTGTTAGCAGCAGGCATCAGCGCGAACTAACAACTGACAATGAATAACTGACAACTAAGCTACTGGCTCTTTGTGGTCGGTTTTGATACCGATGCAGTGGTAGGTGAAGCCAGCTTCGTGCAATTCCTTGGCGTCATAGATATTCCGGCCGTCGAAGATAGTCTTCTGCTTCATCAGGCGAGCTACCACGTCGAAGTTGGGCGAGCGGAAATCGGGCCACTCGGTTACGACCAACAGGGCGTCGGCATCAATTAGGGCTGCGAATTCATCCTTGGCGTAGGTGATACGGTCGCCAAGCGAGTGCTTGGCTTCTTCCATAGCTACCGGGTCGTAAGCCGATACGGTGCAACCAGCATCGAGCAGCTTCTCAATGATAACCAGCGAAGGCGCTTCACGCATGTCGTCGGTTTTGGGTTTGAACGAGAGGCCCCATACGGCCATTTTCTTGCCTTTCAGGTCGCCACCAAAGTGCTTGGACACTTTCTCGAACAGGACTTCCTTCTGAGCTTCGTTCACGCTTTCCACGGCCTGGAGCACCTGCATCTGGTAGCCGTTTTCGGCGGCCGTCTTGATGAGGGCTTTTACATCTTTGGGAAAGCAGGAACCACCGTATCCGATACCGGGATAGATGAACTTAGTACCGATACGGGCGTCGGAGCCGATACCTTTGCGCACCATGTTCACGTCAGCACCCATGATTTCGCAGAGGTTAGCAATGTCGTTCATAAACGAAATCTTGGTCGCCAGCATGGAGTTGGCTGCGTATTTCGTCATTTCCGCCGACGGGATATCCATGAAGATAATCGGGTGGCCGTTGAGCAGGAAAGGCTTGTAGAGCTTGCTCATTACTTCCTCGGCACGTTCCGAAGATACCCCTACCACGATACGGTCGGGCTTGAGGAAGTCGTCGATGGCAGCGCCCTCTTTGAGGAACTCGGGGTTGGAGGCCACGTCGAACTCAATGGCGGCACCGCGCTTAGCCAGGGCCTGCTCGATTTCAGCACGCACCTTGGCTGCCGTGCCCACCGGCACCGTGCTCTTGGTCACGATAACGCCGTAGCTGTTCATGTTTTCGCCGATGCCGCGGGCCACGGCCAGCACGTATTTCAAATCAGCCGAGCCGTCTTCACCGGGAGGCGTGCCCACGGCAATAAAAGCCACGTCGGCGTCTTTGATACCCTCAGCTAGGCTAGTGGAGAAGTGCAGACGGCCTTTTTCGACGTTGCGGCTCACCATTTCCTCCAGTCCGGGCTCATAGATGGGCAGGATACCCTTGTGCAGGTTATCAATTTTCTTCTGGTCGATATCGATGCAGGTGACATCAATTCCGACCTCGGCGAAGCACGTGCCGGTAACCAGCCCTACATAGCCGGTACCTACTACTGCGATTTTCATACGGGAAGAGTTTGAACTATATTCAATTTGGAGAGAGAACTTGGGAAAGACGCACTGGTCATGAGCTAGCTCAGCATTAGGGCTTTACTGCCGCCGAGTTTACTAAAAATACCGTAGCGTGAACGTCGTCGTAGAGAATTTCCGCCGGCCGGCCTTTCAGATACCCGGCCGGATCCGTGCCAAAGTGCTTGTCGTGTACTATCACGGCCGGGGCCGTCAAAGAATCCAGCAACGTGGGAGTTACGTCGAGACGCAAGCGGGTGGAAGGCCGGTGCATCGTAGTGAAGTCGAACTCTACATTACCGTCGGCCAGGAAACTGTCGACCATGTATACCGGAGGCTGAGTCAGGTTGAGACGAAAGCCCTGCTCGGTCAGCAAGGTGCCAATCCGGCGGTAGGAAAACGAGTGGTATTCGTTGATGTACAGCTTATGGTAGAAGTTCCAGGCACTGCGCACCGTCAGCGTAAACATCAGGAGCACCAACACGGGTCCGGTCAGCCGCCCAAAGGCTGAGTGTTCGGAGCTGAAGCTGGCCAGCACCGATTCCAGAGCCGTAGCCAGCAGATATGCCAGCGGCA
Organism: Hymenobacter cellulosivorans; assembly: GCF_022919135.1. Classification (NCBI taxonomy): domain Bacteria; kingdom Pseudomonadati; phylum Bacteroidota; class Cytophagia; order Cytophagales; family Hymenobacteraceae; genus Hymenobacter; species Hymenobacter cellulosivorans. The sequence continues at coordinate 2,501,789 of NZ_CP095049.1, read as the reverse complement.
CGCCTAGGTACTGCCAGCACCGCTCGTAGGGCACTACCGATTGGGCCATCATAAAGAACATGGGCAGCACCAGCATGAGCAGGCTCAGGATCACCAGCGGCTGGGGTAGCGCCCGCGACACCCGGCGGCGACGCCAGAAAGCCACGCCGCCCAGGATCAGGGTCAGCAGCCAGAGCCAGCCCAGAGCCTTAAAAGTGAAAAACGCGTAGGCCAGGTCGCCCATGGCCGGCAGCATCTTCCGCAGCACCTCGGGCCGGGAAATCGGCACCACGTACTTGTTTTTGATAAGCGCCGCCAAGCCCGAAACGGTAATCAGCGGGGCATAGAAGAGCACCACACCAACCACTACCAATGAGCCCAGCACAATTAACTGGATCATCTTGGGCTGGCGGGTCAGCAAGGAATAAATGCCCAGCGTAATCATAATGCTGGCAAAACCATACACGTAGGTTGGAATGGCAGCCATGCCTACGATGGAGGCAAAGCCCAGCAGTAGCCAGCTCAGCTGCCGGTAGCGGCTTTGGGACTTGAGCAGCTCCGGCACCACGCAGAAGCTGACGGCCGTACACAGCAGAATTATAGTGTAGCCCCGCGCCATAAAGCTGTAAAGCAGTACCATATCGAGGCCGAAGAAGAAAATCAGCGCCGTTAGTACTACGGCGGGCCGGACCCAGCGCTGCAGCCCCACAAATAGCACCCAGTACAGCAGCATGCTGGCCAGGATTGTTGTGGCGCGCATCCCGAATACCACCGACCCTACGACCTTGAGTAGCGCCCCGGCCAGCACCGAAACCAGCACGTGGTTGTTAGGAAACGGGTAGAAAACCAGCGAAATAGCCGGACCTCGGGAGCTGAACGCTATATAGGTGTACAGTTCGTCGTAAATGAACGGAATGGAGTAAGCGCAGTAAAACAGCAAAAATGTGAGGGCGAAGAACAAGCCAAACAGCACCAACCGCTGCCCGAAAGTCCAGGGGCGCAGCACAGTGGTCAGGTAAGTACCAAGCAGCCTTACCTGCTGACCCACAGTGCGCAGGTAGGTTTCGATAAGGGGCCAGAAGCGCCACATAGCTGCTACGAGCAGGCTCAGGCCCAGCAGCAGTACCCCCACGCCCAGCTTGGCTTTGAGTACCAGGCTCTCGGTCAGCAGGCCGTTAAGCTTGTCGGCATACGTGGCCAACCCGCCCCGATGAATCAGCAGATCAAGTAGCGTGGCCCGGGACATGAGCATAAAGCCGATGCCCGCAGCCAAAGCCACGAGAAACAGAATGCCGATTAGGTACTTAAAAATTTTCATGTAGAAGTGAAGCCAACGAATACGCGCAAAAGGTGAGCGGCAGCCGAGAATCAGCGGCCGAGTAGTCCGTACTTGAGAATGCAGTAAATAGCGCGGAATCCGTCGCGCCAACCGATTTTCTTGCCCTCGGCGTAGGTGCGGCCGTAGTAGCTGATGCCCACCTCGTAGATGCGCACATCCTTGACGCGTGAGACCTTGGCCGTGACCTCGGGCTCGAAGCCAAAGCGGTTTTCCTGCAGCTGCAGGCCCTGGATGATGTCGCGGCGGAAGAGCTTGTAGCAGGTCTCCATGTCGGTCAGGTTCAAGTCAGTGCACATGTTGCTCAGGAAGGTGAGCATCTGGTTGCCCAGGCTGTGCCAGAAGAACAGGATGCGGTGCGGGTTGCCGCCCATGAAGCGCGAGCCGAAGACCACGTCGGCAAAGCCCTTGAGGATGGGCTTGATCAAGAGGTTGTACTCCTCCGGGTCGTACTCCAGGTCCGCGTCCTGAATGATGACGTAGTCGCCGGTGGCCTCGCGGATGCCCGTGTGCAGGGCTGCGCCCTTGCCCTGGTTGACGGCGTGCTGCAGCAGGCGCAGGCCCAGGTCGGGGTAGCGCGCGGCGTAGGCGGTGATGACCTCCGAGGAGTTGTCCGAGGAGCAGTCATTGACCAAAATGATTTCCTTGCGGATATTGTTGACCAGCGTCAGCTCCCGCAGCAAGTCCAGAATCTGGTGAATCGTGCGAGCTTCGTTGTAAACCGGGATGACGATGGAGAGCGTACGAAACTGAATACCGGAAACGGAAGGGGTCAACACTGGCGACATCAAAAAGGCAAGGGGAAAAGTAAAACGGCAACGGCTAGGCTAGATTTGGCCTACATCATGTGCCGCTTCCACCAGTGCTGAAACACGATAAGTGCCCAGATGCGGGCATGCACGTCGCCGGGGTTGCGCGAGAACAGTTGGGTTTTCAGGGCCCGGATACCGTCTACGCTGAAAATGCCCTGAGCCTCGATGAAGCCATCCGAAAGCAGATCATCCTCAATCAGGGGCCGCAGCTCATTGCGGAACCACTTGAGCAGCGGCACTTCGAAGCCGTGCTTGGGCCGCTTGTAGAGCTCCTCGGGCAGCATGGGCCGGAAGGCATCCTGCACAATCTTCTTCTTCATTTTCGCGTCGATTTTGCTTTCGACGGGAATGGAGAAGGCAAAGTTTACTACGTTGGGGTCTAGGAACGGCGGGCGCACCTCCAGGGAGTTGGCCATGCTCATCAGGTCTACTTTGGCCAGCATGTCGTAGGGCAATACCAAGTTCATGTCGGTGAGCAGCACCTCGTTCAGGTCGCCATCGGCATGTAGGTTTTGCAGAATGTCCTTGCGGCGCTTCTCGGCCAGCTTCTTGCCCACTTTGCGGCGCGAATCGGCGCTGAGCAGGTTACGGGCATCTTTTTCATTGACAAACGAAGCCCAGTCGAAATAGCGGTCCTTGGGGCCGCTGAGCATGCCTCGTGAAAAGCGCTGAAACTGCCGGACCCGGTTGCCAAAGAAGGAATTGCGCGACTTAGGCAGAATATCCCAGAGCAGATTCAGGCCCGTTACGGCTTCGGCCTTGAAGCCTCCCTGCCGCACCTGAAACTCGCCCATGTGCTTGTTGTAGCCGGCAAACATCTCGTCGGCGCCGTCGCCTGACAAAGCCACCGTGACTTTTTCGCGGGTGCGCTTGCTGAGAATGTAGACGGCCAGGGCCGAGGAATCCGCAAACGGCTCGTCGATATAGTCGAGCACGTCGAAGATGTGGTCGTAGAGGTCCTGGTTGGTGAGCGAGAAAACCGTGTGGTTGGTTTTGTAGCGCTCGGCTACCAGTTTGGCGTATTTAGTTTCGTCAAAGAAAGGCTCGTCGCGGTAGCCAATGCTGAACGTGTTCAGGTGCTGAGTATGGCGCGAAGCCAAAGCCACAATCACTGACGAGTCGATGCCGCCGCTCAGGAAAGCGCCCAGCGGCACGTCGGCTACCAGGCGGCGGGCCGTGGCGTCGTCGAGCAGCGTGACCAGCTTTTTCTGTTGTTCTTCGTAGCTGAGCTTGTTTTTGGCGACCTTCTTGGGGTCGTAAGGAATCTTGTAGTACCGCTTCTTGACCACCTTACCGCCTTTAATAAAGAGGTAGTGGCCGGGCAGCAATTTCTTGACGCCCTTGAAGATGGTAGCCGGACCGGGAATGTAATTGAGCTGCAAATAGTGGCTCAGAGCCACGTAATCGAGCTTGCGCGGCACACCCAAAGCCAGCAACGACTTCATTTCCGAGGCAAAAAACATCTTGTCCTCGTCGCGGTACACCAAGATGGGCTTCTCCCCCATTCGGTCGCGGGCGATGAACAGTGAGTCCTCTTCCTTGTCGTAGATGGCCAAGCCGAAAAAGCCGTTAAGCTTTTTCAAAAAGCCCCGTCCTTCCGAGATATAGAGGTTCAGAATAACCTCCGTATCAGTCTGAGAATGAAACTTGTGCCCCTTCTTGACGAGCTTCTGACGCAGCTCCTTGAAGTTGAAGATCTCCCCGTTGAAGACAATCGTGTAGCGCCCCGACTCGTCGGTCATCGGCTGGTTGCCGTCGGCCGTCAGATCGAGAATGGCCAGGCGGCGAAAGCCCAGACCACAACGGTCGTACACAAAATGCCCCTGAGAATCAGGTCCGCGGCTAACAATAGCGTCGGTTGAGGCATGCAACGCGGACAGCGAGCGGCGTCCTGCGTCGGTAAAAGCGAATACTCCGGTGATTCCACACATAATTGGCGGGCAAAAGTACGAACTCTGCGCACTTACTTTCTGAAAAACTTAGCAGCGCGCCCCCGCAACCAAAGCCGTGCCATGCTAGTAAACTCAGGTACTTTTCCACTCTTTAGCTATTCCCGACATATGGACCTTCAGCAGCAAATGAATTTACAACAGCAATTTGAAGCCGCTGTAGCGCGCGTAGACAACCTGCCGGGCGACAAAGCCGCCGCCCACATGACCGAGCTCTACGGACTCTACAAGCAGGCCACCGAAGGTGACCATGACACGAAAGGCGAAGTGGTCGGCGACGACTCACCCGACAACCCAAGTGGCTACGCCGGCATGTCACAAGCCCAATGGGACTCGTGGAGCAAGTTTAAAGGCGTGAGCGAGGACGATGCCAAGCGCCAATACGTAGAGAAAGTAAATGCGTTGGCCGGCCCGGTCGGTGAGCAGGCCACTATTATCACCGGCAACGGCCAGCCCAGCACCGCCACCATGGTGGGGGGTGCCGACGCCGCTTCGGGCCCCGAAGTGGAATCTGACGACAATTCTACTACTTCTCAACAGCCCAGCACTCAGCCCGGCGTGTCGCAGGGCGGCCTGCGCGGTGACATTACCGCCGGGGCACCCTACGGTGGTGAAGACAAGCTCAAAGGCGACCAGTCGTAACCACGAATTCTGTGGACGGCGCTGCCGTCTGCACAAGTAGGCTCATTCGAAATCAGAAATGCAAAGCCACCCAAAAAGGCCACCCGCTTGGGTGGCCTTTTTGGTTTTGATAATCGTCCGCATAATCTGACCAATCCGGAAAACCCGTCGAATCCGGGATTCAGGACTAAAAAATCTTGCCGGGGTTCAGAATACCGTGCGGGTCGAAGACTTTCTTGATGCCCCGCATGAGTTCCAGGTTGGTTTCCTGCAAGGCAATGCCAATGTAGCCTTTCTGCACCAGCCCAATACCGTGTTCCCCACTGATGGTGCCGCCCAGCTTTACACAGAGCTCAAAAATCTCGGTAATTGGCTGGCGCAGGCCCACGTTCCACTGCTCGTCAGTCAGTTCTCCGCGGATAATGTTGACGTGCAGATTACCGTCGCCGGCGTGACCGTAGCACACACTTTTGAACCCATAGCGGGCTCCGATTTCCTTTACACCTTTGAGCAGCGTGGGCAGCTCAGCCCGGGGCACGACGGTGTCTTCTTCCTTATATACTGAGTTGTAGCGCACTGAATTGCCGATGTTGCGCCGGATTTTCCAGAGTTCGTCTTTTTGCGTGGCATTATCGGCCAGCAGGATTTCGCCTACATCGTAGTGCTCCAGCACGCCATACACCTGCTCGGCTTCCTTATAGAGCTGGTCCATATCCTGGCCGTCGAGCTCGATGAGCAGGTGGGCCTTGATGTCTTCGGGCAGGGTGAGCGGAATTTTCAGGTAGTCCGACGACCAGGCAATGGCCTCACGCTCCATGAATTCCATGCCCGAAGGAATCACCCCAGCCCGGAACACCGCTGATACGGCCTCGGCTGCCTGCTCTTCCCGGCGGAAAGGCACCAGCATCAGGATATTGTGCTGCGGGTAAGGCAGCAGTCGGAACACGACCTTGGTAATAATGCCCAGCGTACCCTCCGAGCCGACCATCAACTGGGTGAGGTTGTAGCCGGTCGAGTTTTTCAGGGTGTTGGCCGCCGTCCAGATAACGTCGCCGGTGGGCAGCACCACTTCCAGGTTCAGGACGTAGTCGCGGGTGGTGCCGTATTTCACGGCTTTGGGGCCGCCGCTGCTGTGCGCCAGGTTGCCGCCGAGCGAGCAACTGCCCTTACTAGCCGGGTCGGGCGGATAAAACAGGCCAACTTCTTTTACCGCCACCTGAAAGGCCTCGTTTATCACGCCCGGCTCCACGGTAGCCTGCAGGTTGCGCTCGTCGATCTGGATGATGCGGTTGAGCCGCTCGGTGCTCAGTACTACGCCGTGGTGCACGGGCAAGGCTCCGCCGCTCAGGCCGGTTCCCGCGCCCCGCGCCGTAACGGGCACGTGGTGTTCGTGGCAGAGGCGGACAATTTTACTAATCTCATCGACGTTGCCGGGGCGAAGTACCACGTCCGGAGCAAAATGCAAATCTTCGGTATGGTCGCGGCCATAGTCGGCGTACACGTCGGCCTCTGCACGCTGGGCAGTAAGCACATACGCTTCGCCCACGATTTGCTCGAAGGCGGCTATGAGGTCGGGAGTCAGCGGTTGGAAATTCATATATAGACGGCAGAATGAACGATTCGCGTATCTTTGTCCCGATGCGGGAACACCTTACGAAGGTACAGTATTCACTCCAACAGCTACGCTGGTGGCCAGTGCTACTGATTAGTATCTTAGTCCTACTGGCCAGCTGCGGAGGCTCCCGCAAGCTCAACCAGCGCAACGGCCGCTATTATTCGGCCCGCGAAATGGCCCGGTTGAAAGCGGAAGAGCGCCGCCGCCGTGGCGCCCGGCCCGTGACGCGAGCCAAAACTAAAACCTCGGCTCCAACTGGCAAATCCAAAACGGTCGTGAAGCGGGCTAGTATTCCGGCTACCGTTTCCAAGGATTTAGCTACGGTTATTGAAGCGGCCCGCTCCTACGAAGGCACTCCTTACAAATACGGTGGCACCACCCGCTTGGGTATGGACTGCTCAGGGCTGCTGTGCGCGGCCTTTGCCGCCATCGACGTGCAGATTCCCCGGTCTTCCAACGAGCAAGCCGTGTGGGGAACCCCCGTAAAACCCCAGGACTTACGAGCCGGCGATTTAGTATTTTTCGGAGCTTCACCTGGCAGCAGCACGATTACGCACGTCGGCTTAGTTACGGAAGCCAGCCCGGAGAGCATTCAGTTCATCCACTCATCCAGCTCGTTAGGGGTAGTCGAGAACAGCCTGGAGAGTGACTACTATCTGAGCCGCTTTATCCGGGCGGTAAGACCCAGATTGTGAATTTCCCTCTTACCTTTGCAGTAGAAAACCCCTGGTACGGGCCTCGTTCACCAAAGACAAAGATTTGGTAACGAACCCGGCGAAAAACGTCCTTACTTTTGCACTTCTTTTCCCATTAAGCCTCCTCTTTTTTCACTCATTTACCCATTTATGAAACACTCACGTTTACGCCTCTTACTCTTGCTGGTGTTGACGCTGTTGTCAGCTCCGGCGGCGTGGAGTCAGGTAACTACTTCGGCTATGAACGGTGTTATCACCGACAAGTCCGGAGCTGGTTTGCCAGGCGCGACGGTTATTGCCGTGCACACCCCAACGAATACCCAGTACGTAGCACCCACGAACTCGGAAGGCCGTTTCAACATCGGTGGTATGCGTGTAGGTGGCCCCTACTCGGTTCGCGTAACCTTCATCGGCTACCAAGAGACAGCTCGTGACGGTATCTTCCTGACCCTGGGCCAGAATCTGCGCCTGGATATCAACCTGAGCGAGGCAACAACTGAACTGGCCGACGTAGTAGTACGTGGTCAGCGTGACAACATCATCAACGCTGACCGTACCGGTTCGGTTACGTCGGTGCAGCGCGAGCAGATTGAGCGTTTGCCTTCGATCAGCCGGAGCCTGAACGACTTCACGCGTTTGACGCCTCAGGCCAACGGTGCCGCTGTAGGTGGTGGTAACAACCGTCAGAACAACTTCACCGTCGACGGTTCCGACTTCAACAACAACTTCGGTATCGGTGGCAACCTGCCCGCCGGCGGCTCTCCCATCTCTCTGGACGCCGTTGAACAGCTCACCGTAAGTGTAACGCCTTACGACGTGCGTCAGTCGGGCTTCACGGGTGGTGCAATCAACGCCGTAACCCGCTCCGGTACCAACAACTTCTCTGGCTCGCTGTATACCTACTTCCGCAACCAGGACTTTACTGGTACCCGGGTAGGCAACGAGTCGTTTGACATTCAGAAATCTCAGTTCAACCAGTACGGTTTCCGTCTGGGTGGCCCGGTTATCAAAGACAAGGTTTTCTTCTTTGTTAACGCTGAAATCGAAAAGAGCACTACTCCCTTCTCCCAGCGCGTAGCTGCTACGCCGGAGGCTCGCTATGGCAGCAACCCCAACATCACCCGTCCGTTGGCTAGCGAGCTGAATGGCATCAGAGAGTATCTGCGTAACCGCTATGGCTACGAAACTGGCGAATATCAGGGCTACGACACTGAGCGGACCCGTAACAAGATTCTGGCCCGCATCGACTGGAACATCAGCCAGAACCACCGCTTCAACGTGCGCTACAGCCAGACGGAAGGCAAAGAAGTTAACCCAACCAGTAACTCGGCGGCTCCTTCTTTCCCCACCGGCATCAGCCGTGGCAACACCACTGCGCTGGGCTTCCAGAACTCCAACTACTACCAGGAGGCCAACTTCTACTCGTTCGCCGCTGAATTGAACTCGACTTTCGGCAGCACGATGTCGAACACGCTGCGTGGTACCTTCACCAAGCAGAACGACCCACGTAGCTCCGACAGCCAGATTTTCCCTTTCGTTGACATTCTGAAGTCAGACGGCGGTAACTCGGCGGCTACTCCTTTCACGTACTTTGGTTACGAGCCCTTCACGTACGGCAACCTGCGCGACGTAGAAATCTACTCCTTCCGGGATGATTTCACCTGGATTCTGGCCAACCACAACCTGACCTTCGGTGCGCAGGTTGACCTGAGCACTACCCGTAACGGTTTCCAGCGTCAGGGCACCAGCTACTACCGCTTCAACTCGTACGACGACTTCCTGAAGGCGTCGAACCCTGATCCGGCTATTGCTAAAACGGGCGTGCCGACGGCATTCTCGCTGACGTACTCGCTGTCGCCTAACTTTGAGCAGGCTTTCCCTACTTTCAAGTTCGGCCAGTACTCCTTCTATGCGCAGGACGAATATGTGGTTAACCCCCGCTTCCGCGTAACCGGTGGCCTGCGTCTCGACTACATCACCTTCCCCGAGCCCCTGCAGCAGCACAAGCTGATCGAGCCCCTGGTGTTCGCTGGTGGTGAGAAAATCGACGTTTCGCGTCTGCCCGAGTCGAAAATCCTGTGGTCGCCCCGTCTGGGCTTCAACTGGGACGTAGAAGGCAACGGTACGGTTCAGCTGCGTGGTGGTTCGGGTATCTTCACCGGCCGTATCCCCTACGTATGGATTGTTAGCCAGGCCGGCGACGCTGGTTTGCTGCAAATCACCGACTCCTACGAAGGCAATGCCATTAACACGGTTCCTGGCGGTTACCGCGGTTTCAGCCCCGACCCAGCCTTCTACCGTCCTGCTACTCCCCCTGCTGGCGGTACTGCCATCCCCACCACGACTACCTCGCTGGACCCGAACTTCAAGTTCCCCCAGACCTGGAAGAGCAGCTTGGCTGTTGACGTGAAACTGCCCTTCGGCATCGTGGGTTCGTTGGAAGGTATTTACAACAAAGACCTGAACAGCGCTTTGTTCCGTAACCCCAACCTGATTACGCCCCAGGCCCTGAACATCCCCGGCTACCCCGACAACCGTTTGGTGTACCCCGTTAACGTACAGGACCGTTACTACAACCCGATCCTGCGCGGTCAGCCCGTAGCACCTGGTACTGCCGGTGCTGGTACCTACGACGCCATTGTACTGGGCAACGCCAGCAAAGGCTACTACTGGTCGGCTACGGCCAAGCTGGAGAAGCAGTTCGCCAGCGGCCTGTATGCTTCGGTTGCTTACGTACGCAGCGATGCTCGCAACCTGTTCGACGGTGGTGGTGACCAGCCCCGCGGTTCGTGGCAGAACAACCCGACCGTAAACGGCTCGAACTTCCCTGAGCTGAGCTACGCCAGCTATGTAGTTCCGGACCGCGTTATTGCTTCGGTATCGTACCGTAAAGAATACCTGAACCACCTGGGTACTACCCTGTCGCTGTTCTATGAAGGCTCGCAGGCTGGTCGTTTCTCGTATACCTACAGCACTGACGTCAACCGTGACGGTGCTTTCGCCGATCTGATCTACATTCCGAAGGATGCTTCTGAAATCACCTTCGTAAACAATACCGTGGGTAACACTACCTTCACTCCGGCTGAGCAGAGCGAAGCTTTCTTCAAGTACATCGAGCAAGACAAGTACCTGAGCAAGCACCGCGGTGAGTATGCTGAGCGCAACGGTGCTTTGTTGCCCTGGCGCAGCCAGTTTGACGTGAAACTGTTGCAAGACATCTTCACCAACATTGGCGACAAGCGTAACACGCTGCAGCTGAGTGTTGACGTATTCAACCTGGGTAACCTGTTGAACAAGGACTGGGGTGCTACCCAGACCATCAACACTAGCTCTATTCTGCAAGTTTCCAATGCAAACAGCGTGGTAGCTAATGGTACTACCCGTCCTACCTTCCGCCTCAACCTGGACCGCAATGGTCTGCCCGTTGAAACGTTCCGTAACACGCTGGGTGTAACTTCAACCTACTACCTGCAGCTGGGCCTGCGCTATATCTTCAACTAAGCTGGTTTTAGCCTAGTCCCCGAAAGCGGGTGGAACAATGTTCCACCCGCTTTTTTTCGGCCTAATTATCAAGCTGATGCATATTTTATCAGTTTTTTTATTTCCCAACGCTTGCACATTGTCAATCTGCGCCTACCTTTGCATCACAATTCCACGGTAGATGACTGCGGAATAAACCACACGGGGGATTAGCTCAGCTGGCTAGAGCGCTTGCATGGCATGCAAGAGGTCATCGGTTCGACTCCGATATTCTCCACCAAAAGCCCAACCCAACGGTTGGGCTTTTTTGTTACCCATTGTTTGGTTTGCTTTTTAACGAGCACAAAAAAAGCCCCGCTGGTGCGGGGCTTTTTTTGTGCTCGTTAACGTGGCTTACACGAACAGACCGTCAACCGACAGGTAGCGCTCGCCCGTGTCGTAGCAGAACGTCAGAACGCGGCTGCCTTGGGGCATTTCGGGCAGTTTCTTGGCCACGGCCGCTAAGGAAGCCCCCGACGATACGCCAATGAAAATGCCTTCTTCACGGGCAGCCCGGCGGGCCATATCAAATGCTTCCTGCTGGCTGACCAGAATAGTGCCGTCCAGTACTTCGGTGTGTAGGTTGGCGGGGATAAAGCCGGCGCCGATACCCTGAATCGGGTGCGGGCCCGGCGCGCCGCCGCTAATGACCGGCGACAATTCAGGCTCGACGGCGAAAGTCTTCATATTCGGAAACTCGGGCTTGAGCACTTCGGTCACAGCCGTAATGTGGCCGCCGGTGCCCACACCGGTGATGTGGTAGTCGAAGCCTTCGGGCGCGTCGCGCAGAATCTCCTGGGCCGTCGTTTCGGCATGCACCTTAATGTTGGCTGGGTTTTCAAACTGCATTGGCATCCAGGCCCCGGGGGTGTCGCGCACAAGTTCGTGGGCTTTCTCGATAGCGCCCTTCATGCCCTTCTCGCGAGGCGTGAGTTCTAGGTTGGCTCCATAGGCAGCCATCAGCCGGCGCCGCTCAATCGACATCGACTCGGGCATTACCAACGTCAGCTTATAGCCTTTCACAGCCGCCACCATAGCCAGGCCTACGCCCGTGTTGCCGGAGGTGGGTTCTACAATCAGGCTGTCGGGGGTGAGCAGGCCATCTTTTTCGGCTTGCTCAATCATGGACAACGCAATTCGGTCTTTGATGCTGCCTCCAGGGTTGGCCCGCTCCAACTTTACCCACACTTCCACGTCGGGACGGTCGGCAAACAGGCGGTTCAGGCGAAGCAAAGGGGTATTGCCAATGGTGTCAAGGATGGTGTTGGCTTTCATGGGAAAGTAGATGGTAAAAGGTAGGAAGTAGGTTTTTGGTGAAGTCGGAGCCCAAAACCAGCAGGGTACCGGCTGAGGCAAGGTAAATCAAATGGAGAAGGTGATATCAGCCGAGGGGTCTTCGGAGCGGGTCACGTGAATCTGGGCCCGGTGGTAGACCCGGGAGTGGGACGGCACGCTCTCGGTCAGCCACACGTTGCCGCCGATGATACTATGGCTGCCTACTACCGTACTGCCGCCCAGAATGGTAGCTCCGGCATATACCACGGTGTGGTCTTCGATAGTCGGGTGGCGCTTGATGTTGGCCAAGTGCTTGGCCACGCTCAGCGCCCCGAGGGTTACACCCTGAAAAATCTTGACATGCGCCCCTATGACGGCCGTTTCGCCGATAACGATGCCCGTGCCATGGTCGATACAAAACGACGGACCGATACGGGCTCCGGGGTGAATGTCGACGCCGGTGCGGGTGTGGGCATATTCGCTCAGCAGCCGGGGCACGCGGGGTACCTGCAACTGGTACAAGGCATGAGCAAAGCGGTGCAGGGCAATGGCATAAAACCCCGGGTAGGTACTGATAACCTCTTCGCTACCCTTAGCGGCCGGGTCGGCGGCCACAATAGCGGCGGCATCGCGCAGGAGCAGTTCGCGCAGCTGGGGCAGGCCCTGCATGCAGGTTTGGGCAATTTGCTCGGCCTCGGCAGCGCTTAGTACTGACCGCAGCAGGTCGGCCAGGTCGGTTTGAAGCTGATAGAGCACGGCCTCAATGGCGTCGGTGCTGCCAAGGGGCCGGGCGGCCCGCTCGGGAAACAAAACCTGCAGCAGCTGGTCGGCGAGCAGGCACAAGGCCGGGCCGGGCAAAGGAGCAGTAGCCTGCCGGTGGGCAGCGGCCAGGGACTGAATGAAAGCAGCGTGCATGGGTAAGGCAAAAAGCGGGGCGGCTCAGACCATAGTGAGCGGCTTAAGATGGCAATATAGTGGCCATAACGTATGCTGCAACCAGGCACCGGCCCGAAGGTTTAGAACACAACCGCTCCCGCGCCCCTTGCGTTAGGCTAGGGACCTGCACTTATCCAACCATTCACCTTACCCCCTCCCCTATCATGGCTGATACCTCCATCACCAAAATCGACTCAAGATTCTCGCCCAAGGGCAAAGACGGCGAAAAATACCTGGCTTCCGGTATCCACGTAGCCATGCGGCTCTGGGAAAACGAAGAACCCAGCGACGCTAAAGAAGCCGTAACCCGTCCTTATGAAACAGTAGGCTACGTTATCAGCGGCAAAGCTGAGCTCCACATTGAGGGCCAGATGGTGCTGCTGGAGGCTGGCAACTCGTGGGTTGTGCCCAAAGAATCGTCGCACGCCTACAAAATCCTGGAAACCTTTACGGCCGTGGAAGCCACTACGCCACCGGCCCAGGTACACGGGCGGGAAGACGCTTAGAGAGCATCTTTCTCGATATGAGAAACGCTGGACTTCCTCGAGGTCCGGCGTTTTTTTGTATCAGTATTTGCACTAATCTCATTCACAATTTTCTCTTCCCCCCCAAAACGGCTAATATTTTTGACGATTGGCCACTGCTATTAGCTGCGGCGGGGCTGATTCACTATTCATGTCACTACATGTATATAGTATTATACAACAATCATTTATACAATTATTTTTCTGATTTTAAAAATTAAAATTATCGAAGCCGATGAAATTCAAAAATGCCCACTGCGGTAGACTAGCTCAGCAATAAAAACAGAATTATTCCTAACCTAAGCGGATAAAATCCCGTTTAAGGCCCAACCGCTCTTTCCCAATATGGCTATGAAACACTCCTTACCCCATGCCTTTTTCGGCTTACTTCTAATTTTGCTTACCGCAGGCCTGACAACTGCTCAGGCCCAGGCTCTTTATGTGAATGACGGAGCCCAAACCGGTGACGTGTACACCACCTCCGCCGGCAACGACGCCACCGGCAATGGCAGCACCACTGCTCCTTTTTCTACCGTGGCCAAGGCGCTGGCCAGCGCCAATGCCGCCACAACGACTATTTTTATTGATGCCGGCAGGTACTCCGAACGGGTGGTGCTCAACAAGAACATCAATCTGCAGGGCGTCGATACGGCCCGCACGGTGTTCGACGGCGGCTTGGTTCCCGGTGAGGAGCAGACCCGTGAAACCGGCATTTTCATTACGGCTACTGGCGGCACCCCAGCCAACCCTGTGACAATTGCCGACCTCAAAGTGCGGGCCTACGACTACGGTATTCAGTGCGACAACCAGAGCAACCACATCAACTTTCTCATTGAGGACGTAGCCACCACCGAAAACCGGCAGTTTGGAATTTATTGGAACGGCTACCCCAATTACACCGAGAACATCACCTTCCGGCGGGTACGGGCCACCAAAACGGCGCTGGACCCCAACACGCGCAACAACGGCGCCGGGCGCGGCCTGTTCTTGGTGAACGGCAGCAAACGCAATATTCTGATTGAGGATGGCGTGTTTGAGCAAAACCGCCGGGCCGGTATTGACATCAACGATGGCAGCGTCAGTGGGCTTATTATCCGCAACTGCCGCCTCGGCTTCAACCTGGGCCCAGCTATTGCTGTGCTGGGTGCCGCGGGCCTGCGCGACGCCAACGGCAACTTCACCACCCCCGCAGCCCTGATTGAGAATAATTTCGTGCGCAACAACGCCTCCAACGGATTGGAGCTGAAATCGTGCACGGGTACGGGCCGCAGCAGCGGGCCGGGCAGTCTGGTAGTGCGCGGCAACTATGTGGTCCGCACCATCGGGGCGCCCACCAACCTGGCTGAGGATAATGCGGGCATCGCCTTCATCGACCGGGACCGGAACATCATTGCCGTTGGCGGCGGCGTAACCGGTGACTTGAGGACCGGCGGCGCCTACATCAACAACAACATCGTGCGGGGCTACCTAGCCGATGCCTTCCGCACGTTTGTGAATATCAATGGCTTTGGCATCGTGCTGGAAGGTGGTAATAATAAGGTCTTCGGCAACGTAATAGCCCAGTGCCAGCGCGGCGTACAGGTGCAGGACCGCCCGGCCAATGGCTCCACCTCGACGCCCTTTTTCGATATTGACCGCAATGCTTCGCTGATTTCCAGCGCCGACAGCATCCGCAACAACCGACTGGACTCGTGCGCAACCGCCGTGCGGGCCGTAAACCTGACCAATGTGCTGAATGCCTCCGTCAACTGGTTGGGCTCGGCTCAGGTTGCGACGGTACGGGGGGCTAATGGGCAAAACGGCTTGGTCATCACGCTGGGCGGCCCCAGCACCAACTTCGCCCAGGTGTCGTCGTTGGCCGGTACGGGCCGTGTGGATTATTCGCCCTTCGTACACACTCGCACCGATGCCACCGACGCCAACGGGTTTCTCTGCGACATGAGCTACGTGCACGTGGATGGATTTAGCCCCAGCACTGGTACCGCAGGTCGCTTGCAGGAAGGTCTGACCGCCGTGAGTGAGGGCGGCACAGTGGAAGCTGTAGCTACCACCTACGCCGAAACGGCCACGATTGGCAAGAGCTTGCTGCTGACCAACGACGGAGCTACTACTTTACAAAACCTCGTGCTGAATGCGCCCGGCAAAACGGCCTCGTTGGGTGCGGCCTTCGACTTGTCGGGGCAGCTGACGCTGACCAACGGTCTGCTCAGCACTTCCTCTGGCCTACTGACGCTGACGGCCGAAGCCAGTGCTACGGCCGGCAATGCGGGTTCGTACGTAACTGGGCCGCTACGCAAGCTGGGCAACACCAGCTTTGTATTCCCGGTTGGCAAAGGCGGCGTGTGGGCCCGAATGGGCATTTCAGCCCCAGCTAGTACTACCTCAGCCTTCACCGCCGAATACTTTGCCGCCCCTTACCCTAACCAGACTCCTACTGAGCCACTGAAGAAAGTAAGCGCCGTAGAGTACTGGAACCTGGACCGGACCGGCTCTACGGACGCCGTCAGTGTGCAGCTATTCTGGGAAAACGGCAGCCGGAGCGGCATCGACGAATTTTCCAGCAACCTGCAAGTGGCCCGCTTCGACGGTGCTACTTGGGTAACCGAGGGCAATGGCAGCTTGAGCGGCTCTTTGGCGGCTGGCTCGGTAACGTCGGCTGCCCCCGTGGCCGCTATGGGGCCGTTTACTTTCGGTGCCGCCGAGCCGGTGCCGCTGCCCGTGGAGCTGCTCAGCTTCACGGCCCAGGAACGGCAGCCGGGCACGGTGGTGCTCGACTGGCGCACGGCTTCGGAAAAGAACAACAAAGGCTTTGCCGTGGAGCGCAGCCTGGATGCCCAGACCTGGCAGCAACTAGCCTTCGTGGCCGGCCGCGGTACCACGACGACGAGCAGCAGCTACTCGTATTCAGACCGGGAAACCAGTAACGCCACGCAACTCTATTACCGCCTGCGCCAGGTTGATGTAGACGGCAAAGTTTCTTACTCGCCGGTTGCCAACATCACCCGTGGCACTGCAGACGGCCGCGCCGTTACCGTAGCCCTGGCCCCTAACCCCGCCTCGGATTACACCACGGTCCACCTGTCGAGTCCGGCGACTGGGCCGCTGCAGGTCACCGTAACCGACCTGACGGGCCGCCTAGTGTTGGAACAGAAGCTGACTGACCCCACCAACTCCCAGCTACGCCTGCCCGCCACGCTACCCGCCGGTACTTATCTGGTGCAGGTCAACGGCACAGGTGTTTCAAGCAAAGCCCTACGCCTGATAAAGCAATAAGCAGCTTCGTATAATTGGCCTTTACCACAACGGGCCGCCTCCACTGGAGGCGGCCCGTTGTCGTTTTTAGCGGTGCCGCTACCGGCTCAGCGCATCAGCTCTACTCGTTCGATTCGGTCCCCGATTTCCAGCCGGCTAACTACGTCCATGCCGCTCACGACCTGGGCGAAGATGGTGTAGCGGCCGTCGAGGTGAGGTGTGGGCGCGTGGGTAATAAACCACTGGCAGCTCTCCGTGTCTTTGCCCGCCGAAGCCAGCCCTACGGCTCCTTCCCCGTAGCGCCGGTCGGCAAATTCGGAGCGCAGGTTGTAGTCGGAACTGCCCCACCCGTCGCCGCGGGGGCAGCCACCCTGGGCCACGAAGTTGGGTACCACCCGGTGAAAGTTTTTGCCATTGTAGAAGCCCTGCCGGATGAGGGCTACAAAGCTGGCTACTGAGCCCGGGGCCTCATTCACCAACAGCTGGAAAACCACTGGCCCCTTGCTGGTTTGAATCAGGGCCCGCTGCCCGACGGGAATATCCTGCACTAGGCCCCAATCAATAGGATGCGTGGCGGCGGTAGCCACGGGAAACGGGGCTGTGGGCTTGTTTTCGAGGTAATCTATGGTTTGCTGCAACGACTGCCAGGCTTCCAGGTCGCGGGGCAGCACCAACTTTTCGCGGGCCAGCTTCAGAAAGTCGGCGTTGGCAAACACCCGGCGCATGTCCAGCTTCGGGTCCCGGATGGCCTCGGCAGCCGTGCCTATCACCGCCACATCGCCGCTACGGATGGCGCGCTGCATAGCTAGGGCAAAACTGGACTGCTGCTCGGCCGGAAAGCTGGACTGCCGCCGCATAGATACCAAGGCCTCGATGCCATAGGTGCCAATCACGATGGGTTGCCCGGTAGTGGCAAATGTGGCTTGGCTTACGAAGTCATAGGCGGCTGGGTCTTCCCCTAGGGCTTTCAGCAGATAGCCTTTCTCATAGGGATTCGCCGAACTGACAAACCGCTCCTGTACGGCCGCCCGAATGGCATTTTGCTCGGGCCCACCCAGTTTGAGGGCCGTAGCCAACAACGTGGCGCGCGGACGCCAAGCCGTCAGCTTATTGGCTTTTTCCAGAAAAATCGAGCCCGGCTCCCCCGAGGCATGGGTTAGGAAAAACTCAGCCGCCGCCAACGCAACGTGCTCGTGCGGGTCAGTTAGGGCAGCCCAGGCCGATTCTTTCACGGGCGCGTACTGCGCCGCCGTCATAGCCCGCAGGGCGCTGATGCGCACCCGGTAATCGGGGTCGCGGCGGGCCAGGGTAGCCAGCACCGCAGGCACCGCTGCCGATTGATTGGCCTTGCTCAGGGCCGAAGTAGCGGCACTGCGCACGGCGTAAGCCGGGTCGGACTGGGCACTGCTGGCAAGGGCCGCAGCGTAGGAATTCAGGTTGAGGCCCCGGG
Source organism: Hymenobacter cellulosivorans (assembly GCF_022919135.1). Classification (NCBI taxonomy): domain Bacteria; kingdom Pseudomonadati; phylum Bacteroidota; class Cytophagia; order Cytophagales; family Hymenobacteraceae; genus Hymenobacter; species Hymenobacter cellulosivorans. Next base: position 2,483,826 of record NZ_CP095049.1, on the reverse strand, counting down.
TGCGGGCCAGGGCATTAGCGGCGGCCAGGCGGGCCCGGTACGGATTGGCCGGGTTGAGCAGCTGAATCAGCCGGCTCACGGCCGCCTCCGAAGTTACCCCGCGCAGGCCGGCCCGGTACAACCCCCAGGCCTGCCCGTTCAGCGTGGCCGTATCGGTACCGAGGGAGGCTGGCAGGCGGGCCAGGGTACCCAAACCCGCTGACGATATGCAGCGCCCGAGAGCTTCGAGGGCGTATTGGCGGGCCAGGGCGTCTTTTTCCTGCACTACTCGTTCCCGCAGGGCCCCTTCAGCCGTTGAGTCGCCGGTTTGGCCCAGAGCGTAAGCCGCCGCTACGCGCACGGCCGGCTCGGGGTCGGTGAGGCGGGCCGTGAGAGCCCCGACGGCCGCTTTGTCCTGCACCGAAGCCAGGGCCAGGGCCGCTTCGCGGCGGTAGAGCACCTCGGACCGGTCCAGAAACGGCAGTAGCGCGGCCGTTTGGCGCGCATCCTGGGCAGTGGCAATCTGCCGCAGGGTAGCATCGGTAAACTTATTGGGCTGCGTAGTGGCGGTGCGGGACGGGGTGGTGCAGGCCGCCAAGCCCGCTCCCCAACAACTCAGGACTACAGCAGTGCGGGCCAGCCGGCCCAGAGGTGAATGGTTCATGGTTGCCCAAAATAGCCAAATTCCGCGGGGTAATTGCCGGTTTTGCTCGGGAACCGCAAACTTCGTCCGCTCCGCAGCTTAGCCTTTTCAGGACGCCGCCAACGCGTGGCCAACTTCCTTCAGCAAGGCGTCGAGGCGCTGAAACAGGTCCTCGTTGCCGGTTTGGTGGTAGCCGGCCAGGGCCTGCGCGTAGCCGGTCTGGTCGTAGAGGAAAGCCTTGACATTGTCGGCGGTGAGGGACTCGAAGTGACGGCCGTAGCCGAGCTTTTCTACCTGAGCCGCGTTGAGAAACTGCTCAAACTGGGCCGGAATCGGGATGGCACAGATGGGCTTGTGCAGGTATACCGCCTCGCTAATCAGGGAGAAGCCGCCGTTGGTAATAACGGCCCGGGCGCTGGCCAAGTCCTCGATAAAGCCCTGCTCACTGAAAGCGCGCAGCTGCACGTTGCCGTGATTCTCCTCCTTATTGAAGCCATACACCCGGAACTCCTGCTGGGGCAACTGCTGCAACATGGGCACCAAATCTTTCTGGTTGGTGGCCGACTGATACACCAGCACGTGCGGGCCGGTGCTGGGCTTGGCGGCCAGGATTTCGGGCCGGATAATGGGCGGCACCAGGGTGGTATTCTCCCTGATAACAGGCAGTTGAAAAAAGGTCGTAATCAGGTAGTGCCGGCTGCGCGGGAGCTTGGCGCGCACAATCTGGCGGGCCAGATTCAGGTTGCCTCGCTCGGGCCGCGGCACCGCAATATCGAGCTGGGCACGACTGATAATCTGCATGTTGTCGATGCTAATGAGGGGCAAGCGGCGCCAGCGGGCAAAGAAGTAGCTGAACGACTCGAAGTCGGAAATGACCAAATCGGGCGTGAAGTCGCAGAGCAGCTCCCGGTACTTGGCGAAGTTGATGCGCAGGTTTTCCGGGGCCGTGCGCAAGGTCAGGGCCGCCGTGCGCGACTTCGACACCGTCAGGTTTTTGTAGGCCAGATGGAAGCCGCGGATTTCGTGGACCCGGCCGGGAAAGTTGGCCGATAATACCTGAAACGCCCGGGCGCTGCTGACCACGCACACGTTGTGGCCCTGGCTGAGTAGATGCCCGATAACGACCTTGCTGCGGGTTGCGTGGCCCAGTCCTTCGCCGGGAACGCCGTAGAGAATGTTCATGCCTGGTTTTTGCCTGCTGGTTATTCGCCAAATAACCGAAATGTCGGGCAGAGCTTAGCAGATTCCAGGCTGGGTTCTTTTCTTTGACCACCGCCGCGGCCTGGCGTCGTACTTTCGGCGTGGTTTTGGAGTTGCGCCTCCGCCGGTGCTCCCACCCTTTCTGCTTTCCCTTTCTTTTTGGTTATGACCCGATTCTCCTTTCTCCGCCCGGCCCAGGTTTTGCTGGCCGCGGCCACCTTGCTCACTACCGCCTGCTCGGCCCCGCGCCTGATGACCATGTCGGGCAAAGTCACGCCCAAAGGGGAATTCAAAGCCGGTGGCAACCTGGCCTTCAACGTGCCCACTTCCACGATTGGCAAAACGGGTTCGGCCGTCAGGGAGGCCGCCGAGCAACTGCTCACCCAGGACAAAGTGGACTACGGCACCTCGGGCGAGCTAATCGACAAGCTGCAGACGGCGGCCCTGGCCTACGCCCTCGACCCGGTACAGCCCTCCTCCGACCTCTACGTGCGCTACGGCGTGGCCAACCGGGTCGACGTGGGCTACAAATACGCCTTCGGCTCCCACGTTTTCGACGCCATGTACCAGTTTCTGGGCTCGACGGGCACACCCGAGCGGCCCGGCGCGGCGGCGGGCAGCATGTATGGCAGCATCGGGCTGCAGTTTGCTACCCAGCGCGCCAAACTGCCCGACCTGCCCTTCCTCGACAACATCAACGAACTGCTCCAGTTTACGGCCAACCGCAACGACCTGATGGTGCCGCTGGTGTTCAGCCACTCGTTTGGGCCGGAAGAACAAATCGGGGCCATTTCCTACGGCGTGGTGTACTCGCACACGTTTTTGCGCTACGGCTTCCAGCCCCGCAACATTTACAGCAACAACCAGCTGATTCCGAGCCTGCCCCTAGGCAAGCAGGATTTTTCGTCGTACGGCGCGTTTTTCAACGTGAAGCTGGGCTACCGCTACGCCTACGTGGTGCCGGCTCTGTCCGTCTACTACCAGAACTACGGGCAATATCAGTTGCTCAATAACAAGACCACCAAGCTCAGCGGCGTCACCTTTATTCCCTCCATCGGCGTGCAGTTCCGCATTCCGACGAAACGGGGCTAACTGCCGCTACCCCAGCCTTGCGCAGCCCGCTGGCCATGGTGGTCGGCGGGCTTTTTTGTGCCCGTTCTATACGAAGCTGAATTCGCAGACTGCTGACGAACTGACAAGGCAAGCCAGGGCTTTACCGCGTGCCGACTTTTTACTAACTTCCGCTCTTGGCTTTGGCTTTTTTCTTTCCGCATGCTCCATTTTTACCTCAATAATCAGCGTATCCGCACCGACCAGCCCGCAGGTAGCACCCTCCTGGATTTTGTGCGCTACCAGCAACACCTGAAAGGCACCAAAATAGGCTGCCGCGAGGGCGACTGTGGGGCCTGCACCGTGCTGGTGGGTGAACTGCAGCCCGACGGCAGTGTGCACTACCAGTCGATGACCTCCTGCCTAACTCCGCTGGGCAATGCGCAGGGCAAGCACGTCGTCACGGTGGAAGGCATCAATGCCGCGGCCGGCACGCTCACGCCGGTGCAGCAGACCATTGTGCAGGAAGGCGGCTCGCAGTGCGGCTTCTGCACCGTGGGCTTCGTGATGTCGCTCACCGGCCACAGCCTCAGCTCCAATCCCGCCACCGCCGAAACTGGCTTGGCTGCCATCGACGGCAATATCTGCCGCTGCACCGGCTACAAGTCCCTGGAGCGGGCCACGGCCCAGCTCACCGAGCAGCTGGCCGAGCGCCCCGCCACCAATGTGGTGGACTGGTTGAGCGAAAAGCAGTTTGTGCCAACGTATTTCAAGGACATTCCGGCCCGCCTTCAAGCCCTCAAAACCGAGCTCCGGCACGAGACCAACAACGGACAACTAACCACGAACAATCAACTCCTCGGCGGCGGCACCGACCTGCTGGTACAGCGCCCCGAGCACGTGCGGGCCGTACCGGTGCAGCTGCTCTACGACCAGCCCGATTTGCGCGGCATCCGCCAGGAGGCCGACGGCCGCGTGGTACTGGGCGCTGCTACTACCGCCGAAAACTTGCGTGCTTCCCCCCTGATGCAGGAGCTGTTTCCCGGCCTGCATGGCTACTTGAAGCTAGTCTCGTCCACGCCGATTCGTAACATGGGCACGGTGGCCGGCAACTTCATCAACGCCTCCCCCATCGGCGATTTGACCATCTTTTTCCTGGCCCTGAACGCCAGCGTCACGGTGGGAGCCCTGGGCCAGCCAAGCCGCAAAATTCCGTTGCGGGAACTTTACAGCGGCTACAAGACCCTGACCAAAGCGGCAAATGAGCAGGTACTGGAAATCAGCTTTGCTGCGCCCCAGCCCGACGACCTGTTCAACTTCGAGAAGGTATCCAAGCGCACCCACCTCGATATTGCCAGCGTCAACTCGGCCATGTGGCTGCGCGCTACCAACGGCTTTGCGCAGGAAGCCCGGGTGTCGGCGGGCGGCGTTGGGCCCACGCCCCTGCTGCTGGCTCGCACTTCGGCCTATCTGGCGGGCAAGGAAATCACGGCCGAAACCGTAACGGCCGCCAACGAAATTGCCCAAACCGAAATCAGCCCCATTAGCGACGCCCGGGGCACGGTGGAATACAAGCGCCTGCTGCTGCGCCAACTGCTGTTTGCCCACTTCCTGCAGTTCTTCCCCGAGCGCCTCAGCTTCCGCGAGCTGGTCTAATCAGCTGCTATTAGAACGTCATGTCGACGCAAGAAGACATCTCGCGGGCAATGGGTATTGTCATGCTTGACTGGGTGCCCGCTTGTCGAAGCATGACGGGCTGGTTTCCAGCATCAGCACGCAAGATTCTCCTTACGTCGACATGACCGACGATTTTTTAAAGCACTTCTGAAAAGTACGGCTTGGCAAAAGCCGGCTTTTCGTCCCGATACTTCTCCCATGAATCACCTCGACCCGGTGCGCCACGTGCGCGGCGAATCCCAATACCTGGATGATGTTCCGGTGCAGCAAGGCACCCTGTACGCGGCCGTGTTTGAGTCGCCACTGGCCCACGGCGTACTCAACGGCCTCGATTTGACCGAGGCCCTGAATGCGCCCGGCGTGTACCGCATCCTGACGGCGGCCGACATTCCCGGCGAAAACCAGATTGGCGGCATCGTGCCCGATGAGCCGCTCTTAGCCGAGGGCCACGTCCACTTCCGTGGGCAGCCCGTGGCACTGGTTTTGGCCGACACCGAACACCAGGCCCAGGCCGCCCTGGCCCTTATTCGCGTCGATATTGACCCGCTGCCCATCATCACCGACCCGCGCGTGGCGGCAGCCCAAGGTGAGCTGATTGTGCCGCCCCGCACCTTTAGCCTCGGCGACCCGGAAACTGTTTGGAGTCAGTGCGCCTATATTTTCGAGGGAGAAGCCGAATCCGGCGGGCAGGAACACCTCTACATCGAAACCCAGGGCGCCTACGCCTTCCCAACCGAAATGGGCGGGGTGCGCATCATTTCCTCGACCCAGGGCCCGACGGCCGTGCAGCGCCACACGGCCCACGTGCTGGGCATCGGCATGCACCAGGTGGAAGTCGATGTGACCCGCCTGGGTGGTGGCTTCGGCGGCAAGGAAGACCAGGCCACCCCCTGGGGCGCCTTGGCTGCCCTGGGTGCCTTTGTGGTGCGCCGGCCCGTGAAGCTCGTGCTCGACCGGATGGCCGACATGCGCATGACCGGCAAGCGCCATCCTTACAGCTCCGACTTCCGCATCGGCTTGGACGAAAACCTGCGGATTCTGGCCTACGAAGTCACGTTTTACCAGAACGCTGGGGCAGCGGCCGACTTGTCGCCGGCGGTACTGGAGCGGACGCTCTTTCACGCTACCAACGCCTATTTCGTGCCCAACGTGCGAGCCACGGCCTACAGCTGCCGCACCAATTTGCCGCCCAACACGGCCTTTCGGGGCTTTGGCGGGCCCCAGGGCATGTTCGTGATGGAGTCGGCCATAGTGAAGGCCGCCGAAACCCTGGGCGTGCCGGCCAGTGAAATTCAGCGCCGCAACCTGCTGCGCGAAAATGACCTGTTCTCCTACCGGCAACCGGCCGAAATGTGCAACGCCGAACTGGCCTGGGACACGGCCGCCAGGCTTTATGATTTGCCCAAGCTGCGCGCGGAAGTAGAGGCTTTCAACCAGCAGAATGAGCGCCTGAAAAAGGGCTTGTCGGTAATGCCCATCTGCTTCGGTATTTCCTTCACCAAAACGCCCATGAACCAGGCCCGGGCATTGGTGCACATCTACACCGATGGCTCGGTGGGCGTAAGTACCGGCGCGGTGGAAATGGGCCAGGGCGTCAACACCAAAATTGCCCAGGTGGCCGCCCAGACGCTGGGTATTTCTCCTTCCCGCGTCAAAGTGGAATCAACCAACACGACTCGGGTGGCCAACACCTCCCCATCGGCGGCCAGCGCCACGGCCGATTTGAATGGCAAGGCCACTCAGATGGCCTGCGAGGCTTTGCGTGAGCGGCTTTTGCGCCACGCGGTACTGGAATATACGCTCAACTACGAGGGCCTGGAAATCCGGGATGAGGAAGTGCTGGCCGCGGGTATTCCGGCCGATACGAACTGGGAAAAGCTGGTATCATCGGCGTATTGGAAACGGGTCAACCTGACCGAAAACGCCCACTACGCCACGCCCGACATTCATTTTGACCCGGTCACGAACCAGGGCTATCCGTTTGCCTACCACGTCTACGGCACGGCCTATACCACCGTCACCTTGGATTGCCTGCGCGGCACCTACACCTTCGACGCGCTGCGCGTCGTGCATGACTTTGGAGAGAGTATGCACCCGGCCATCGACCAGGGGCAGATTGAGGGCGGGGCGGTGCAGGGCATTGGCTGGATGACGATGGAGGAGCTGATTTACAACGAGGAAGGCCGCCTGCTCAGCAACTCGCTCAACAGCTACAAAATCCCAGATTTGTACTCGGTGCCCCAGCGCATCGACGTGCATTTCCTCGATACGCCGGGCCACCCGCGGGCCATTCTGCGCTCCAAGGCCGTGGGCGAGCCGCCCCTGATGTACGGCATCGGGGCGTACTTCGCGGTGCGCGACGCCATCAGCGCCTTCCGGCCCGGCCACCGGCCTGCCTTCTCTGCCCCGATTACACCGGAAAAAGCCTTGCTGAATCTGTACCCCAGCGGGGTTGCGGAGGAAGTGGTACGGCTGGCTCCTGGCACCACGGTAGCCTAAATAGTTACTCTAGCCAGTGCGGCTAGCCTTTGTGAAAAGGTGGGCGGCACTGGCTTCTACTTTCAAAAACGATTCGTGGAGCAGTTTTCCGCCACCCCTTCCCTCCCGCGCGACTTTCCGGTGTGGCAGCATGTGGCTGGCTGTTTGCACCGCCATGAGCCCGTAACCCTGCTCTGCGTGCTGAGCAGCTCTGGCAGCAGTCCTGGCCGCCAGGGCTTCAAGATGAGCGTATCGGCCGGCAGCATGGCGGGCTCCATTGGCGGCGGCATCATGGAGCATAAGTTTGTGGAGCTAGCCCGGGCCCGGATGTTGGAAGGACAAAACAAGCCGTTTATCCGCTCCCAGATTCACCGCAAGGAAGCCGCCGAGGACCGCTCCGGCATGATTTGCTCGGGCGAGCAGGTCTTGCTGGTTTACCCCGTGCAGCCCATGGATTTGCCGACCGTAGAAGCCGTGTTAGGCGCCCTGCGGCAGCTTCGGCGGGCTACGTTGCGCATCACGGCAACTGGTCTGACCTTGCAGGATGACGCTCTAGGCACCAACTTTTACTTCTACAGCCCTGGCCCCGACTGGCAGTACCACGAGCAGCTCGGATTCCGCGACGCGCTGACAATTGTGGGCGGCGGGCACGTAGCCCTGGCCTTATCGAGGGTGGCGGCCACGCTGGACTTCGAAATTACGGTACTCGATGACCGGGCCGGCCTGAATACTCACCAGCAAAACCCCTACGCCCACCACAAGCGCACGGTGCAATACGACACGCTGGCGGAGCAAGTAGCTCAGGGGCCGAACCAGTATGTAGTAATTATGACCTTCGGTTACCGGCCCGACGAGGTGGCCTTGCGCCAACTCCTGACCCATCAGGTCAAGTACCTGGGCCTGATGGGCAGCGGGGCCAAAATAAAAGAGCTGCTGGGCAGCCTGCGCGCGTCGGGTTACTCCGCAGCGGATCTGGACCACCTGCGTGCCCCCATTGGCCTTTCAATTCACAGCCGCACACCCGAGGAAATTGCCATCAGCGTAGCTGCTGAGCTGATTCAGGTGCGCAACGCGGGTAGTTGAAAAACAGGAACGTCCTGCTTTGGCTGGGTAAAGAGAACGTCCTGTCTTCTTGCGAAGCCAGGACGGCCTGACATTTTTAAGCGCTAACCAAGTAACTTTAGTTTCCGCTACTGGCTGGCGCCGTCGAGGTAGCCTTCGGTGAAGACGTGGTATTGGTCGAAGATGGAGCGCACGGAGCGGCGTAGCACCATTTCGCCCTGGGGTCCGGGCGGCACCGTCACGCCCGAAGCGTAACCGTTCCATACGGCCCGGTTGGTGCGGTTGTCGATGAGAGTTACCAGCAAGGTGCCTTCGGCCATAATCATGCGCACCGGCTGGTAGCCCTGGCGTACTTCTTTGGGCGTTTCGTCATCCTCTACCATGCCCGTGGTCATCCAGCGGGTCATGTCTTCCTGGGCGTAGCCGCGGAAGGACATGTCGCCTTCAAACAGCCGAAACATCACCAGCAGATCGGGGCGGCTGCGGGCCGGCTTGTAGCCCTGCACCCGCATACGCGTCCGGATGGCGTCGCGTAGTACCTCGCCCAGCTTGCTGGAATCGGCGGCCAGGCCCTGACCGGTAACGAACTCGTAGGTGCGGTAGCGCCGGAAATTGCCGGTATAACTATAATCAGACTCAATGCGCGCCTCACGCGCCGCAAAACAGCCAGAAAGAGCCAGGGCAAGCCCGAAAAGCAGAATAGAAGTCCGTTTCATGCGCAGCAAATCACTTGGGGAATGGTCTTTCTAAGATACGATATCCTAGACCCTTATGTATTGGTTTGCGCTCAAAAAACTCGCAAAAAATTTCATCAACCCGCTTACCGCGGCCTATAGCAACATTCCGACCCAGCAGTTGCACCCTACCGGTAGCCGGCGGCCTGCAGGGCAAAGAGCTCGGCGTAGCGGCCGTTGCGGGCCAGCAGGTCCTCATGGGAGCCGATTTCCACGAACTGCCCGTTCTCGATGACCAGAATCCGGTCGGCCATGCGCACGGTGCTAAAGCGGTGGGAAATGAGCACGGCGGTCTTGCCCTGGGTCAGGTCGGCGAAGCGCTGGAACACCTCGTGCTCAGCCCGGGCGTCGAGGGCAGCGGTGGGCTCATCCAGAATCAGCAGCTGGGCGTCGCGCATGTAGGCCCGGCCCAAAGCAATTTTCTGCCACTCGCCGCCACTCAGGTCCACCCCCCCGGCGAAGCGGCGACCTATCATCTGCTCGTAGCCGCCGGGCAGCTTCTTGATGACCGTATCGGCCAGGCTCTGGGCGGCAGCCGACTGAATCCGGTCCTGATTTTCCTTTTCCTCGATGCGGCCCACAGCCAGGTTTTGGCTGGCCGAGAGTTGAAAGCGCACAAAGTCCTGGAATATCACCCCGATTTCCTGACGCAGCTCGGCCGGGTCGTACTCGCGCAAATCGTGCCCATCGAGCAGGATGCGACCCTCGGTGGGGTCGTAGAGGCGGCTGAGCAACTTGACCAGCGTGGTTTTGCCAGCCCCGTTTTCACCCACCAGCGCCAGCTTCTCGCCGGCCCGCAAAGTGAAGTTCAGGTTGCGAATGGCCCACTTGCTCGAGCCCCGGTACTGAAAGCCCACGTTCTCAAACTCGAAGCCCAGGCGAATCGGGCGCGGAAAAGACCGCACCGTCTGGCCCTCGGCCCGCACGATGCGGGGCTGCAGGTGGAAAAAGTCGAAGAAGTCCTGCAGGTAGAGGGCACCTTCGGCCACGCTGCTAAACCGGCTCAGAATGCCTTCCAGCAAGCCCCGCATCCGGGCAAAGGAACCCGACAAAAACGTGAGCTGACCGATGGAAATATGCCCCGAATGGCCTGGGCAATGATATACAGATAGGCCGCGTAGTAGCCGGCCGCACCCACGGCGGCAAACAACGCGCCCCAGCCGGCCCGACGCACCACCAGGGTTTTATTCTTTTGGTAAAACTCATCCGACAAGGTCCGGAACCGCTCAATCAGGAAGCCCGAGAGCCCGAAAATCTTCACTTCCTTGGCCGTCTCGTCGGAGGCCCCGGTTTGGCGCAGGTAGTCGAGCTCTCGCCGCTCGGGCGTCCAGCTATGCACCAGCGAGTAGCTGCGCTCATTGAAGTGCGACTCGCCTAAAAACGCCGGCACCACCGCTACCAGCAGCAAGAGCAGCAGCCAGGGGTTGAAAGCGGCCAAACCCACGGCCAAAAACAGCATGGTGATGATGTCCTGGGCCTGGCTAAGTACCTGCGACATGAGCACGGTGCGGGACAGGGTTTGGCGGCGGGCCCGTTCGAGCTTGTCGTAGAATACGCTGTCCTCGAACTGGTCGAGGTCGAGCTGGGCGGCGTGCTCCATCAGGCGCACCGAGGAGCGGTTGGCAAACAGGTCGCCGAGCAGGGAGTCGAGCAGGGCCACGCCCCGGCCCAGCACGTCGGAGAGAATAGCCAAGCCGAACTCCAGGCCCACCAACCCGATGATGGGCGTGAAAGAGCCACCGGGCTGGCGCGAAAGGCCAATAATGGTATCCAGAATCAGGCGGGCCACATAGAGCATGGCCACCGGCAGAGCCGCCCGTAGCAGGCGCAGGGCAATGTTGCCCAGGGTTAGCGCCGGGCTAGTTTCCCAGATCAGGCGCAGAAACTCCGGCAGGTTTTTCAGGGCCGACACCCTTTCCCGCACGCTCAAAGCCGGCTTGCCGTCGGGCCGGGGCCGCTTGGCCGATATTTTCGCAAACTTTTTGGATAGCCAGGACATAGAAACGGGCTACGTCATACTTCGGGCCGGAGTTGAAGGGCGGCCGTTTTGGCAGGGGCAAACAAAGTGCCCGGCGCGGCTGGGATGAGCTAAGGTTAGGCGAAGCTATATCACCATGCCCTAGCAACTTCGGATAGCCGGGTTAGCAAAGCCTCATCCTGAGGCTTCGGAGCCTGACTTCATTATCCGGAGCATACGTATCGTCGCCTCTGAACTAGCAGTGCGCTTATCTTATCGGCTTGTATCCTGACCGTAGCCTTCTCCTGCCGCTTGGCCTAAAATGTCCGAACAATGGCCTAGGCTACGTTCGCTAAGTGAGGGATATTTGTGCACTCAATTACTGCGTATGCCCACTATCCTATTCCTTGTTCCCGACCAGTGCACCCTATTGGATTTGGCTGGACCAGTGCAGGTCTTCGAAGAAGCCCGGGCCCAGGGCGCGGACCTGCAGCTGGCCTATGCGCAGTATCAGCCCACACCCCGCAGCTCCGCCGGGCTGGCTTTTGCGGCGGTACCTCATTTCAGTACTGCAATGCTCGAAAAGGGAGACTTAGTCGTGGTGCCCGGCATTGCCGATGGTGCTTTGTCCTCGCTAGGAAATGCTGAAGATCAAGCGTTTTATACCTGGCTTCGGCGGCTGCCCGAGCGTGGGGTGGCCGTGTGCGCCGTGTGCTCAGGGGCCTTTGTGCTGGGCGCTGCGGGCTTACTGCAAGGCCGCACCTGCACCACGCACTGGCAGCACGTAGGCGCCCTGCAGCAGGCCTTTCCCGACAGTCGGGTGCTGGCGGACCGGCTGTTTGTGCACGACCGGGGCGTATACACCAGCGCGGGTATTGCAGCCGGTATCGACCTGGCGCTGGCGCTGCTGGAAGAGCGGTTCGGGCCCCTTTTGGCGTACAAGGTCAGCCGCCACTTAGTGCTGTACTACCGCCGCAACGGGGTGCACGGGCAGGTAAGCGTGTACCTCGACCACCGCAACCACCTGCACCCGGGCGTGCACCGGGCCCAGGACTATTTGCTCGACCACCTGGCCGAAAATCCGACCCTGGAAGTTTTGGCGGAAGTAGCCCACAGCAGTCCGCGCAATCTGACGCGCTTGTTTCGGCAGCACGCTGGGGTGAGCATCAATGAGTTTTCCACCAAAATCCGGACCGAGGCTGCCCGCACGCTCGTGGCTACTTCCAGCCTGACGCGCCAAGCCATTGCGGAGCGCTGCGGCTTCCGCAACCCCCGCCAGCTGCAACGCCTGCTGGCCCGCCCGACCTAAAGCCGGATTAGCTTTTACGCTTCCTACTCTTTGCCTGAAACTGCTCTAACCGAGGCGGACCAATATTTCCTTGTCTTTTGTATTTCACCTTTTACAATCCTAACTCGATGGCACAAACCCTTTTAAAGCAGGTGGCCGGCGTGCGCCTGCCCGATTCTACCCTGGCCCAGCAGGCCACCGAGCTGCTGCTGGAGCACGGCACCCAGTTTCTCTACAACCACTCCCTGCGGGTGTATGTGTACGGGGTGCTAAACGGAGAGCGGGCCCAAGTCAAGTTTGACCCGGAGCTGCTCTACATCAGCGCCGTTTTTCACGACCTGGGCCTGACCAAGCACTACTGCAGCAAGCACAAGCGCTTCGAAGTAGACGGCGCCGACGCGGCCCGCAGCTTTCTACAATCCCACGGTATTCCGGCCCACGACGCCCAGGTCGTCTGGGACGCCATTGCCCTGCACACCACCATCGGGGTGGCCGAGTGGAAAGAGCCTGAAGTTGCCTTGCTGTATTCGGGCGTGGGCCTGGATGTGATGGGCGACGGCTACGAACACCTGTCAGCTGAGCAGCGGGAGCAGGTGCTGGCGGCCTTCCCGCGCACGGGCTTCAAGGACAACATCCTGCAAACCTTCTTCGGCGGCTTTGCCCACAAGCCCGAAACGACCTTCGGCAACATCAAAGCCGACGTGGCCGAGCGCTTTATTCCGGGGTACAAAAGCCCGAATTTCTGTGAGCTGGTGCTCAACTCCCCCTGGAGCGAATAACCCCCAAAGAGTAAATAATTAAAGCCCCAACTTGGCAAAAGGCCGCCTTCGAAGCGTGCTAGCCCGGTTGGGTGCTTGTAGCTCAGTAAGTATGAACGTTGTTTCCGTAAATGTCGGGCAGCCACGGGCCGTCCAGTGGAAGGGCCGGACCATCGAGACCGGTATTTTTAAAGCGCCCGTCGCCAGCCCGGTGGCCGTACTGGCCGACCGGCTGGTGGGCGACGAGCAAGTAGACCGGCGCGTGCACGGTGGTCCCGACAAAGCCGTGTATGCCTACGACCTGGACCACTACGCGTTCTGGGAGGCGCAGCTACCCACCACCGCCCTGACGCCCGGTATTTTCGGCGAGAACCTGACGACCAGTGGCCTGCCGGACCACGCCGTGTGCCTGGGCGATACGTTTGCCGTGGGCACGGCCGTGCTGGTGGCCTTGCAGCCGCGCCTGCCCTGCGTCAAGCTTGGCTTGCGCTTCAACGACGAGCACTTTGTCAAGCAGTTTCAGGCAGCCCGGCGCAGCGGGATCTATTTTGGCGTGCGGCAGCCGGGCCAGCTGCAGGCCGGCGATGCGCTCATGCTCGTGGAGCGCACCGCGCCCGGCCTGACCATTCAGGCCATTACCGACCAGTTCTACCGCCCCGATAAGCAAGCCGACCAGTTGGCGGCCCTGCTGGCGCAGCCCTTGCTGCCGGCTTTCTTCCGGGAAAGCTTTCAGCGCATGCTCCAGGCCTGCTGAGCACCGGAATAAACATGAGGCCGGCGCACTCATTTTAGTACTCATCTTCTCCCCATTCGTATGACATCCACTGTTAATCCACAACCTGACCTACAAACGACTGCGCCCGAACTGGACACAGCTGGCCGCGCCCAAGTGGCTGATGGCCTGCGTCGTCTGACCGCCGATTTTTTCGCGCTGTACGTCAAGACTAAGAACTACCACTGGCACATGCGGGGCCGTCATTTTCGCGACTACCACCTGCTGCTGGAGGAGCAGGGCCAGCAGCTCTTTGCCGCCATCGACCCCTTGGCCGAACGGGGCCGCAAGCTGGGCTTTGCTACCCTGCGCTCCATTGGGGAAATTGCTCAACTACAGCGCGTGGCTGATGATAATGCCACGCAGGTGAGCCCGGCCGACATGCTGCGCCACCTGGCCAACGATAACCGCTGCCTGGCCCAGGCGATGCGCGAATTGCACGAGCGCTGCGACGAAATCCAGGATGTGGCCACGGCCAGCATTCTGGAAAACTATATCGACGAGGCCGAAGGCCGAACCTGGTTTCTCGCCGAAACCGCCTCTTCGGAAGACACGACAGGAGCCGCCTCAGCTCTCTAATCAGTGCCATGGCTTGGCCTACGGTGAGTATCGGGGCGCCTTGCTTCTGAATATTGACTTTTACAGCATCCCAGAGGTAAAGTGCCTGCCAGGCACCATGTAGCAGTACGTAGGTTGCAGAGTGCGCCTTTAGCTCACGAGTATGCCGATAAGACAACGGCCGAAAAGACTGCTAGGCTCAAGGCTAACAGTCTTTTTTTATGGGTTTAGGAATAGGCTGTTCAGTCCGAAGAACTTGCTTCCTGGCTGGGTTACTTCTTGGCTACTACCTTGCTGGCAGCTTCGATAATTACGGCAGCCACCTTCTCGGGCTGGGCCAGCATGGCCACGTGGCTTGTGGGCAGCGTGGTTGTGGTGGCATTTATTTTCTTGGCCAGCGTGCGCTCCAGGTCGGGATTAATGATCCGGTCATTGGCCGCCACGATGTACCAGCTGGGCTTGGTTTTCCAGGCCGGCACGGTAACTTTTTCCTGAAGCGCCGCAAACGGCTGGGGGCCTTGCGTGGCAAGGAGCACCTGCTGCTCGGTCTTGGAGAGGTCCTGAGCAAAGTCTTCCATGATGCCTTTGGGCGACAGGTGCACGTAGCCGAATTTATCGGGCTGGATTTGGTCGTTGCCGGGCGCAGCAGGCCCGGTTTGCGCCATCTCCAGAAACGACTGACCGGCTTCGGGTGCGGCGGCGGCTACGTACACCAGGCCGGCCACCTGAGGGTCAGTACCGGCTTCGGTGATGACCACACCACCCCAGGAATGGCCGACCAGCAATACTGGTCCGTCTTGCAGGGCAATGGCACGCTTGGTGGCGGCTACATCGTCGGCCAGCGACGTGAGTGGATTTTGCACGGCCGTGACGTGGTAGCCCTTGGCCGTCAGCAGCGGAATGACCTTGGCCCAGCTAGAGCCGTCGGCCCAGGTACCGTGTACCAATACAATGTTTTTGATGCCCGCAGCGGGGGCCGTAGTAGGTTCGCTCATGAAAGAAGGGGTACTGGAAGAAGGCGTGCTGGCCATCAGCAGGCTGGAGAAGGCGCCGAGCACGGCGCAGGAAAGAATTTTCATGATGATCAAATGAGTAATCGGCAAGACGTAGCGCTCAGCTATTTCCTTAACTCTGCCGCTGTTTGTTTGTGTGCAACTGCACTTGCGGCAACTCAGCCAGCCTTGCTGGCCTCTGGATGCCCTAGTCTAAAGGGTAAGTACCGCCTTCGACAGAAAGCTGCTTACCCTTTAGATCAGCCTGTTAACCCAGGTTACGCAACGGTTTCTGCCGGAACGAGACGCATGGCCTGAAAGCCCATTTTAGCGGCGAATATTTCTTGGATGAGCACTGCGGAAGGAAGGGGCCGCCACGCCACCTCAATGTGGTCAATCAAACCGTTCTCATCCAGGTGAAGATGCTCGTTGCCCTGAACCGTGATTCCATTACAGGCAAAGGTGAAGAATACGGCTACGTCCTGGTTAGAAGCAAACCGCAGGTTAACCTCGAGGGTGTCAATCGTGGCCAGAAAACCGGAAAGGACCTGTACCACGGCCTCTTTGCCTTCCGTGGGCTCCGGAAAGATGGGGCCGAGCAGGACAATACGCTCGGAGAGATGCGGAATAATGCCTTGGTTATCCTTGTTGCTCAGAGCCTCGAAGTAGGCATCTACATGCGTTGTGTTCATTGGATTGTTGTTTACAGGTGAAATTACTGGTACTGTTTTGCCTTGTTTGGTAGGCAGGATGAACCAGGCACCGAACATCCTGCGTGGGGTTAGGTCTGCACCGCCAGAGCAGCCGCGCACCGACCAGCTGTCATCGACGGCGAGAGTAGCGTGAGAACCTGCTTGATGTCGCCTACAGACCGGCGCTCTGGCCGCCGTCGACGTGCAGGACTTCTCCGGTGATGAATTCAGCTGTTTCCAGGAAGACAATGGCGCTGGCAACTTCACTTGCTTCGCCTATGCGACGCAACGGGTGGAAGCGGCGCAGCATTTCGTGATGTTCCTCGGCATGCATAGGCGTCTTGATGACGCCTGGCGCCACGGCGTTCAAGCGGATGCCTTGTTCGGCGTATTCAATAGCCAGTACTCGGGTAGCGGCGTTCAGGCCGCCCTTGGTCAGCGCCGCCATGGCCCGGTACGAGCCGCTGACGCCATTGTCGACACTGCCGGTGACGGTCACAATGTGGCCGCTTCCCTGCTTTACCATTTCGGTCAGGACCAGTTGGGTGATGTGGTAGAAGCCCGCCATGTTCACGTTCATGATGGCGCTGTAGTCTTCCAGGGTATTCTCGGTAAACGGCTTGCCGATGAAAATGCCCGCATTGTTGACCAGCGTATCGACCCGGCCGAAGCGGGTGAGAGCTTCGGACAAGATGCGTTGTGCGGTGGCCGGATTGCCAATGTCGCCGGCAACAGTCACGATGTTTGGATCATCGGAGGGCTTGATTGTGCGCGAAGTCGCGATAACACGGTAATCAAGCGTACGAAAGGCTTTGACGATTTCGGCACCTATGCCTTGTGACGCGCCCGTAACGATGACCACCTTTTGCGATGTACTCATGTCTTGTGAAATGAAGAAATTGGGGAAGTAGATATGCAGCTTGGCATCCAATGCGCGCCTCATAAAGAACCCGCTACAGAGTAGCTCTATAAGCCTCGCTGCCTGAGTGAAAACTCACCAGCATACAAGAAGCGAGTAGAAGCGGCGAGTCCCCGAAGAACTCCCGCGCCAATACCTCTTACCAGGGGCTCGGGATGAATCAGACCTTGCATTGGGAACTACAGATTGAGTGGCATTGAAAGCAGCTGCCTACCTCAGAGGCCAACTAAATGCCAAGTCAACTATTTGGTCTGAATCCAATTTCATTTCACTTGATACACTCCTCTATTTCAATGATTTGACTTCGTTTTAGCGAGGTCATTCCCTTGAGAAATACCGTCCAACATAGTGGAGAATCCATTATATTGGAGGCTGTTTTTGGATGGTAGAAGCAGCGCTGTTAAAGTAATGCTTGGCTATTCACGCCGCTTCTTGCTTTCCTTATTTGCACCTGTATGAATCCTGCTTTTCCCGAACCCACGGCGGTGGCCACCGCCCTCCTTGTGGGCAATGAGTTGTTGGTTGCCAACGACTTGCGCCATATCCTACTTCAAGCGGGTTACGAAGTGCTGGACCTGGCTGAATCCGGGGCGCAAGCACGGGCGCTGGTAACGCAAGCGGCCCCCACCATTGTGGTGCTCGATATTGTACTGAAGGGCGAGGAAACCGGCATCGAGCTAGGCCACTGGCTGAGCGAGCAGCACATTCCATTCGTGTACCTCTCGGCCAACCAGCACGACAGCGTATTGAAGGCCGCCAAAGAGACAGGAGCATTTGGTTTCCTGGAACAGCCGCTCTGTGAGCGGGAGGTGTTGACTACTCTCGAAATTGCCCGTTACCGCCACGCGCAGGGGGAAGAGGCTCGGCTGCGGCAGCTACAGATGGCCGTCAATAATGCTCTAGTGACGCTGCTCGACCGCGACCAACTGTGCCAAGCCATGGCTACCGAGCTCGATAAAGTGGTTCCATTCAGCATGCTGAGTTTGCGGCTGGCGCTGCTTGATGAAGCGGTATTCTACTGGGTGACTATGCAAAAGAACGCCGCGGGTACTTTTGAACGGGTGGCCGTGCCGATGCCGACCCGCCGCGAGGCTATTGAGCGTTTTCAGCAGATCCTTGCGCAAGATTCCATAACAGAGATGCCAGTAGAACAGGGCATCTTCACGGGGGACTCTCTCGACCAGCTCTGCGAGTACTCCATCCCGGCGCGGAGCAGCCGCGATAATTTTGGCATGCAGTCACTGGTCCAGTTTCCGGTTAAGCTAAAGCAGCGGAGCTCGTATTCCACCATCGAATTAGCGTGTAAGGAACCGCACGGGTTTACGCCGAAAGATTACAAAGCCGTCGAGCTGATTATTCCGCCCATTGCCCTAGCCCTGGACAACTTGCTGGCCAGCGAGGAAATCGAGGCCCGCCGCCGCATCAAAGCAACGGAGCTGGCGATAGTCAACGCGTTTTGCAATGGGCGCGACCTGCATGAGATTGCGCCGGCGGTGGCGGCGGCTATTCATCCCCTGCTGCCACTCGACTATCTTACGCTGTACCAAGTGGGCGAGGTACTGGGCATGACGGAGGACGACCCGGGCGTGTACCGCCAGGGTGAGGACTTTCGGCCCCTGCGAGCGGCGGAGGTAGTAGATTTATCCGACGAGCAGACCCGAGAGCAGTGGCAGCAAGCTCTCGCGGCCTTGAAGGTTCGCATGCAGCAGCCCACCCTGAACGTGGGCGAAGCGGGCCGAATGGCGCGGGCCAGTAACCTCGTGCCTCAGCGCTACAGCGAGCATCTAGGGGGCTTGCAATCGTCGATGTACGTGCCGATTACTATTCAGGGCCAGCCGCAGGCGGCGCTGGTGGTGTCCAGCAAAGTGGCCTACGCCTACACGGAAAAAGATTTACGCTTACTGCAAGACCTGAGCCGCACCCTGAGCCTAGCGCTGGAAAATTTGCTGGCCTACGAGCGCATCAAAAACCTGAGCCAGCGGCTGGAACAGGAAAAAAGTTACCTCGTCGAAGAAATTAACACCAGCTACAACTTCGAGGAAATCGTTGGCACCAGTTCGGTCATGCAGGCGCTGTTCCGGAACATTGCGCTGGTAGCTCCTACCGACTTTACGGTGCTCATAACCGGGGAAACTGGCACTGGTAAAGAGCTTATTGCCCGCGCCGTGCACAATATGTCGAAACGGGCAAGTCGCACAATGATAAAGATAAATTGTGCCGTGCTGCCGCCTCAGCTTATTGAGAGCGAACTTTTTGGGCACGAGAAGGGCAGCTTCACGGGTGCCACTGACCAGCGCTTGGGCAAGTTTGAGTTAGCCCACGGCAGCACCATTTTTCTGGATGAAATCGGCGAGCTACCGCTCGAGTTGCAAGCCAAGTTGCTGCGCGTGCTGCAGGAAAAGGAAATCGAACGCATCGGCGGCAAGCGCACCATTATGGTTGATGTACGCATTATTGCGGCCACCAACCGCGACTTACAACAGGAGGTGGCCGCGGGCCGCTTCCGCGCCGATTTGTACTACCGGCTCAAGGTGTTCCCGCTGTTGGTGCTGCCGCTGCGCGAGCGGCCCGAAGATATTATGCCCCTCGCCCTGCACTTTCTACCGCGCATCGGCAAGAAGCTCGGCAAGCCGCTTACAGGCATCGCGGCTGCCTCGGTACAGCAGCTACAGCACTACGCCTGGCCAGGTAATATCCGCGAGTTGGAGCACGTGCTGGAGCGGGCAGCTATTCTCTCGTATTCGCCTACTCTAGCTTTGGCCGAAACCCTGGAGCCAACCACTGCTACTAGTATCGTGCCGGCCGCCCCCGAGGCAGTGCGGCCCATACAGGATACCATGCGGGTGGCCATACTAGCAGCGCTGGCGCAGGCAGGTAATCGGGTGCGCGGCAGCGGCGGCGCAGCAGAGCTTCTTGCCCTTAAACCAACTACACTGGAAGCGCGAATGAAGAAGCTAGGGATTAGTGTAGCGCGAGAATGAAAGAGCAGAACAAGCTGCTTTCTGCGCTTGCCTGATTCCATCACCTCGGAATGCACTGTGCTGTGTAGAAGTTACTGGCCTTAGAGCTGACAGTCCCACATTCACCAGAATGAAAATACGCCCGTTTTTCTTTCCAAGTCGGAAACTGGTCGCCTCCCGTGAAAGCTAAGCTTGGCTAGGTTGATAATTTCGCACTGCGGTAGTAGTTATAGGCCTGCGTTGCGTATGCCTGCCTTACCCCACGCGTCTGACGGTAGTTACTGGTCTATATGGCCAGAAGACGTAGCAGGGCAGTAGATATCGTAATGCACGGAAAAAGCCCCCGAAAACAGCGCTTTTCGAGGGCTTTTACCTGGATAAAAACAGGGAGAGTGGCAGCAAGGCAATAAACGCAATTCCACTTCTCTGTCAGCGTACGGAAGTCTAACGGACGCTTAGCACCGTGAATGATTCCCAGGTTTGAGCAACCGTTCGGTTGCAGGTCATACCCGTAACAGCTCCTGCTTCGTTGGAAACGAATTTGCCGTTACTGCCGCGCAGCGCGATGGTACCATCGGCGTTGACCACCCAGTCGAACCGTTCCCAGGGGCCAAGGGCCGTTCGGTTACAGTTCATGGCTTGCGTGCCGTCTTCCGAGCACACGTACTTGCCCTGATTTAGCAGCGCTACTTTGCCGCCCCCGGCATCAACGACCGTGAATTGCTCGTCGGCCTGGGCCACGGTCCGGTCGCAGCGCATGGGCCGGCTGCCGCCTTCACTGCTCACGTACTGGTTGTTGTAGCCTTTCAGGGTGATGATTTGACCGTAGGGAATGGTGCTGGGCGGCGTGCTGCCCACTACCGGCTGGGTAGGCCGGGTGGCGGTCAGGGCCAGTTGGCCTTTGAGCATGCGGCCCCCATCCCGGGTCAGGCGCAGGTAATAATCGGCGGAGCAGGCGGTGCCATCTTCGTCCAGAGCCCACAGGCCGGAGCCGGCCGGTACCGTGGCGCTGGTTTCGGCAGTTTTGGCAATCTGGTTGCCCTCGTTGTACTCGTCGAACATAGAAATATAGATGCCCTGGCAGCCGGCGCGCACCATGTTATAGAACTGGCGCCACATAAAGTCGCCGTGGGCGCGCTGCCGTTCCTGCAGGTCGCCGGGCAGCACGCAGGGCTGGTAGTCGATACCGTTGGCGTTGCAGTACGCTTGGTCGGGCAGGTTCACATTGGTGTAGAAGTTGTCCGCGTCGCCTACGTTGCCGATGCGGCCCACCATCCAGGGCGACAACATGTTAAAGGCTTTGTAAGTGGCCAGAAAGCCCGGCCGGGAGTCGTCCCGCTCATTGCGCCAGTGCGTGGGTACGCCTCCTATTACGTAGCAGCCCTGGCTTTTAAACCAGTTAATCACGTCCAGGCACACGGCCGCCGACCAAGGGTGGTTCGAGTCATTAAAGCCGAAGCCCCAGATGCACACCACGGGCTTGCCGTTTTGCCGGGCATAGGCGGCCGAGGCCGTGTAGGCCTGCATTTTAGTCGTCCAGTCGTTTTTGATTTCGGACTGCATGTTCTGCCAGCCGCTCACGTCGTACATGATATAGAACTTGCGGCCGTAGGTTTCGGCGGCCGTGCGCACCTTGGCCGTAATGGCGTCCCGCACGGGGCCCTCCCCACCGACGGGGTTGAAGCGCTGGAGCGCGGCCACGTCAATCTCGTTTTCCTGCATCCACTGAAAATGCAGGTTGACCGTCTGGGTGGTATAGGAGGAAAAAAGCCGGGCCGGCTGCCCATTGCCCAGATTGGGAAACCCCGTGGGAAAAGTGGCCGTGTACTCGCGCATGTCGGGCCAGGACTTGATGCCGTTGCTGGCCAGGGAAGGCGTTTCGCCAAAGTTGCGGGCCCAGTGCCACCAGTTGTTGATGGGCGAGCCGTCGTTGGGGGCGGCAAACCAGCCCTGGTAGCCCACCGTCACCTTGCCCACCACGTCGCCGGGTGCCGAGGCGGCGTGGGTTTGGCGCAGCGTAGCGGCCGAATCAGTGA
Organism: Hymenobacter cellulosivorans; assembly: GCF_022919135.1. Classification (NCBI taxonomy): domain Bacteria; kingdom Pseudomonadati; phylum Bacteroidota; class Cytophagia; order Cytophagales; family Hymenobacteraceae; genus Hymenobacter; species Hymenobacter cellulosivorans. The sequence goes on along the minus strand of NZ_CP095049.1, from coordinate 2,462,071 downwards.
AATCGTCTTTGGTGCAGCTGGCCAGCAGCGCGCAGCATGCCAGCAGCCAGCGGAAAGTGCTGTTCAGGATTCTGTTTTTCATAGAAGTGTGGAGTAGAGTAAACCAGGAGTCGGCCGCTATGGGCAGAGGCAAGTACAGCGTCACGTACAGGGCTACGCGGCTAGCATTGCCAGCCGCGTAGCCCTGCCGCTTGAAACTACCCGGTTTTGTCAAAGGCTATTGAGCTACGATTAGTCGTTTTACAGTGCGCTCGGTGCCATGCACTACCAGCACTGAGTAGACGCCACTCGGCAGCTTGCTAAGGGAAAGATGCACTTCGTTTCGGCCAGCAGTGGCACGTTGCACAGTACCGGCCACGCGGCGAGCCAACGCATCAAGCACTTCCACGCGCACTTCTTCGTCCACGTTGGCTTGGAGGCTCACCGTGAGCTGCTCCCGCGCCGGGTTGGGATAGAGCTGTACTGCGCTGCCGTCGTTGGTCGTTTTGGTGCGTGCGGAAGGGCTGGTGGCCAGTGCCGTACGCGCGCTGGCGGGCGAGGTATGCAGCAAGGCAGCAGCCGGAATAGCCGTTTGGCTTAGGCCGGGCCCGGCGTAGCTCACGTCGAGCACCTGGTCGCCGCCGCGCTCGAAAAAGCCGACCGTAATGGCGTGCAGCCCGGCCTGGAGGCCAATTTGCCCGCTGCGCTCCTGCAAGCCGTGCATTCCGTCGTTGTCCACGACCAGCGTTGAGCCAATGAAGAGCTGCGAGCCATCGTCGGAGGACGTGTAGAACGTGTACACCCCGTCAACGGGCACGCTCACGTAGCCCGTGTAGTGGAACGCAAATTCATCGTCGCGCAGGCGGGGCGCGACGCTAAACGTAGCCACACTACCGCTGGCGGCGGCTGTGAGGGAAGGAAAAGACGGCACTGCGGTCCATTGTCCTTCATAGTAACTGTAGCTCAGGCCCGCTACCGGGTTCACTACCTTATCGGGGGCGCGCAAGTTGGAAGCAGGCTGACCCGAACCAGCGTGGAAAAGTGCCGTGGCCGGAATAAGGGTTTTGGCCAAGGTGGGCCCGGCGTAGCTCACGTTCAGCACCTGGTCACCGCCGCGCTCGAAGAAGCCGACGGTAATGGCGTGCAACCCCGCTTTGAGCCCGATCTGCCCGCTGCGTTCCTGCAGGCCATGCAGCCCATTGTTGTCGACTACCAAGGTCGAGCCGATGAAGAGCTGCGAGCCGTCGTCGGAGGACGTGTAGAACGTGTACACGCCATCAGCTGGCACCTGTACGTAGCCGGTGTAGCGGAACGCAAACTCATCTTCCCGCAAGCGCGGGTCGGGGATGAACGTGGCCACGGTGCCGCTGGCGGCCGGCGTAAGGGCCGCGAAATCAGGCACGTTGTCCCATATACCTTCGTAGTAGCTGTAGTTCAGCGCGGCTACCGGGTTTGAGACGATGTCCGCCCCACGGAGCGTCCCGCCGGTGGGCGGCGTCACGGTGTTCGTCACCGTGAAGGAAATGGTAAGCGGGGTTCCGGCATTGCCACCCGCGCCACCTTGGGTATAAGGAGTCACCGTGAGCGTGTGACTGCCCACGGCGGGCGTCCACGCATTGTAGTTCGGCCCGCCATTGATGAGGCCGTTGTCTCCGGCAATGGCGTAGGGCGCCAGGGTTTCCACTTTGTAGTTAGCGTCGCCGTCGTACGTGAAGCGCACGCTGCCCACGGTAGCCGGGTTGGTATTGGCCCGGATGTTCAGGTTGCGCGTGGGCAGGGTGGCCAGGTTGAGTACAGCCCCGTCGGGCAACGGGTCGTAGCCGGCCAGGGGCTGGTCGGTGTCGGCGTTGATTAGCGTGAGCGACGTCACGGCTTGCGCCGAGGCAGGCACCACCCGGTACGTAGCGGTGTAGGTTTCGTCGTTGGTGGGCGTAGCAATGGTCTGCGACTGCGCCCCTCCGTTTGACCACGACACAAAAGCGTAGGTTACGCCACCCACCGTTTGGGTCGAGGGCGCTGCGAGGGTGCGCAGGACACCTTCCACGCCCACGATGGAGACGGGCGTGGTGCGTGCCGTGCCGTCGAGGGTAAGGCTTAAGCCGGCTGGGTTGGTGGCCAGGGTGAAGGTGGATTTCTGCGGCAGAATGTCGCGGAACGTGGTAGTGGACCGCCCTCCCGCGTCGGTTACCGTCAGGATGAGGCGGTAGAACACGTTGTCGGACAACTCGCCGCTGTTGGGTATCACAAACGTGCCGGTGCGGGCGCCTTGGCTGAACGGAGTGCCGTCGTGCACGTGCGTATCGTGGTGTAAATCAACCTGCCACACAAACGCGCTGGCGGGCAAGGTGCCATCCTCCGTATCGGTTGCGCTGCCTGAGAACGAGATGGTGCTGCCGGCCACGTACGTGGCGCCGGTAGTCGGCGTCAGGATTTGGGCGGTAGGGGCCGTGTTGGGTGCCGCGATGGTCAAGGTGGCGGCCGTGCTGGTTACGGTACCCACGCCGTTGCTCACCACCGCGCGGAACTGGCCCGCATCGGCGGCCACTACGCTGGCAATGGTGTAGCTGCTGCTTGTGGCCCCGGCAATGTTTACGCCGTTTTTCTGCCACTGGTAGCTCAGCGGGGCGCTGCCGGTAGCAGCTACGGAAAAGGTGGCGGAAGAACCTGGCACTGCGGCTACACTGGTGGGCTGCGTGGTGATAACCGGCGCGCTGACGGAGGCCGTGTACACTACTTTGAACAATGAGGCGCTGCTGCGGGCCAGGTAATAGAGGTTGCCGTCGGGGCCGGTTTCCAGGGCCAGCGCGTCGCCGGGCATGTTCAGGGCGAAGGGCTGACGGGCGGGTGGCGTGGTGCTGCTGTTCGGGTCGAAGTAGTTGATCCACTTGCCGCAATAATCCTGGTAGAAGTACTTGCCGGCGTACTGGCTGGGGTAGTTCGTCGCCGCAGGATTGAAGAACGTGCCGCCCGTGATGGAGCAGCCCGCCCCGTCGGGAAAGCCGCTGGTGTGCGGATAAGCAAATACGGGTGCCGTCTCGCCCGTCCGGATGTTGTAGCCCTCGGAAGAAGGCCAGCCGAAGTTGCGGCCGCCGGTGCTGGCGTCGTTGATTTCCTCCCAGCTGCCCTCACCCACGTCATTGATAAAAATCCGGCCCGTGCCCGGCTGCACCGTGAAGGTGAAGGGATTGCGCAAGCCCGAACTCCATATCCGTTGGCGCTGGGCCGAGAGGCCGCTGCCCACGTAGGGGTTGCCGGCCGGCACCGAGCCGTCGGCGTTGATGCGCAGCAGCTTGCCCATGTACGAATCCAGGTTGGGGGCATTGGTGCGGTTGGCGTTTTCGCCCACTGCCACGTAGAGCTTGCCGTCGAGACCGAAGTGCATGGCCCCGCCGTTGTGGTTGGTGGCCGTGCTTAGCGGGTCCAGGTTGAGCACCAGCGTTTCACTGCCCGCTGCGGCTACGTCGCCGTCGGCCGTAAAGCGGCTGATGCGGTTGTTGGCCCCGCTGGCCAGCGTGTAGTACACATACACGTAGCGATTCGTGGCAAAATTCGGGTCGAGCGTGATGCCCACCAGGCCCCGCTCCCCGCTCGAATTCACGGCCAGGCTTACAAAAGGAGTGGGCAACAAGGCTCCATTCTTAATGACGCGCACCTGCCCCGTCTGCTGGCAAACGAAAATCCGCCCATCCGGCGCGAAGGCCATGGCCGTGGGGTTGCTGATGCCGTTGGTGACCAGCACAGCATTAAAACCCGCTGGAAACGAAGGGGTTTGCTGGGCAACCGCCGACCAACTGGCCAGCCAGCCGACCAGAATGAGCAGCACCGAGCGGAATCGAGCCGGTGCTTCGTCCTGCCGATGCCCGGCATAACGTATTGGCATAGAACGTGTTTTCATGGGTAAATGGGTAAAATGGAAAGGATGAAAGCAGCTCTGAGCAATAGGTTGGGCAGACTCGGGCGTCTCGCCGGAAAAAGGTGAAAGCACCCGATTAGAGTAGAATAGCAACAGCTTGTGGCATTCAATCAGACTTATTAATCCGCCGGGTTTCGAATACCAGAATCAGAACCTGAACTGTGCAGTGCGCGGCCGCGCACTGCACAGTTCAGGTTCTGATTCTGCCGGTTCAGTAGGCAGTGTAGCTTAGCCAACAAGCAGCGTTACTGCTTGATGAACTGCTGCACCGTGGATCCGCCGGTGGCGTCGCGCAGGGTCAGGAAATATAGGCCCGGCTGCAGGGACTGGACATCTACTTCCGCCACCGCCTGCTGAGCGGTTACGGCTTGGGTATGAGCCACCCGGCCCAGGGCATCGGTGATGGTGAGCACGCCCGCGCTGGCGATGGGCACCTTCAGCAGCCGGCTAACCGGGTTCGGGTAGAGCCGCGCTTCGGGCGCAATGACGCGGGTGGTGGCCAGGGCCCGGCTGCCGGAAGCGGCCGTTCCGTACACCTCGAAATCGTAGAGGGAATAGCCGTAGGGCAAGGCCCGCGTCTGGCAATAAATGCGCACGAATTTGCCCGTGCCGCTCAGCCCCGTCAGGTCGTTGGTGAGGCTGCTGTTGCCGGTCACTGCCCGCAGCGGAGACCAGGTAACGGCATCGGAGGAAATTTCAACCTGGTAATCCGTGGCGTAAGCGGCTTCCCAGAGCAGCTTGACGCGACTCACGTTATACGTGGCCCCCAGGTCGACGTAAATCCACTGCGGAGCGGCCCCCCACTCGCTGCTCCAGCGGGTAGAACTGTTGCCATCCACGGCGCTCTGGGCCGGAGAGCCGGCATTTTCAACCGAAGAAGCCGTTGCCGACTTATTGAGGGCCAGGTTTGTAGTAGCTGGCGCGGCACTTACCGTTACGCTCACAGCCGTGGAAGCAGTCACGGCGCCGGCGTTGTCGGTGGCGCGGGCCGTCAAGGAGTAGGTGCCGGCCGGCACATTGCTCCAGCTGAAGGCGTAAGGGCTGCTCACATCTTCACCCAGCTTGGTCGTGCCATTATAGAACTCAACCTTGCTGACCGTGCCATCTGCGTCGGCTGCCAAGGCAGTGAGGGTGATGCTGGCCGGCGCAGTAACCGCGGTGCCGCCCGTCGGGCTGGTCAGGCTTACCGTGGGAGCCGCATTAGTCGGGGCCGTGAAGGAAATCCAGTTGAGGTTCCAGCCCCCGGCAGCCACGTACACCCGCAACGTCTGCGCGCCCGCTGGCAAGGTGGCCGTGGCGTTGACCGTCGACCAGGTTTGCCAGCCGCCGGTAGCAGCAATGGACGCGGTGGCGTAGACCATACCGCTTGCGCTGCGCAGCTGCAGCTGCCCGCCGCCGGGCACGCTGGCTACGCGGAAGCCTACGGTGTAGGTACCAGCCGTTTGCACGTTGACGGCGTAATCGAGGTAGTCGCCGGTGTCAATCCAGCCCACGTTCTGCCCACCGCCCGTATCACCGGTAGCCTCCAGTTGCACGCCCGCCATGGCAGTGTAGTTTTCGGCCTCAATGGTGCCGGGAATCGTCAGGCCGGAGGGTGCGGCCCCTACCGTTACGCTCACGGCCGCCGAGGTGGTCACGGCGCCGGCGTTGTCGGTGGCGCGGGCCGTCAGCGAGTAGGAACCAGCTGGCACGTTGGTCCAGCTGAAGGTGTAGGGGCTGCTCACATCTTCGCCGAGCTTCGTTGCGCCGTTGTAGAACTCGACTTTGCTTACCGTGCCGTCAGCATCAGCGGCGGTGGCCGTAAGGGTAATGCTAGCTGGGGCGGCAAACGTAGCGCCACCGGATGGGGCGGTCAGGCTCACGGTGGGGGCCGCGTTGGTCGGGGAGCTGACGGCCGTCAGGCTGCGCAGGTTATCGATGTAAAACACCGAGCCAGTGAGGCTGTTGGGGGCAAACAAGAGCACCACGTTGTCCACCTCGGCGTCGGCCGTGCCCGCATCGGGCGAGCCGGCGTAGGAGAAGGTGAGCGTGTGCCAGGCGTTGGTTTGCTTCACCACGGCCTGGTAGCTGCTGTGGCGGCCGGTGGGGTAGTTGCCGGGGGTGGTAGCCGTGCTGTTTTCCAGCTGCCACGAGATGGGCGTGCCCACCGGCGCCGACGTGTACACGTCCATGGCAAACACTTTCTGGCCGCTTTCATAGGCGGCGCCGTCCTTAATCTGAGTGCTGGCCAAGGTCAGGGCGTCGTATTGCGAAGCAGGGTTGCGAGTATATTGAGCCACTTTGGCCGAGGTATTGAGGCCCGTAGCCGCCGGGTTGTTGGCCGCGGCCACGTACGTGCCGGTAGCAGTGCGCAGCGGCAGGTTGCGCACGGTGTCGTAGTTCTCGAAAGTGGTGCCGGCGGTGTAGGTGGGGGTAGCCCGTTTCGCCACCCGGATGTTGTCGATGTAATACGTGTCGCCGGAGGCTACGCCGCTGTTGAACAGGATAGCCAATTGGTCGATGCTCACGTTGGCCGTACCGCCGTCGGGCGTGGTGTTGTAGGAAAATGTCAGCGTCTCCCACTGGTTCTGCCGGGTGGTATTGGCCAGGTAGGTGCTGTTGCGGCCGGCCGGGTAAGCGCCCGCCGCGGCGGCCTTGTTTTGTAGCGTAATGCCCACCGGCGTGCCCACCGGGGCCGTCGAGTACACGTCGAACTGCAGTTGATACGTCTGGTTTTTGAACAGGGCCGCGTCCTCAATCACGGTGCCTGGCACGCCGGCGTCGAAGAACAGCACGTCGTACTGCTCAGCCGGATTGCGCACGTAGCGGGCCACATTGGCCGAAGTGTTCACGCCGGTAGCCGACGGATTGGCGAAATTGAGCGTGTACGTGCCGCCGGTAATCGTCGGGTCAAAGGTAATGCGGGCCGCGCCGTCGTAGTTCAGCAGTACGTCCGTGGCCACCACGGGCGCGTCGGGCTTTTGCTTGATGAGCAGGTTGTCGAAGTAAAACGTGGCGCCGGAGTTGGTGGCCGGTTGAAACAGGAAGGCCACGTTGTCAATGGCGTAGATGTTGGTGCCCGCGTCCAGGCTGCGCTCGAACTCAAACTCGAAGGTCTCCCAGGCGTTCTGGCGGGTGGTGAAGGCCCGATAGGCACTGTGCCGGCCCGTCGGGAAGTTGGTAGCCGTGGTGGCCTGGCTATTCTCGAACTGCATAGTCACCTTGCTGCCCACCGGGGCTGTGGAATACACGTCCACGTACACCTTGCGGCGCCCGGCCACAAAGTCATTGGCATTGCGAATGCCCAGGTTGCGCACGTACAGCACGTCGTACTGCTCGCTCGCATTACGCACGTACTGCCCCACCTTGGCCGACGTATTGCCTGCGGTGGCCGCCGGGTTGTTGACGGCCTGCGTGAGCGTGCCCGTAACCACCCCATAGGTGATAACGCGGCTGCTTTCAAAGTCCTCGTACACGCGGTCCAGCTGCAAAGCGGGCAGCACTGTCACGGCCTTGGAATACGTACCCGTGGGGCAGTTGTTTACCGTCACCGTGGCCGAAACGGTGCCCGTGGTAGCGCCGCTGCCAAAGCTCACTTGCACGGCATTGGTGCCCTGCCCGTTCGTAATAGTAGCTGCACTGGGCACTGTCCACGCGTACGTGGCCCCCGCAATGGCCTCCAAGCGGTAGGTTTTGTTGGCGTCGCCCTGGTAGACCTGGCCGGCCCCCAGCACCGCGGCGCTGAAAGCGCCTTTGTACACCCGCACGTAGTCCACTTGGGTAGTGGTGGGAAAGTCGGAGGGCGTGGGGTTTTGGTAGCCGGTGAACCCGGTGCCGGGTCCACCCACAGCCGCATTCAGGATGATGTAAAAATTATTGTCGTTGAAAGGCCAGGAGCCGCCGACCGTGGTACTGGGCGAGGCCGTGTTAAACAACACGCCGTCCACGAACCATTGAATTTTCTCGGGACTCCATTCCACCGCGTACACGTGGAAGGCCTGGGACAAATCGACGGCCGAGGTGTAGTCGCGGCCGGAGTAGCGCCAGCCCCCCGCATCGTAGTGGATAGTACCGCTAACCGAGGTAGGATTCTTATGCTTGGCCTCCATGATATCAATCTCGCCCGTGGTGGGCCAGTTGCCAGGGTCCGCCAGCATCCAGAAGGCGGGCCACACGCCCTGGGCCGAGGGCAGTTTCATGCGGGCCTCAATGCGGCCGTACTTGAAGGTTTGGAGCGCCCCGCTGGCTTGCTTGGAGTAGAGCTTGGCGGAGGTGTAGTTGTAGGTGCGCCCGCCAACCACCGTGTTTTCGTAGCGGGTGGCAATGTTTAGGACGCCACCCGTCACGGTGGCGTTGGCGGGGCGGTACACTTGCAGCTCGGCGTTGCCGAAGTTACAGTTGCCGGTTTCGCAGCCGTCGCCTTCGTACACCTGCCACTTGCTTAGGTCGCCGGGCGTATCAAATTCATCTTGCCAGACCAGCTGGGTGCATTGGGCTTGCGCCGGCGTGGTCTGCAGGAGCCAGCCAATGCCCGTAGCAACGGCCAACCGGGCCCAGCGGCCCGGAAACTTAGAGAGTGTTTTCATAGAGCGGTTGTGGAAATTGTGGTGGAAAAGCAGAGTGAGAACCTGCTTGAAAGAGCAGGAAGTAGCGGTGATGAACACGTTAAAATGAGTTGCAAACCAGTTGAGTAGCGCGACTTACAAATGACCATTGCGGTCATCATGCGCGTCTACTCCAGTAGGTGCCGTCGGAATTACTCCAGCATCAAGCGGCTTGATTGGCCGCCGCAGCGCACCAGGTACAGCCCCCGGGCCAGCTCGGCCGGCAAGGTGAGCTCCAGCGGAGCGTCGTTTTGCACGGTTTGCTGCAGCACGACCCGACCTTGGGCATCCAGCACTTGGACCAGCTGCCCCGGTACTGCGCCAGCCACCCGCACCCCGGAACGGGCGGGGTTCGGCCACACCATCAGCGGCGTAGTAGCATTCAGGCGTGCTTGCCCGCTAGTGGTTACCAGGGCCGCGCGGGCTGAAGTGCCGCCGCAGGTGGTCAACTCAAAAATGGAATAGCCCCAGACCGTCGTGCGCGCCGTGGCGGCCATGCGTAGGTAGCGGTACGAGCCCGAGACAGTCAGCACGTCGGTCCGGCGGAAGTCGGCGGCCGCGTCGGTGCTGACGGGCAGGTTGGTGCGCACGGCCAGTTCCTGCCAGTTGGTGCCATCCACGGAGCCCAGCAGGCGGTAATCCCGGGCACTGGCGCGCTCCCACACAATGGTTACCGTGGTCAGGGGAATGGTACGGCCGTAGTCCACGGTGAGGTCCTGCTGGTCGGAGAAGGCACTTTCCCAGCGCGTGTTCGGGTTACCATCGGTAGCGTTGCGGGCGGGCTGCGAGGCCGTAGACGCGACGGTGTTGGCAGCTACCTGATTCGTGCAAGGGTCCGTCGGCGGGGGGGCGGGGTACCCAGCGTTGGGAAGGTGAGCAGGGTCCGCGCCGGGATGACGGCGGAAGTGACAACTCCACCCTGCGCGTTGTAGACGGTGCAGGTTTGGGCGCTGGCCGACGGGTTGTAGGCCACGGCGTGCGAGAAAGTGCCGTTGCGCTCAAACACGCTGCTGCTGGGGAAGTTGGTGTGGAACTTCGAGGAGAAGTAGCCCAGGTTTTGCTGGGCGTGGGCGTAGAAATACGTGAGGCCGGCCACCTCTTTGGCGTCCATGATGTAGCGCGGGTCGGTGGCTGGCAGCCGCAGGTTGTCGGCCAATAGCTTGGTCACGTACTTCGGGTCGGCCAGGTACTTGAAGCCCAGCGCCACGTGGCTCCAGTCGTCTTCGCCAAAGTCCAGCTCCGAAGCGTAGCCATTCACGGCCCGGGACTCACGCAACAGGTCGCTGTACTCGCGCCGCGCCCAGGCCGTGTCACGGGCCAGGTAAGTCAGGCCGGGGTTCACGGGCAGGTACTCAATGCCGTGCACGTACTTTTCCTGGGCGCCGAAGTAAGTGGCATGGGCCAGGCCCTGATTGGAGAGGATGGCGCCCATGCGGCGGCTGGCGGCGTAGGCGGGCGGGAAAATGCGCTGCTTCCAGTCGAACCAGTACTCCAGGCTGGCGGCGGCTTCGCTGGTGTAGCCAAAGGCGCCGGCGGCCCGCATACCCGGGTCATTCAGCGCATCGCCGAGCAAAAACAGGCCTATCCACGACTGCATGGCTTCTGACGACGACTCCTGGTTGTTGCCGTTGCCCGAGCTGACACCCCCGGCGTAGCTGTGGCCCACCCAGGGGTCGAAGGTGCGCATCCAGGGTTGGCTCTGGTCAGCTTTGTCCCAGTTGGCGTACTGCTTGGCAATGAGGCGGGCCATGCCGCCGTACTGGTTCTCCTGTAGGAAAGTGGGGTCCACCATGCCGTAGATGGCGCAGGCCAGCGTGAAGTAGCCGTAATGGAAGTGGTTGTCCACGAACTCCTCGGAGCCGAAGGAGGAGTCGAAGCCAACCAGGGCTTTCCACCGGTCGTAGCGGGCAAAGTAGCGGCTGCTTTCGCCGGCCTGATACGTCATCCAGTTCACCAGATTGGTCTGGGCCTGGGTTTTGAGCGCCGCGAAAGCCGGATGGTTCAGCTCTTTGGCCAGCAACGCATACTTGGCTTGCAGCACTATGTCTTTGCCCCCAAAGTACGTATCGGCGCGGTTGGAGGAGTTCTGGGCGTACGCCGTCACCAGGCGGTTCAGCGTCGCAACATCGTAGGGATTGGCATCGGCCGAGCGGCTGACCGGCGCGGTGTAGGAAGGAATAACTCCCTGGAAATCATACGCAAACGGAAAACTCGTGCCGGCCACCGTTTTCAGCGTGCCGCGTGGGCTCAGGTAGTCGTAGCTGGTAAAGGCCAGGCTATGGGCGGCATTCTGGTAGAGGTGAGGCAGAAACCCCTGGAGCGTGGGCCCGCCAGCCTGCCCGGTACGCAGGTCCTGGGTTGTCAGCCGCCACGTCAGGTTCACCTTGCCAGCTATGGGGTTGTAATCGTACTGTACCTGCGTGTCCGTCACCTTGTTGTAGGCGTAGGCTTCGTAGGCCGTCAGGCGCTGGCCGGCGGCTTGGTTGGTCGTCGCGTTCAGGGCTGACACCACAAAATAGCTGTTGGCTGAGCCGGGCGTCAGCACGAGTTGCGGCTGCTGGGTGGCGTCAGAGGCCCAACGCGTGCCCAGGTTGCCGTCGTTGACCAGCGTGTTGACGAAGCTCCCCGTCGGCTGGGTGGAGGTTACCTCCACTGGCCGGTTCTGCGAAACCAGCGTGCTGCCGTCGAACACCTGCATTTCAAACAGCGAGTAGCCGAAGTTGGTAGCGCGCTTGTTCAGCACCAGCCGCACGTAGCGTCCGGCCGCGCCCGGGGTTAGGGCCGTGAGGTTTTCCGTGCCGCCGGCGCTGGTGGTGGTGCTGTACACGCGTTGCCAGGTGGCTTTGTCGTCGGATACCAGCACGTCGTAGGCCGAAGCAAAGGCCGCTTCCCACACCAGCCGCACCGTCGATACGGCGCGGCGGCTGCCCAGGTCGATGGTCACGGACTGCTGCCCCCGCAGCTCCACGGTGCTGCCCGGCGCCACGTGCACGCCGAAGTAGCGCCCGTCGGTGTTCACCACGAACGAGTTGCGGGCCGGCAGGGTCAGGGGTGTGCCATCAGCAGCCAGGTAGGTAGCATCCCGCTCGAAATTAAACTTGGGGTTGAGGCCCTGGGTTTCGACCCACACAAACGGCACGCCGTGGGCCATGCTCACGGTCATGTTCTTGCCGGTCGTGGTGTCCGGTAAGCTCATCACCAGGCCCCAGTCCGACCAGCTCTCAGCCTGGGCCGTGCTGGGCGTATAGCCCGCGGCCGTCACCCGCATGTTGCCCCCGTAGGCCATGTCGTAGCTGCCCCCGCTGCCAGCCGCCGTGCTGGGCACGTTGACGTTGATGCTGTTGGGGAAATTCAGGTTGAGCCCGTTGGGGTCCGGGTCGGCTACGAGCGGGTACACCCACAGCAGCCCGGCATTCTTGCCGCGCACCAGCAAATCAGTCCACCAATCGTTAGTGGGAATCGGCCCGCTTTTTTTAGCGCGGGCCACATACAGGGGCTTGTTGTAGACAAAGTCCCGGAGCGGGCCCGGGGCGACGGCCCGGGGCGGGAAGGAGGCATAGCTGCCAGCGCCCACCGGCACCGGTGTTTGCGCCCGCAATGCGGGAGCTGTTGCCAGCAGAGCCAGCAAGAATAGAGGTTGTTTCATAGCGGTAGGGAATTGGGGAAGGATGGACTACAACAGTGGGCGCAAGGCCTCGTGATGGTAAAGTCTACTGCGTGGGAAGGCAGCTATTCTCGCTCTCTGCCCGACCACTACCAGGCCGGCCTCTCATATCCTCTCTCCTTCTGCTACCTCCGCTGCCGACGCCAAGCGGGCAGAACCAAATGTGCGGTTTCAGTCCCGACGAACCAAAAAAGGGGGTACGGGATAGGTACGGTCCGTTGAAAAGTCCTTGTGATACTTACTTAATGAACATTACTTGTTTATTGTCAATAATCTTAAAATCAGCTATTTAAATATTAAACGGGTCTTGTAGGGCGTTTTTCTGCTGACACGCTGCCCAAAAGTCACTACGGTTCCTTCCTGTCTGACGCAACCGAAACGCGTTACCGCTCGAGTAGAGTAATCAACGATTCATAAGGCCTGATATGACTGAATTTCGAAACCCAACACCCAAGTCCTCCGGCAGCGAAGCATGTTATTGTCCCAGGTCCGCGGCTAGTCGCTGGCGGTACTTGCTGCTTACTGCCAGCAACGACTTTACCTGCCAATAAGCAGAACAGGCCAAGCAGCCAGAAACTGTTTTATGGCAGAGCCCCAGGCGGTGTAGATTCGGTCAGCTGTTTAGTCCGGGCTCTGCCGATAAGGGAAGTCTGTTTACGCCATACGGCCCCTGCCTCGGCCCGCAGGTTACTGAAGCGTTGTGAGCTACCTGAACGGGAACTGGACTGAAAAATCATTCGTGCCAACGAGTCAGTACGACCGGTATAGCCGCGCTAAGGTGAGGGAGATGTTGAATCCCCGGAGCACCTGGTCAATAAGTCATTCCCGACTTTAATGCTTATTGCTTCAAAATTCGTCCCGCCGTCTGGCTATGTTCAGTAAGCTTTACCTTCCCGAACGATTGACCATTCCAAGCATCTCCCGATTCCTGCTGGTGCTAGTCTGGCAGGTATGGAGCTTGCCCTGCCGGGCTCAATCTTTCCCGTTCTCCCACCTCACCGTCGACGATGGCCTGTCCAACAACAGCATCCTCAGCATCATTCAGGATAGCCGCGGCTTCATGTGGTTCGGTACCTATCATGGTCTGAATAAGTACGATGGCTACCACATCACGACTTACGTAGCTAATGCCCAGGATTCACTGGCCATCAGTGATAATTCCATTACCTGCCTCTATGAAGACCGGCAGCACACCTTATGGGTCGGGACCCATCTGGGCGGGCTCAACCGCTACGACCGGAACCAGGATGCATTCATCCACTACAGCAGCGAAAGCCAGCCGCCGTACCGCCTGAGCGCCAACTGGGTAACGAGTATTTTTGAGGATAGCCAGGGACGGTTGTGGGTAGGCACCGACTATGGCCTGAACCTGCTGGAGCGTGGTGCCCATTCCTTCCGCACCTTCCGGCACAATCCGCAGGATGCGACCAGCCTCAATTCCAGCCAAGTATACGCCGTCACGGAAAACGCGCGGGGCGACATTCTAGTGCTGACCAGCGCTGAGCACCTGAACCGCTATCAACCCGCCACCGGTACTTTCGTGCCGGCCAACGTGGGCGGCGAAGCGGGCCAGCTACACTCGGCCCGGGTACTGACCCAGGACCGGCAGGGGCACTACTGGGCCGGCACGTTTGAACGGGGCCTGCTGCACTTCGGGGGCGGACCACTGCGCCAGTATCAGCATCAGCCTGCGAATTCGCGCAGCCTGAGCCGCAACCAGATCAAGGCCTTGCTGCCGACCGGCCGCGGCGGGCTCTGGGTGGGCACCGACGGCGGCGGACTGGACCTATACGACCCTAAGCACGACGGGTTCACACACTTGCGAACCGACGAAGAAAACCCCAGTAGCCTGAGCAGCAATGCGGTGCATTCGCTCTATGAAGACCGAACTGGCACGCTGTGGGTAGGTACCTTCAATGGTGGCGTGAACTACTACAACCCGCACCATAACTGGTTTGCGCACTACACCCACCAGCCGCGCATTGCCAATAGCCTCAGCAACCGCTCGGTGCTGACCCTACACCAGGCACCCGATGGCGGCGTGTGGGTGGGTACCGATGGCGGCGGGCTGGATTTGTTCGACCCGAAGCGCCGCACGTTCCGCCACTTTCGCCATGACCCCGCCAACCCCCACAGCCTGGCGGCCGACGTGGTAAAAACCCTGTACCAGGACCGGCAGGGCACATTGTGGGTGGGCACCTACCTCGGGGGGCTTGACCGGTACGACCCGGTTACTGGTCGCTTCGAGCACTACGTCAACGACCCGGCCAACCCCCACAGCCTGACCAACAACCTGGTGTGGGACGTGTACGAGGACCGCCGCGGCCAACTGTGGGTGAGCACGCTGGGTGCCGGGCTGTGCGTGCTGGACCGGGCCCGCCGCCGCTTTACCCGCTTCCAACCACTCACGGGCCCCGGCAGCCTGAACGACTACAACGTGGTGACAATGCTGGAGGACCGCACCGGCCAGCTCTGGATTGGCACCGAGGACCGGGGGCTGAATCTCTACCACCCGCGCACCCGCACGTTCAGCTACGTGCAGCACGATGCCAAGAAAAACAATTCACTGAGCAGCAACCGTATCCAGGTGCTGTTTGAGGATAGTCGCGGCCGGTTCTGGGTAGGTACCGCCGACGCCGGGTTGAACCTGCTGGACCGCCGCACTGGTACCTTTCGCCACTTCACTACCCGGCAAGGCCTGCCCAGCAACATCATCAACAGCATCGTGGAAGACCAAGCGGGCCAGCTCTGGATTGGTACCAACCAGGGCCTGGCACGCTTCGACGTCGCCCGCGGGATCTTCAAAATCTATAACCGGGCAGACGGTCTGCAGAGCAACGAATTCGCCATCAACGCGGCGCTGCGGGCCCAAAGCGGCGAGCTGTATTTCGGTGGCGTAAACGGATTCAACGCTTTCTCGCCGCAGACGCTGACCAGCAACCCCACGGTGCCGCCCGTGGTGCTCACCGGGCTGTTGGTGTTCAACAAGCCCGTGCAGGCGCGGCAAGCGCCGGGGCTGTTGCGCCGCCACATTACCGAAGCCGATACGCTGACGCTCTCGTACAAGGAAGCGGCGGTCACGTTTCAGTTTGCGGCGCTCAATTTCATCGACCCGCAGAAAAACCGCTACGCGTACCGCCTTGATGGCTTTGATGCCGAGTGGCGCTATGTAGGAGCCAGCCACGAGGCCACCTACACCAATCTGGACCCCGGTACCTATACGTTTCGGGTGCGGGCAACCAATAACGACGGGGTTTGGAACCAGCGCGGCGTGGCCCTTACCGTGGTGGTGACGCCCCCGTGGTGGAAAACGGTCTGGTTTCGCCTCGTGGTGGCGGTGCTGGCCTGGAGCGGGGTGATGGGCCTGTACCTGACACGCACCAATCAGCTTCGCCGCCGGCTGGAGCAGGAAAAGCTGGTCGAGCTCAACAGCAAAAAGGCGGAGTTGCTCGAAGCACGACTCAAGCACGAGCAGGCGGTAGCCGAAATGAGCAAGGTGCAGCTGGAAAATGAGATGCTCAGCAAAAACTCGGAGCTGGCGTCCTCGGTGATGAACACCGTGCACCAGAACGAGGCCTTGCTGACCATTAAAGACCTGCTCAAAGAAGCCCTCGATAACCAGGATACCCAGGAACAGCGCAAAAAGATGAGCCGGGTGGTGCGCCTGATCGAGCGGGCCGTAACGCCCGACCAGCACTGGCAGCACTTTGAGCAGCTGTTCAACCAGCTGCACGAAAACTTTCTGCAACGGTTGAAGACAACCTACCCACAACTAACCAGCCGTGATATCAAGCTCTGTGCGTATCTGCGGATGAACCTCAGTAGTAAAGAAATAGCATCACTCATGGGGCTCACTGTACGGGGAGCTGAAGACCTCCGCTACCGGGTTCGAAAGAAAATGGGCTTAGATACTGCTACTAACTTGGCCGATTTTATCCTGCTCATGTAAAGCAGTAACCTCCTTTCGCTATTCGAATCTGGCTTTTGTGCTCCATCTGATTACCTATACGGCCAGAGAGAGTCTAGCTGAGCTTTATGCGAGGGAACCCCGGACAAAATGGGCACATTCGTTCGAGTCTAAGTGTACCTGGATATGAAGGATACATCCAGGGCTTTTTCGTGCGGTATTTTATCCTTGTGGCATCCTGAGTTTGCGAAAAACCTTGTCAAGTATGAACAAGTCAGGATGAGAGAACAAAACGCGGCTGGCCACTTCGGCAGCTTATCTAACTCTACAGCGGCTGCACCCAGTTTTCTGCCGACCGTTGTATATACCACTGGCTTCTGGCTGATGGGCAGGCACTTTGCCTACTAGCCGCCTTTTGCACACAACAAGCCGCCTTTTGGCTACAGGCGGCGCTGGCCGGTCCTCGTTCTTTGCCTGCTCACTTCATCTAGGCAAATTATGACTTATACGCTGATAACCGGGGCCTCCGGGGGCATTGGCCTCGCCCTGGCCCGACAACTGGCCGCCCAGAAGCACAACCTCGTCTTAGTGGCCCGCAACGCGGAGAAGCTAGCTCAACTGAGCCACCAGCTCCAGGCCCAGTATGGCATCCAGGTCGGGTGCATCGCCGCCGATTTGGCCCGCCCGGATGCGGCCCAGCACATTTACAGCGAAACCCAACAGCACCAGTGGAACGTGAATCTGCTAGTGAACAATGCCGGCGTGGGCTCGGGGGGAGAATTTGCGACTCTGTCGTTGCCGGCCGAACTGGAGCTGCTGCAACTTAATACCGCTTCATTGGTCGCGCTGACTCATCTATTTTTGCAGCCTATGCGGGAACGCCGAAGCGGCACGATCATCAACATTGCGTCCATGACGGCCTTTATGCCAGTGCCCTACATGGCGACTTATGCCGCTAGCAAGGCGTTTGTGCGCTCGTTTACAGAGGCTCTCACCCAGGAATGTCGGCCGTACGGAATCGACGTGCTGCTATTTGCCCCGGGGCTGACCAGAACCAACTTTAATGAGGCCGCCGGAATCAACAATGAAAAAGCTGACGGGCTCAACTCCGACTATACCACCGCGCCGGCTCAAACGCCGGAAGAAGTAGCCAAGGAGCTGGTCAACGCGCTGCGGGCGAAAAAGCCGTTTCACGTTGCGGGCCGCCGCAACCGTCTGGGGGCTCGGCTGCTGGCCTGCCTGCCCAATGCTATGATTGCCCGGTATGTGGCCCGCTCCTACCAGAAACAACTCGCCCAACACTAGCTATTCCGGGGCCTATGGAAACGACCAGCACGGTACATATTCAGTCCATCGCGCAGTTGCATCAGCTCTTGGAGCTTCCCAAGCCTACGCACCCGCTGGTCAGTCTGATTCAGTTTGAGCAGTTTCCTCCCATTACCATTGCCCAGCGTACCCGGCTAATCACGGATTTCTACCAGATAACGCTGAAGACCGAATGCCCCTGCCGCATCCAGTACGGGCAAAGCCTGTTCGACTTCGAGGAGGGAGTCATGTCCTGCTTTGGGCCTAAGCAGGTGAGTTTTCTGGACCAGGATTTTGTCTTCGCCACCGCCGGCTGGCATCTCTGCATTCACCCGGATTTCTTGCGGACCTTTCCATTAGGCAGCAAGATCAAATCCTACGGCTACTTCGACTACGCCGTTAACGAGGCCCTGATTCTGTCCGACGAAGAGCAGCAGGCCATTGAAGCCATTTTTCACCAGCTGCGCAAGGAGTCGCTGCGGCCCATCGACTCGTTTAGCCAGGACGTCTGGATTGCCAACATTGAGTTGCTGCTAACTTATTGTAACCGATACTATAACCGGCAGTTTATCACCCGCAAAGCCGTGAGCAGCGAGTTGTTAGCTAAGTTCCAGCAGTTGCTCGATGGTTACTTTACAACCAACCAACTCCCGACCGCGCATGAGCTAGCGGAACGGTTGCATTTATCGTCCAAATACCTCAGTGACTGTTTAAAACAGCTCACTGGCAGTACAACCCAGCAGTTGATTCACGAACGACTCATTGAGCAGGCCAAAGAACAGCTCTTGACCACGACTCTTTCCGTTAGTGAAATTGCCTATGCCTTGGGCTTTGAGTATCCGCAGTCTTTTAGCAAGCTATTTAAAGCCAAAACCCAGCAAACCCCGTTGCAATTTCGGGCAGACTATCAGTAAAACGGCGGGGCTTTTTCTGTAGCGCAAACTGTGTAGTTGGCGTACCTGAACGACTTAGCGGCGCGGGGCGCGCGAACTACACAGTTCGCGCTACAAGCTTTTCGGCCTAAACAGACCGCGCCCGGATTTTCTGCCGACCTTTGCGGGCCTATCCGCGTCGTTGTCGTTTCTGAATGCAGCCTACCCCCACTAGAGTATATACTACCGGCTTCTGGCTGATGTGCCTGTCGTCGTTCCTGTTTTTCATGAGCTTTAACATGCTCCTGCCCGAGCTACCCGACTTTCTGACGCGGCTGGGCGGGGCCGAGTACAAGGGCTTCATCATTGCCCTGTTTACCCTCACGGCGGGCCTGTCCCGGCCCTTCAGCGGCAAGCTGGCCGATACCGTGGGCCGGATTCCGGTGATGGTGTTTGGCTCGTTGGTGTGCTTCGTGTGCGGCTTTTTCTACCCCTGGGTTAGTACGGTGGTGGGGTTTCTGGGGCTGCGGCTGCTGCACGGCTTCAGCACGGGCTTCAAGCCTACCGGCACGGCCGCCTTCATTGCCGACATTATCCCCTACGAGCGGCGCGGCGAGGCCATGGGCCTGCTGGGCGTGGCGGGCTCCCTGGGCATGGCCGCGGGCCCGGCCCTGGGGCCCTATATTACGGCGGCCACGTCTTTGAACACGCTGTTTTACGCCTCGTCGGGGCTGGCCTTGCTGAGTCTGGCCGTGCAGGGCACCATGACCGAAACCCTGCCCCAGGAGCAGCGGCAGCGCTTTAGCTGGAATTTGCTGCGCCTAGAGTGGAACGAAATCCTGGAGCCCCGGGTGTTGTCGCCGGCCTTGGTTACGCTCTTGTGCCTGTTCCCGTTCGGGGCCATCCTGACCGTGGTGCCCGATCAAAGCCAGGCCCTGGGGCTGAATGCAGCACACAAAGGCCTGTTTTACACGTGCTATACCCTGTCGTCGTTGCTGGTGCGCCTGGTGGCCGGCCGCGCTTCCGACAAGTACGGCCGCCTACCCGTGCTGCGCCTGTCTACCACGATGATGGTCGTGGCCCTGACCCTGCTGACGCTGGTGGAGCATTCGGTGCCACTGTTTCTGGGCGCGGCCCTGCTCTTTGGGCTGGCTACGGGTCTGAACTCGCCTACGCTCTACGCCTGGACCGTGGATTTGAGCCACCCGGCGCGGCGCGGCCGGGCCGTGGCCACAATGTACATTGCCCTGGAAGTCGGTATCGGCCTGGGCGCACTGCTGGCCGGCTGGATTTTCGCCAACACGACCAGCCACCTGCCCTACGTACACGCCATGAGTACTGTCAGCACGCTGGTGGCCCTGGCGTACTTGCTGTGGGGCGTGAAAAAGCCGCTGCCCGTGGCTGCCTAATCTTCCGTTTGGCGGGCCGGTAGCTTTAGCGCACCTTTGGATTTCTTTACGCTATCCAATCATCTGTTGCATATGATTCTACCTGCTACCCGCGTGTGGCTGGCTGCCGCTTTCGTACTTATTACTTCTCCCCTGCTGGCCCAGAAAACCGCCCCGGCACCCATCGTATACGGGGGCGTCACCTTGGCCGACTTCACTCCCCTGCCCCAGACCGACAGCACCCAGGCCCCGGCCGAGTATTTGTGTGACTACGGCACTTCCAAGATTGAAGGCGGGCAGGGCCAGTTTCAGGTGATTTTTGAGCGCACGACCCGGCTGCGGATTCACCGCAAATCGGGCTACCGCTACGCCACCGTGCGGGTGCCGCTGTATACGCGCGACGGCAAAGTGGAGCGCCTGACCCGCCTGCGGGGCACTACCTATAATCTGCAGGATGGCCGCCTGGTCAAAACCAAGCTCAACCCCGACGCCCTGTTTCGGGAGGAGCTGGATAAAAACCACCTGCAGTACACGTTCACAATGCCCGACGTGCGGGAGGGCTCCATCGTGGAGTTTAGCTACGTTATTAATTCCGACTTTGTCTTCAACCTGCAGGACTGGCAGTTTGAACACCGGATTCCGGTGCGCTGGAGCGAGTACCGGGCTTTTCTGCCGCAGTTTTACATCTACAAGACCATTACCCGCGGCTACCTTCCCTTTGCGGTAAATGAGGCTCTGACAGTGCCTTATTTCACTACCTATACCAATCCCGGCGTGGGTCTGGCGCTGGGTGGGGAGCGCCACATTGCGGCCCAGGCCCAGCAACTCCGCTGGGCCATGAAGGACGTGCCGGCTTTCCGGGCCGAGCCGTTTATGACCACCCCGACCGATTATTTGCGCAGCGTCCACTTTGAGCTGGCCGGCGTCAACTTCGATGGCACGTACCGCGACCTGACCGGGCAGTGGGAAGGCATCTGGGAGAGGCTGCGCACCGACGAAGAGTTTGAGGCCGCCATAACCAAGCCCACGCCGGCTCTGCTGACCCAGGCCCTGGCCCTGCGCCAGCGCTTCCCCACCGACACGATGGCCCGCGCGGCCGCTGTGCTGGCCCTGGTGCAGCGCAGCGTGGTGTATAACAACGAACAGCGCATCTACGCCTCCCAGCCCCTGCGCCGCACCCTGGAGCGCCACCTCGGCAACTCGGCCGACGTCAACCTGCTGCTGGTGCAAACCCTGCGCGCCGCCGGCCTGCCCGCTACGCCCCTGCTGCTCAGCACCCGCGACCATGGACTGGTGCAGACCAGCGTACCCGTTATCAGCCAGTTCAACTACGTAGCGGCCCACCTGAAGCTGCCCGGCCGGCCCGACGTGCTTCTGGACGCCACCGAACCACAGCTACCGCTAGGCATGCTGCCCGAACGCTGCCTCAACGGGCAGGGCCGCCTGGCCGATGCCTCCGGCCGCTGGGTGCCGCTCAAAGCCGCGGGCCGCTATACCGACTACCGCACCGCCCACCTGCAGCTTAGCTCCACAGGGGAGCTGACGGGCACCGTGCGACTGGAGTACGGGGGGTATGCCGCTGTGGCGGCCCGCCGCCAGATCCGGCAAACTTCCCCGGCCAGCTACCTGGGTCAGGTAAGTAACCATTGGCAGGACTGGCAGCCGACCAAGCCCCAGCTCCTGCCCGATTCGCTTTCCCGGCCTGTAGCCGTAGAGCTCAACCTGCAGCACACGCCGGCCGGCGCCGATGCGGCCCTGCTCTACCTGCCCCTGCTGAACCTGCCCGACGCGCTGCCCTACGACTTCCGGACCGAAAACCGCATTTATCCGGTGAATTTTGGCATGGCGCGCGAGCATATCACCATAGTTACCCTCACGTTGCCTAAGGGCTATATTGTGCAGGAGCTGCCCACCAAGCTCGCCATGGAGATTCCCGGCGGCACTGGCCGCTACGTGTACCAGGTAACGCAGCCCACGCCCGGCTCAGTAGAACTGTCGGCCCGCCTGCAGCTGAACCGGGCCGAGTATAGCCCCGAGGAATACGGGGCGTTGCGGGAAATGAACCGCCGCATTATTGCCAAGCAAAACGAGCCGCTGGTTCTCAAGCGGGTACCGTAGCGCACTGGGCCAGGCTCAGCCGTAAGCAGCCAGCTACAGCGGGGCTGGCTCCGCATAAAAAAAGCTTCGTGAAGAAGTCGTGAAGCTTGGAGTATAACTGGATTTGCGCATCTTTATATTACGATTATCCGCCCTTTCCTTTCGCCTTTATTTACCGTTCGATTCAACTGCTTTAGCCAGGATTTGGCACAAGCTTTTGCATTTATCTCCCTTCTTTTTCTTCTATAATTTCTTGTATGAGAACACCTTTACTGCGCCGCTTAGCCGGGGCTGTTATATTGGCGGGCGTTATTAGCCTCCCTGCCTTCAGCCAGAATGAGCCCATTAAATTTGGTAAGATTGATGAGCGCGACCTGACGGCCGCCAACTTCGTGGCCGACAGCGCCGCCGAAGCCGTCGTGCTCTGCGACTTTGGCCGCACCCGCTTCGAAATCTTTGAAGGCGAATTCCGGTACGTGCTGGAACGCGTAACCCGGATCAAGATCCTGAAGAAGTCGGGCTATGACTGGGCCACCGTGCGCGTCCCGCTTTACCGCAAGGATGGTGACGCCGAAAAGATCAGCAACCTGCGGGGCTATACTTACAACCTGGTTAACAACCAAGTGGTGAAGGAGAAGATGGAGCTCTCCTCAACCTTCACGGACCAGACCACCGTCAACCACTCCGTGCGGAAGTTTACGCTGCCCAACGTGCGGGAAGGCTCGGTTATCGAGTACTCATACTTGGTTACGTCTGACTTCCTGTTCAATCTGCAGGACTGGCAGTTTCAACGCGGTATACCCACCCGCTGGAGTGAATACCGCGTTGCCATTCCCGAATACCTCGATTACAAGATGCTGCTGCAGGGCTACGAGCCCCTGGCCGTGCAGGAGCGGAATGAAGCCAACACCCAGTATACCATTACCGGCTCCGACCCGGTCGTAGCCATGGTTACCAATCACCGCTGGGCCATGAAGGATGTGCCGGCCCTGACCCGGGAGCCGTTTATGACCACGCCCGACGACTATGTTGCCCGGATAGATTTTGAGCTGGCTGGTACCCGAATGCCCAACAGCGGCTACCGCAGCGTGGCCAACTCCTGGGAAAAAATCAACCAGATGCTGCTCGAAGACGACAATTTCGGGGGGCAGATGGGTCGCGGCGGCTTCCTGAAAGAGCAACTCACGGCCTTGATGGCCAAAAATGCTAATGCTCCGGAGCGCATTGCGGCCATTCACGACCTGGTGCGTAGATCGGTGAAGTACAACGGCTCGGACCGCGTTTTTGCCACCAGCACCGTCCGCAAAGCCTACGACCAGCACAGCGGCTCGGCCGCCGACATCAACCTGCTGCTGATTGCGGCCCTGCGTGAGGCCGGCCTGCAGGCCAACCCCGTGCTGCTCAGCACCCGCGACAATGGCATGGTCAACCAGAACTTCCCGCTGCTGTCCAAATTCAACTACGTAGTGGCCCACGTGGCTTTGCCCGAAGGCAAGGAAATGATGCTGGACGCCACGGAAGAGCTGATACCCTGTGGTATGTTGCCCATGCGTTGCCTGAGTGGGGCCGGCCGCCTGATCATGCCCGACGCGGGCAAGTCGCGCTGGGTAAACCTGCAGCCCTCGCACCGCAACATGGAGTACCGGCAAGTAACCCTGACCCTGGACGACCACGGCGGCTATACCGGCAAAATTCACCAGGAGCACGCCGGCTATGCGGGACTTAGCACCCGGGAAATGCTCCAAAAAAATGGAGAGAAGAAGTTTATCGAGGAAATCATCAGCAGCCATGAGGGCTGGAGCATTCCGAAGTATGCCTTCAAGGAGCGGGAGTTGCTGCACAAGCCCCTGGCCCTGGACTATGAGTTTACCATGCCCGGGGCCGATACGCCCGTGGGCACGATTTATCTGAACCCGCTGCAGCAATTTCTGGACGAGGAAAACCCGTTTCGGCGGGAAGGCCGCCGCTTCCCGGTCGACTTCGGCGCCCAGGTCGACGAAACCCTGATGCTTACCATTCAGCTGCCGGCCGGTTATCAGGCCGAAGATTTGCCCAAACCCGCCGTCGTGGATTTGCCGGATAATGGAGGCCGGTTCTCCTATACTATAGCCGACAACGGACAGGGCACCCTGCAGATTGCCAGCCGCATGAGCCTGCGCAAGCCGGTGTATATGGCCGAAGAGTATGCCTACCTGCGCGAGTTCTACACCCGGATGCTGGCCAAGCAGGCCGAGCAAATCGTTTTGAAGAAGAAGTCATGAGCCGTTTTCTTGCATCCGCCGCCACCCTTCTGCTGAGTGGCGGCTCGGCCGTGGCCGGTGGTGGCACCCCTAGCTACCCCGTGGCCACACTGCCCGCCGCCTTGCGGGAAAACGCCCACGCCGTCGTTCGGAACGAAGAGCAGACATTGGTAGTCAAATCGATGAGCCGCACGGTGGAAACCGTGCGGCGCGCCGTCACGATTCTGGACGAAGCCGGGGCCGACTGGGCTACGCTCAGGGTCTATTACGACCAATTGAATACGGTGAGCTACCTGCGGGGTACGGTGTATAACGCCGCCGGCCAGGCCTACCTGCAGCTGCGCCCCGCCAACGTGCGCGACTACGGCCTCTCCGACGGCTCCACCCTGGCCTCCGACGGCCGGGCCCGCATAGCGGATCTGCGGCAGCCGGTGTACCCGTACACGGTGGAATACGAATACGAGGTAGTTTCCAACAACCTGCTGTTTTACCCCTCCTGGCACCCGCAGCGGGAAGAGCAACTGGCCGTGGAAAAGTCCTCGTTTCGGGTCGTTACGCCGTCCGATCTGCCATTGCGCTTTCAGGAAGAGCACCTACCCGCCGGCGTTACGGCCCAGCACACGCTGCAGGGCACTACCGATGTGTACCAGTGGCAACTGCAGAACCTGGTGGCCCTGGATGATGAACCCGACTCCCCCCCATCCACCTGCAGACCCCAGTCGTGCTGACGGCGCCTTCCAGTTTTGAAGTGCAGGGCCACCGGGGTACAGCCACCTCGTGGCAGACGCTGGGCCAGTGGAGCTACGACCTCAATGCCGGGCGGGATGAGCTGCCGGCTGCGGTGAAAACCAAAATAGCGGCCCTGGTGCAGGGTGAAAAGGACGAACGGGTCCGGATTCGGAAGGTCTACGAGTTTCTGCAGGCCAATACCCGGTATATATCCATCCAGCTAGGTATTGGGGGTTGGCAAACGTTTCCGGCCTCGACTGTGGCGGCTACCGGCTACGGCGACTGCAAAGCCCTGACCAACTACTGCAAAGCCCTTCTGCAGGCGGCCGACGTAACGGCCTACTGCGCCCTGGTACGGGCCGACGCTCCGGATATCCGCACCGAGTTTCCCAGCACCCAGTTCAACCACGTGGTGCTGTGCGTGCCCCTAACCAAAGCGGCGAAGGCCGATACCGTGTGGCTGGAATGCACCAGCCAAACCAATGCCTTCAACTACATGGGCAGCTTTACCGGCAACCGACACGCCCTGCTGCTTACGCCAGCTGGCGGCAAGCTGGTACAAACTCCCCGCTACGGCATGGCCGAAAACCGCCAGGAACGGCGCGCCGACGTCTACATCGACGCTCAGGGCAATGCTACGGCCACCATCCGGACGCTACGTACGGGCCTTGAGCAGGAATACGCCAACCAGCTGCTGCACAACCTTTCGCCGGCCGAGCAGAAAAACAAGGTGGCGGACCGACTGCCGCTGCCCAATTTCACCATTACTAAGTTCAACCTCGCGGCCGGAACGACAACGGCGGTTCCGACGATGGTCGAGACGCTGGGCCTGACCGTGCCCAACCTAGCGCCGCCCAGCGGTAAGCGGGTGTTTCTGACGCCTAACCTGCTTAGCCGCAGCAGCGCTTTGCCCGCGGCAGTGGGCGAGCGGCGGGCCGACATCTGGCTCGAAAACGCTTTCGTGCATTCCGACACCATCCGGATTCACGTGCCGGCCGGCATGAAGCCCGAGAGTTTGCCCGCGCCGGTCAAGCTAACTACCGCCTTTGGCACCTACTCCAGCCAGATCCAGACCCTGCCCGACGGGACGCTGCAGTACGTGCGCCAGCTGCGCATGCCCCAGACCCGTTTTGCCCGCACCGAATACGCCGCGTACGTGGAGTTTCGGCGCAAAATCAGCGCGGCCGACAAAAGTCAGCTGGTATTCGTCAAAACAGAGTCCTGATTGACCCAGAGCCTATTTCGCAAGCCCGGCTGGATACTTTCCAGCCGGGCTTTTTGCTTATCATCACACCCGGGGCCACACCAACTGCCCAAACCGGCAAGGTTCTGGAATAAGTCCCGTCGGTTATCGGCCCACTTTTTACGCCCAACTGTCATGATGGCTACCCTGTCCTGCATTCTTACCGCTGGTTTTGTCTGGATTCAGGCCCATGCCGCCGCGCCTGGGCCGGTGGCTCCAGTCTACTGGCAACCCGCTACGCCGACGCAAACCAAGCAGCTCGGCAGGCCCCGGATTCAGGTGCGGCAGTACCGGGTGTGGCGGCTCAACCTGAGCGCTGTCCGCAAGCTGCTGGCGGCGGCTACGGCCGAAGCCGGACCTGAGTTGGAGCTGCCGCTGCCCGATGGCAGCCTGGTTCGTTTCCGGATGCGCACTACCTCCGTGATGGCACCCGCACTGGCTGCCAAATACCCCGAGCTGCAAACCTATGGTGGGCAGGAAGTGGGCCAGCCGACCAACGATGTGCGCCTGGAAATCACGCCTACCGGCTTACACGCTATGCTTGTTCGGCAGGGCCACACCTATCTTATCGAGCCTTACCGTCAGCACGATACGACGTATTACCTCTGTTTTGACAAAGCCAAGCTGCCGGCGGGCAGCAAGCAGCGCTTCGAAGCTCCGCCGGTGTCGGCGGACTAGGTGATTGGCCCGGAAAGTGAAATTCGTACTGATACGCTGGAGGACAGGCAAAAAGTCTATCTTAGGGCTTCTGAATCAACTACGAACATTCTTCATTTTCCTTAATCCAACCTATGTCTTCACCCTCTACGAATTCATGGCGTACGTGGCGGCCGGCCCTGGTGGGCGGTTTGCTGGCGGCGCTAGGAGCTTCGCACGAAGCGACAGCCCAACGCGTGCTGTGGGCCGACGATACGCAAGTTCCCGTTGCAGCCCGCACCACTACTTCTGTTCTGAACCAGTATCGGCCCGTGGCTTTCCAGCTAGATGCGCTTCGCAATGTGCTGCGGCAGGCCCCGGCCGAGAATGGCGCCGGTGCCCGTAACTCGACTACGGTTCTTTCGCTGCCCCTACCTAATGGGACCTCGCAGCGCTTCCGCGTGGTAGAGGTGCCCGTGATGCACCCCAGCCTGGCCGCACGCTACCCGGAAATCAAAACCTATCAGGCCCAGGGCATCGACGACCCGGCAGCTACGGCCCGCTTGGACCTGACGCCCGCCGGCTTCCACGCCATGATTATGGGCGCGGATGGGCAAATCGTCTACATTGACCCCGCCGCCAAGGGCGACAACGTGCACCATCTGGTGTTCAACCGGCAGTCGATGAACTATTCGTCCATAGGCCGGGTGTGTCTGAATACGGAAACCGAAGCGCTTGACGTGCCTCAGCCTACCGAGTTCAAGCGCGTTCCCAATGGCACGCAGCTGCGCACCTACCGCTTGGCCCTGGCCGCCACGGGCGAGTACACTGCTACCAAAGGCGGTACCAAAGCCGGAGCCCTGGCGGGCATGGTAACGACCATGAACCGGGTAAACGGGGTTTACGAGAAGGAAGTCGCGGTTCGAATGGTACTGATTGCCAACACGGACCAGGTAATCTATACCGACGCGGCTACCGACCCCTTCACCAATGATGATGGCTTCGTCCTGCTGAACGAAAACCAACGGACCATTTCCACCATCATCGGGGATGCCAACTATGACATCGGCCACGTGTTCAGCACCGGTGGTGGCGGGGTAGCCCAGAAGCCTTCGGTTTGCTTGCCAGTCAATGCTACCTACACCCAGGGCAAAGCCCGCGGCGTAACGGGCCTGACCAACCCCGTGGGTGATGCCTTCGACATCGACTACGTGGCCCACGAGATGGGTCACCAGTTCGGCGGCGACCACACCTTCAACAGCAATACCGGCAACTGTGCCGGCTCCAACCGCTCGGCGGTTTCGGCCTACGAGCCCGGCAGCGGCGTGACGATTATGGCGTACGCCGGTATCTGCACCCCCCAGGACCTGTCCCGCAACAGTGTGCCGTATTTCCACTCTCGCAGCTTCGACCAGATTGTGGCCCACATCACCGGGGCAGGCAACTGCGCCGTGGCCACGCCCACCGGTAACACGGTGCCAGTCGTAAATGCCGGTGCCAACTACCGGATTCCGGTCCGCACGCCCTTCGCTCTGACTGGCTCGGCCACCGATGCCGACAACGACGCACTGACCTACTCGTGGGAGCAGTACAACCTGGGCCCGACGGGTGACCCAACGCAGCCCGCCGGTGACGCTCCGATTTTCCGGTTCTTCACGCCCACGGCTTCGCCCACGCGTACCTTCCCCAAGGTTTACAACTTGATTACCAACACCGACACGATTGGGGAGATTCTGCCCACCTACGGCCGGCGCCTGATTTTCCGCCTCGTGGCCCGCGACAACCGCGTGGGTGGCGGTGGCGTCGATTATGACTCCATGAACGTAGTGGTAGTGCCCACGGCCGGTCCTTTCCTGGTGACCTACCCCAACACGACCTCGGCTACGCCCGTGCGCTGGCTGGCCGGTGCCCCGCAGCAGGTATACTGGGATGTGGCCAACACCACGGCTGCGCCTATCAACGCCGCCAATGTGGACATCATGCTCTCCACCGACGGGGGCCGCACTTTCCCCACCGTCCTGCTGGCTAACACGCCCAACGACGGCAGCCAGCTCGTAACCGTGCCCCAGGGCGTGGGTGCTTCCACCCAGGCCCGCATCAAAGTGCAGGCTTCGGGCAACGTCTTCTTCGACATTTCCAATAACAACTTCGCGGTGGTGTTGCCCACGGGCCCCACGTTCTTCCTGACGCCAACAACGACGTCGAACACGGCTCCTATCATCTGCCCCGGCGCTTCTACCTCCCTGAGTGTAGCAGTAGGCCAGCTCCAGGGCTTCTCGGGCGCCGTTGATCTGTCGGCCGCCAACCTGCCCACCGGCATGACGGTAACCTTTGCTAACCCGACCGTAACCACGGGCGGCAGCACCACGGCGACCATCAACACGACGACGGCTACGCCTTCGGGCACCTACGTTATCAACCTGGTAGGTACCAGCGGCAGCCAGACCCAGCAGCAGCAGTTCCTGATTACCATCGAAAAAGCGGCGACGACGGCAGCAACCCCTATTGCCCCGACGGCTTCCAACCGCTCGACGCTACGTCCGCGCTTCACGTGGGCACCGGTAGCCAATGCTACGGGCTATGAGATTGAAGTAGCGACCAACTCGGCCTTCACCAACCCCGTGGTGGCGCTGACTCCTGTGACGGGTACCAGCTTCACGCCGAGCATTTCGCTGCAGCCCAACACGACCTACTTCTGGCGCGTGCGCGGTACTAGCCCCTGCGGCGTGGCTCCGTTCTCGGCGGCTACCCAGTTCCAGACGGGCGCTACCCTATGCCAGACGATTGCGGCTACGCAAGTGCCCCGGGCCATTCCGGCCGGTGCTGTCCGGACGGTAACCTCGGTTATCTCGGTCGGTACTTCCGATTTGGTTTCTGACGTGCGCATTCGCAACCTGACCCTGACTCACCCCGCCGTGAGCGAGCTGACGATAACGCTGACCAACCCGGCCGGCCGTTCGGTTACGCTGGTTGCCAACGCCTGCCCCGGCACGGCCGACATCAACCTGAACTTCGACGACGCGGCTACGGCAGCCCTGAGCTGCCCCTTGAGCAGCGGCGCTACGGTGCGGCCAGTTGGCAGCCTGGGTGACTTGGCTAACACCGCCGCCGCCGGCGACTGGACCCTGACTGTCAATGACAACAACGCGGCCAACGGCGGCTCGTTGCGCTCCTGGAGCCTGGAACTGTGCACCCTGGGCACTTTGCCCCCCGCTCCTTTCTCGCTGCAAACCATTTACAATACGTTCAGCAATGGTAGCGGCAAAGTGGATGTCATCTGGTCGGCTGACCCAAACAGCAATGCTGCGTCGTATGAGGTAGAGCGTTCCTTCCAGACCAACACCAACTTCCAGCGCGTGGCCACGGTAGCGGCTCCCAACACGTACTACGAAGATCAGGTAACAACTTCCGGACGCTACTTCTACCGCGTCCGGTCGGTAAATGCCATTGGTAACTCGGCTTACACCAACGAAGCCAACGTACTGGGCAGCTCTTCAGCTTCGCTGCTCAAAGGCATTCAGGTGTACCCGAACCCCAGCACCGGTATTTTCAAGGTAAACGTGGACAACACCCAGCGTGGGGCCATTACGCTGCGCGTAACCGACGCCATGGGCCGCACTGTAGCCACGCAGGCCCTAACCAAGGCCGCTTCGCTGCTGCAGTACGACCTCGACCTGAGCAAGCTCAGCACCGGCGTCTACCAGTTGCACATCGACATGCCGGAAGGCACGGCGGTACAGCGCCTGCTGAAGCAATAACCCGCTTTCGACAGTCCGTAAAAAGGGCGGCCCCGTGGTGGGGCCGCCCTTTTTGTTTGCAGGAAGTTGGCTGCTTGGCGTAACCGTAATTCAGATTAAAACCGGTAGCGGGCCTGCACCTTCACCTCCGAACGGCGCGGCCCCTGCAGCTCCTCCAGCCCCGAGCCGACCGTGGTTTGGTGGCGGTAGTGCGTTTCGGCGTAGCGCAGCCACAGCGTCAGGTGCTTCGAGCACTTCACTTCGGCAATAACGTAGGCGCGGGTGCCCTGCCCGCTGAGGGCCGGGACCGAAAAAGCGTACAGCACATCCTGCTCAAACACGTACTGGCGAGTATCGAAATCATCGGTATCGAACAGGGCGTAGCGGCCGCTAAGTTGGAGCACCCGCCCGATTTTCACGGAAGCGTCCTGGGCCAGCACGTAGCCAGTGCGTTGCGGCCCGTCGTCTTCGCGGTAGTGGGTACCCTGCAAACGGGTGCGCAAGCTCAGAATCAGCGTGGGGCTGGTGTCGTAGAACAAGAGCAGGCTGCGGCGCTGGGTGGGAGCTGTCAGCGGCAGGTTGCGGCCGGGTGCCGTGGCCACATCGTACTCTTTTACCCGGTTGCGGATCTGGGCGTAGAGCAGGCTGGTTTTGGACGGTGAGAAGGTCACCCGCACCAGCCAGTCGTGGCCCTCGGTGGGCGTGCCGGCCTGAAACTTGAGCCACGGGAAGCTGAACTGGTCGTAATAAGCCGATACTTCCCAGCGCGACACGGGCCGCACTTTCAGCCCCACGTATAACCCTTTCTCATTGATATTACGGGTATTTTCGCTCAAGGCGTTGCCATAGAACGTGTGAAAGTCGCGGGCGTAGTTGCGGTACAGCATCGACACATCCACATTGGTTGCTAGGCTGGCCAGCAGGCCATTCACCGTACCAATACCGCCGCTGCTGGAGCGGGCCGTTTCGCCAAACAGGATGATGTTGCGAATGACGTAGCTGTAGTTGACGCCAATAGCCAGGTTGTGCTTACCCCTGAATTCGAAGGCATTATATACTTCGGGCTGGCGCTGCAAAGGCTTGTCGAAATGGGTATCGACGGCGGTGAGGCCCGCGCTGAAGTTACTGCTGCGGCTGGTATAGGTCAGGTTGCCGCCCCCGATGGTTTCGCGCAGAGCCTGGCGGTTGGCCAGTTCGTTAGCCGTGCGGTGAAACCCCGTAATCAGGAAGCCCGAGGAAAACTCGTCGAACTCGGCCAGGGAGTCGGTAGCGGTTTGCACGTTAGCATCCACCCGCTTGCGCGACACAAAGGCCGAGGCCCGCAGTGTGGAAGTCAGATTAAAGGTGGCCGCGGCCCCGCGGAAAAACGTGCTTTCCAGCACCGAGGAATACGGCCGCACACCCAGGCTACTGCGTCGGATGGTGGTGATGGTTTCCGCGCCCTTGCCCACCTGCAGGCCTGAGGAAACCAGCAAGCCCTGCCCGAACTGCAGCTGATAGTCGCCCAGAGCCAGCGTTTTTAGCTTGCCCCGCTCCTGGAGCACGAAGTGGCCGGAGTAAAAATCGGCACCGTAGCGGCGGGTGCCCGGGCTCCAAACCAACGGCTCACCGGCATCTTTTTCGGCCGTGATGCCCAAACTAAAGTCGCGCTGATGACTGACGCGGTAGCGCACCAGCAATTTGTCCGGGGAGCCTAGGTAGCGACTGGCGGGACGGCCGGTGCTAGTCGTATCGGGAGCGGCGTAGCCTTGCCGGTCTTGCAGTACCCGCTCGTAACGCACGAATAGGGCGTTGTTTTCTTCTTGAGCAATTCGCTTCCACAACGGGCCGCGGGCCGCGTTGCCGGCATTGCTTTGCACCGCCACGAAGGGCGACACCCGGTAAATGGTGCGCAAATCGAAGCCTTCCACG
Organism: Hymenobacter cellulosivorans; assembly: GCF_022919135.1. Lineage (NCBI taxonomy): Bacteria > Pseudomonadati > Bacteroidota > Cytophagia > Cytophagales > Hymenobacteraceae > Hymenobacter > Hymenobacter cellulosivorans. The sequence goes on along the minus strand of NZ_CP095049.1, from coordinate 2,429,867 downwards.
CTTTGCAGCTCATACAGACTGATGAGGTTGCCCTGGGCCGCGCGGTGGTCGAGCAAGGCCGTAATTTGGGTTTCCGACAGCAACAGCAAGGCCCGCAGCTCTTCGCGGGTGGCCGTGTTCAGGTTGAGCGGCGTCTGGTAATACAGCAGCAGGGTTTCGTAGAGGTCCTCGTACGGCACCTGGTCACTCTGAATTTCAGCGAAGAGCTCCTGCACCAGCCGGTCGAGGTCGGCAGGTGGGCGCACGTATTCCTGGCCCCGTACGGAACGGGCAGCCAGCAGCAGGGCCAACGCCGCTACAGACAAGAAAACCCGTTTCATTTGGCGGCCCGGTTAAGCTGCACGCCAATGGCCAGGTGCTGACTCAGGCCCAGCGCGGTGTGCCAGGCCGCCGCGTAGTCAAACCGGAACTGCCCGGCCCGCAGCCCCACCCCGCCGGTAGTCTGGCGGCTGAGCGTGGAGAAACCGCCGCGCACGGCCAAGGATTCAACAACCTGGTACTCGATACCGGCCTTAAAATCGGCGGCCTGGTCTACATCCTTCTCGGTTTCGGCGTTGAGCATCACCTTCTCGGTGGGCCGAAACGAGAGGCCGGCCTTGAGCACCGTGGGTACCCGCTCGTTCTGGTATTCGGCTAGTTTGGCCTGGTTCAGATTGTAGAGGTAAGCCCCGAAATACAGCTTTTGAGGCAGGACTTCGGCTTGCCCGCCTAAGGAAACCGCCACGGCGCGCTTACTGCCCAGCCCTTCGATGCTGACCTGCAGCACATCGAAGCGGGCCCCCACGCTAATCAGGCTGCCGCGGTAGCCGTAGCCGGCCCCCAGGCGCTGCTCGGAATACAGTTTGTCGCCGAAGCGCTGGGCCTCGAAGCCCACTACGCCGTGCGTTGCCTTACCGTCGGTGGTGGGGCCGATAGGCAGAGCGGCCGCCAGCACGGCCGTGTTCAGGGCCCGGCTCAGGTAGCGGTTTTCGGCATAGAAACCCACGGCCGGACTCGTGACCTGGCCCAGGCCCGCCACGTTGTTGCCAACGGACCATACGTCGGTCAGCGTTACGGAGGCATTGCCCAGGGCAGCAGCGCGGGCCCCGCGGGTGCCGGGTCCGTTGCCTTGCCCGAAGGCCAGCGGGGAGGAAAGCAATAAGACACTTAGGATAGAGTAGATTTTTAGCATAGGCTGCGGGCTAACAGTTTTTTAGCTCCCTAAGTACTTCAATGTTCAGGTAAAATAAAGCATGTCGGGCCCGCTATTTTCCGGCTCCCAGCAAAAAGGCCCCGACGCACAGTGCGCCGGGGCCTTTGGGGCTCGTTGAAACTATTTTGGGCTTACATCCCCGCTGCGGCTTCCTCTTTCTCCTTGCCTTTTTTCTTCTTGATCTTGGTCTTCTGCCCGTCGTCGGTTTTCACCTTCATCTTGTCCACGTCGCCGAGCTGGTTGAGCATGGCCGAGCCGCTGCCCTGCGGGCCCACACCGGGGTTCGGGCCGTTGTTGACGATGGTCATTTCGTCGACCAGGGCCTTGCCGCCGCCGAGCTTTTCCACGCACCAGAGCACGTAGCGAATGTCCACGTTGATGCAGCGCTTCAGGTCTTTGTCGTAGGCCAGGTCGCCGGTCATGGCTTCCCAGTTGCCGTCGAAGGCAATGCCGATCAGCTCGCCACGGCCGTTGATAACCGGGGAGCCGGAGTTGCCGCCGGTGATGTCGTTGTCGGTGGTGAAGGCCACGTGCAGGGTGCCGTCCTTATCGGCGAAGCGGCCGTAGTCCTTGGCTTGCAACAGCTGACTCTCCTTGGCCGGCACCACAAATTCGGGGTTGGTGGGATCTTCCTTATCCAAGATACCCTGGGCGGTGGTGTAGTACTTGTAGTCCACGGCGTCGCGGGGCGAATAGTCGCGCACGGTGCCGTAGCTCAGGCGCAGGGTGGAGTTGGCGTCGGGCGAGTACACCTTGTCGGTATTCTTGGCCCGCAGGGCGGCTACGTAGGCGCGGTTGGCCCGGGCCAGGGTGGCCTGGTTAGCCTGCATTTTCGGCAGAATGTTCTGGGTGTAGTTGGTGTACACCGAATTCCAGGTTTTAAAGCCCGGGTCGGCTTCCAGCTTGGCCAGTGTGGGCGCGGCCAGGAAGGCTTCAGTCTTGGCTTTCGAGGTCAGGAAGGAGTTGGCAAACACGTAGTCGGCGTACTTCTGCATGGAGCCGCCGTATTGCTTCTGCACGGTCTGAAATACGTCGGGCTGCTGGGCCTTGGGCACGTCGGTGGCGTAGAGCTGCATCAGCGCGGCAAAGACCTTCTTATCGGTCGGGGCGTTGTAGTCCTTGAAGTGCTCGGCTACAACGTCCTTCAAATCGGCCGTAGCCTTCTGCACAGCGGCTTTGTCGGCTTTGGGGTCTTTGAGGGTGGCATACAGCGGGGCCAAACGGGCGGCAAAGGCCACGATTTCGGTGCCATAGGCTGCTTCGTTTACATATACCGAACTCAGGTTATAGTCGCGCAGGCCGGCGTAGGCTTGGTTGATGTCGTTCAGGGCCGAACCGTAGTTCTGGCCCCGCGAGGCGTCGGCGGCAATCCACTGCATGAGGGAGGCTTCCTCGGCTTTCTTTTGGTCTACGGTTTTGAGGCGCTTCATACCCTCGTTCTGCCCGATGAAATACTTCCAGTAGTTGGCAATGCTGGCGTACTTGGAAGCGTACTTGAGGCGAATAGCCGGGTTGGCGTCCGAATCCTCTTTCCAGAGCTTGAGCCGGGTGTCACGCAGCTTGATGCGGGCCGGGTTGCTTTGGTCCAAGGTCATTTGCAGACCGGCGGCGGGCAAGAAGCGCTGGGTGCGGCCGGGAAAGCCGAAGACCATGGCAAAGTCGCCTTCATTCACGCCCTGCAAGCTCACGGGCAGGTGCTTCTTGGGTACGTAGGGCACGTTGTCGGCCTGGGGGCCGGCGGTAGGCTTATTGTTCTTGTCGGCGTACACCCGGAACATCGAGAAGTCGCCGGTGTGGCGGGGCCACTCCCAGTTGTCGGTGTCGCCGCCGAATTTGCCAATGGCTTCCGGCGGGGCACCCACCAGGCGCACGTCGCCGAAGCGCTGGTACACGAAGAGGTAGTACTCGTTGCCGGCAAAAAAGTCGCGCACGTAGGCCACGTACTGCCCGTTTTCCTTGGCGGCATCGGCCATTTCCTTCTGCCGCTTCTGAATCAGCACGGCGCGCTCTACTTCCGAAGTCTGGGGCGTAATGCCTTCGAGCACCTTGCCCGTCACGTCTTCCATGCGCACCAGAATATCGACGAACAAACCCGGATTGGTTTTCTCCTCGCTCTTGGTAGTGGCGAAAAAGCCTTTTTCCAGGATGTTGTTTTCCGGCGTGCTGTGGGTCTGGATGGCGTCGTAGCCGCAGTGGTGGTTGGTCAGCAGCAGGCCCTGGCTGCTCACAAACTCGCCGGTGCAGAAGCCGCCGAGCTGCACAATGGCGTCCTTGAGGCTGGAATTATTGACGTCGTAGATTTCTTCGGCCGTCAGCTTGAGGCCTTTTTTCTGCATGTCGGCGTAGTTGAGCCGCTTTACGTAGAGCGGTAACCACATACCTTCGTCGGCGCGGGCCACGGCCGGCAGCAAGAGCGCCAGCAGCAGTACCTTGGCCCAGAGTTTTTGTACCATGGGTGGAAAAGGGAGAGAGTGAAAGGGAAACCCGAACCGTAGCCCAGGTTGTTTACTGAGTCAAACTTACGAAAAGACGGTTCGGTTCTCGCCAAGACCGGTCCGCGGCCCGCTTCTCCCACCCTGCTGTATCTTCGCCCATGTCCTACCTTTTCCGTCAGCTGTTGCTGGGCCTGATCTGGGTGTACCGCAACCTGATTTCGCCCCTGACGCCGCCCAGCTGCCGCTACCAGCCCACCTGCTCGGCCTACGCGGCCGAGGCCGTGCAGAAGTACGGCCCGTGGCGGGGCGGGCGGCTGGCTTTGCGCCGCATCAGCCGCTGCCATCCCTTGGGCGGCCACGGCTTCGACCCCGTACCTTAAGCGCGGCAGCTGCGTATACGCTACTTCCTTTTCACGCCTTTACCCGCCGGTAAAGGCTTTTTTTCAGCCATATTTCTTTCTCGCATGCGCCTTCTTCTGCTATCGGCCTCGTTATCCGTCATCTTGTTTTCCACCAGTTGCTCCGAAGCTCAGAACGACGACAAAAAGGGCAAGGGCGGCAAGAAAAAGGACAAACAGGAAAGCCTGGAAAACAACCTCATTGAGAGCAGCATTCCGGGCCTGCGCAAGGTAGGTGCCCTCAACGGCGGTGTGCCCGAAAGCTCGGGCCTGGCCCGGGCCGAAACGGCCGGCACCTTCTACACCCACGCCGACGCGGGCAACCAGCCGGTGCTTTACAAGATTGACATGACGGGCCGCCTGCTGGGCAAATCGACGCTGCCCTTTTCCAACGTGGACTGGGAAAGCCTGGCCCAGGACGACAAAGGCAATATCTTCATCGTCGACGCCGGCAACAACAACAACAGCCGCAGCGACCTGGTCGTGTACCGCATTAACCCCGCGTCGAATTCCCAGGACCTGAGCCGGTCCAACTTCAGCTACGCCGACCAGACGGCCTTTCCCCCCGGCAAAAAGGAGCGCAACTTCGACTGTGAGGCCTCGCTCTGGTACGGCGGCAAGCTGTACCTGTTTACCAAAGACCGGGGCGCACGCCAAACTAGCAAGGTTTACACCCTCTCCGACCAGCCCGGCAACCAAAAGGCCCGCCTGCTGACCAAACTGGCCATTGCCGGCGAAGTAACCGGCGCCGACGTTAGCTCCGATGGGCACCGCATTGCCCTGCTGGCCCGCGAGGAACTATTCATGCTGGAAGGCAACAGCTTCGAAGCTGCGTTGAAAGCTACGCCTCGCCGGATTTCCCTGAAAGGCGCCGGCCAGACCGAAGGCATTGTCTTCCACAAAGACGACAACAACAAGCTCTTCATCAGCACCGAGGAAGGCAATATCTACGAGTACTCGCTCTAACTCGTCAGGTTAGTTATAAAGCAAAGGAGGCCGATTCACTGCTGAATCGGCCTCCTTTGCTTTAGTGAGATGTTACCGGGCCCGGGCTACCGGCTTGGTTTCTTCCTCCTGCCCTAAGTCGCGCGGGGCGTAGCCGTAGGGGTTGTGCGGATCTTTGCCAGCTCGCCACAGCACCCAGATACCGACCAAAATCAGCGGAATGCTCAGCAGCTGCCCCAGGTTCAGGTGGGTAGCGTCCATCATGGTACGGTCCCAGCCGCCCTGGTCTTCCTTCAGGAATTCGCCCAGGAAGCGTTGAGTAAACAAAATAACCACGAACAGCCCGAATAAGAGGCCGCGCGGAGTACGGTCCTTGGTGCGGTTCCACAGAGCGTACAGCAACGTAAGCAGCAGGATGCAGAATACCGACTCATAGAGCTGGGTGGGGTGGCGGGGCACCGCTACCTCTGTTGTGGCCGTGGGGGTATAGCTGGCCGGATGGGTTTCAATACCTACTTTGCCATCGGCCTGCATTTTGCGCTCCACGTACAGGGCGCCGGCGGGCAGGGTCTCACCCGGGCGGGCGGGCTGCAGGTGCTCGGTGTCGCGCGGGAACACGAAAGCCCAGGGCTTATCAGTGGGCTGCCCCACAATCTCGGAGTTCATCAGGTTGCCCAGCCGGATCAAGGCGCCGCCAATGGCCACTACAATCACAATCCGGTCGAGCACCCAGAGGTAATCGAACTTGTTGTTGCGAGCAAAAAGCCAGCAGGCCAGCAAAATTCCGATGGTCGCGCCATGACTAGCCAGCCCACCTTCCCAGATTTTGAGAATATCCAGGGGGTTGGCCAGGTAGTATTTGGGGTCGTAAAACAAGCAGTGGCCTAGCCGGGCACCTACTATCGTGCCCACAAGCATGTAGATAGTAATCACATCGACCCAGCTCGGGCGCACTCCCTCCGACTTGTAGATGTGCGACAGCACGAACGTGCCCACAACGAAGCCCGACATGAACAGCAGCCCGTACCAGCGCAGCGTCAGTGGGCCGATTTGGGCAATAATGGGCGACACGTCCCAGGTGATATAGGCAAGCAGGCTCATACACGAAAGAAAAGTATTGGCCCCGAAAGTACGCAATGCTGCCTGAATGCCGCACACCCGGCCTCCAAACGCCTACAGGCTGTTGAGCTCCTGGGTGAAGCCGCCGCTCAAAATCGGGAAGCGCAGCCACGAGCGGGGATCTACGTTGTAGTCGTCGAGGTGGAAGGCCGGGGCAAACCGCTCCCGCTTCCACTGGTTGCGCGACCAAAGCGAATAGAAGCGCTTCACGTAGGTTTTGAGCTGCTCGGGGTCCGTGTCCTTCTCCTCCTGCAGCAGCGTGGCGTACACCTGCTGCGGGCTCAGGCGGTTGTAGAAAGCCAGCCGCTCGATGCGGTTGAGCAGAATGTAGGGCATCAAATCCCGCTCGTCGGTTTGCTTGTCTTCCTGGGGCCGCAGTTCGGCCGTGGGCTGCAAAGCATTCACGTGGCGCAGGCCGGGGTAGTTGAGCTCGGTTTCGGCCCAGCGCAGCCACTTTTTCACGAAGTCCTTATCGACGCCGGCAATGGGCGAGATACTGCCGGCTGTGTCGCCGTCCATGGTGCAGTAGCCCACCGAGGCCTCCGAGCGGTTAGATGTGGTGATGAGCAAGGCATTCTGCACGTTGGCCAGCAGCCAGATGGCAGGGGCGCGCACCCGGGCCTGAATGTTCTGCAGCGCCAAATCGTCGGTTTTCCAGGTCAGCTCCCGGCCCAGGGCGTGCTCAATCTTGCCCACGTAGCCGGTTACTTCCTCATCAATGCCCCAGTTGTAGAACACGGCCCCAATGGAGTCGGCCAGCTCTTTGGCCGAGTTGAAGGTGTCGTCGGAAGAGTTGACGGTGCCCTGATAGGCGCAGGTGAGCAGGTGGCCGGTGATTTCTTGCTGCCGCCGCTGCTGCTCGGCATCAGGCCGGCTGTGCGAGGCGTCTTTCGGCCCAGGTGCGGCCTGGTCAGGTTGAGGCTCGGCCGGGCCAGCAATACGGGCAATATCGTCGGCGGTAAAGCAGCCGGAGCGGCGCATAAATTCGGCCGTCCCGATTTCCTGGGTGCCCAGACGCACCATTTCGGCCACGCCCACGGCGCACATGCAGGAGTCGGCCCCGCCACTGAGGCTGAGCACGAAGCCGCGGGTGCGGGCCTTGCGCATGTAGTCAAACAACGCCAGGCTCAGGGCCTGGTTTAGCTCCCGGTACTCGTCGGGCTCCGGCAGCGGGGTAATGCTTTCAGCAGGCTCCAATGGCGTACTGAAATCCACATCCACACACTCCATATCTACTTCCTTGAAGCTTAGTAGCTGGTTACGCATCAGCAAATGGCCGTTGCGGGCCACCAGAATTTCACCGTCGTAAATCATCCGGCCCGCCTCATTGCCCAGCAGGTTGGCGTAGAGGTAGGTGCAGTCGAAATTGCGCGAGGCATTCAGCACCAGATTATAGCGCACGTCGGTTTTGCTCATGGCAAAATGGCTGGCCGATGGATTCACAATCAAATCCACCCGGCCCTTGAGGCGGCAGGCGGGCCGCTCGTTGTCGGGCCGCCAGGCATCCTCACAGATTTCGAAGCCAAACCGCACACCCTTGTGCTCAAAGACGATGTCACCGATGGGCCACTGCTGTCCTTCCCAGCTCACGGTACCGGTTTCGCCGGCCCGCCAGGAATTGAAGAAGCGGGGCTCATAGTGCACGCCGTCGTTGGCCAGGAACTGCTTGGCCGCAAAGCCTAGGATTTCGCCGTCGCGCAGCACGGCGGCCGTATTATACGTGCGCCCTTCCAGCCGCACCGGCAAGCCCACGCACACCGCAATACCTTCCGTCCAGGGCCGGATTTGCTGCAGATATTCCAGGGCCTCTAGGGAAAGCCAGTCGCTTAGAAACAGGTCTTCACAGCCGTAGCCGGTCAGGCACAGCTCCGGCAGGCACAGCAGCTCCACGCCCGCGGCCTTGGCCTGGTCCAGGGCTTCTTTGATAGTGCGCAGATTATGTTGCCAATCAAAAGGTATCTGGTTAAGGGCGGCGCCGGCTAGTCTCATAAGATGGGGAAGTGTTTCCACAAAACAACTGCTTTTCACCTCAGCAGGTTGTGTCAAAGGTGCAAAAAAGGCTGGTACACGCACGTCCGTGCAAGCAACGCGAAGCAATCCGTCCTCTGCAGTGTACCCAGCCTTCTAATGTAAAAAGCCCTTTACTCCAGTTGGAATAAAAGGCTTTCTGGTAAAAAGTCAGTCCTTACTGCGCCGAGAACGGGTTGCTTCGGCTTGTGTCCTTGTAACCATACATGGCTAGACGCCCAACGCGGCCAAAGCCCGCTCGGCGGCCAGCTGCTCAGCCTGTTTTTTCGACAAGCCCATGCCCGTTGCCACCGGCTCATCGTCCAGCATGACCGTGGCCGAAAACTCCATCACGCCGCCTGAGCGGGGCTGGCCCGTCAAATCGTAGCGGATGGTTTTGCCCTGGCGCTGAGCCCACTCAATGAGTTTGCTCTTAAAGTTGGCCGTGGTTTCAATCAACGACTTGACGTCAATAAACGGCTTGATCAGGCGGGTCAGCACGAATTTGCGGGCTGCTTTGTAGCCCTGATCGAGGTAAATGGCGCCGACCAAAGCTTCCAGCGCGTTGCCATTCACGGAGCGGGAACGAGCGGCACGACCCTGGGCCGGGTCGAGCTGCACGAGCTTATCGAGTCCGATTTTCAGAGCCAGCCCGTTCAGGCTTTCCCGGTTGACAATGCGGGACCGGAGCTCGGTCAGGAAGCCTTCCTGCTCGTAGGGAAACTTGCGGAACAGATACTCGGCCACCACCGCGCCCAACACGGCATCGCCGAGAAACTCCAGTCGCTCGTTGCTTTGGTGCCGGGCCGTGTCACCCTGCTGCCGCACCACCGAGGAATGGGTGAAGGCTAAATGGTAAAGCCGCACGTTGTCAGGCGTGCGGCCGATTACCGTAGCAATGGCTTGGCGAAAAGCTCGGTCCTGCCCCAGCAGCCGCCGGAAAAATCCGAAGAGCGGTAGTGGCTGACCTGGTCGCAGCATTAGTCGCGCAGCTTGCGGAATACCACCGACGTGTTGTGGCCGCCAAACCCGAAGGTGTTGCTCATGGCTACCGTCACCTCCCGCTGCTGGGCCTCGTTGAACGTGAAGTTCAGGCGGGCATCCAGCTCGGGGTCGTCGGTGAAATGGTTGATGGTCGGGGGCACAATGCCGTGCTGGATAGCCAGAATGCTGGCCAGCGCCTCAATACCGCCCGCACCGCCCAGCAAATGGCCGGTCATGCTCTTGGTCGAGCTGATGTTGAGGTTGTAGGCATGCTCGCCAAACACTTTTTGGATAGCCTTGATTTCGGCCCCGTCGCCCAGCGGCGTGCTCGTGCCGTGGGTGTTGATGTAATCAACTTCTTCCGGACCGATACCGGCGTCCCGCAAAGCATTCTGCATTACCAATACCACGCCCTCACCTGTGGGGTCAGGAGCGGTAATGTGATAAGCATCCGACGACAGGCCGCCGCCGATGATTTCGGCGTAGATCTTGGCGCCGCGAGCTTTGGCGTGCTCGTATTCCTCCACTACCAGGGCCCCGCTGCCTTCGCCCAAGACGAAACCGTCCCGGTCTTTGTCGTAGGGGCGGGAACCCGATTGCGGGTCGTCGTTCCGCTCACTCATGGCTTTGAGGGCATTAAAGCCCCCTACCCCGGCCTCGGTAATAGCAGCTTCCGAGCCGCCAGTGACGGCCACGTCGGCCATACCGAGGCGGATGTAGTTGTAAGCCGCCACGATGGCATCTGACGACGAGGCACAGGCCGAGGTCGTGACGAAGTTCGGGCCGCGGAAACCGTTCTTAATCGAGATGTTACCCGACGCGCTGTCGGCAATCATCTTCGGAATAAAGAACGGGTTGTAGCGTGGGGTGCCGTCGCCTTTGGCGAAGTTGAAGCACTCCTCCTGGAAGGTTTTCAGGCCCCCAATGCCCGAACCCCAGATAACGCCGACGCGGTCCTTGTTTACGCCTTCCAGATTGGCATCCTTAATGGCTTCGTCGCTGGCAATGACGGCAAACTGCGTAAAGAGGTCCATTTTCCGACCTTCCTTGGTCGGAAAGTAGTCGTCAGGATTGTAGTTTTTTACCTCGCAGGCAAAGCGCGTTTTAAACTTGCTGGCGTCGAAGCGGGTGATGGCGGCCGCACCGCTTACCCCACGCGACAAACCGTCCCAAAATTCGGCGACGTTCTTGCCCAACGGGGTAATGGCACCAAGGCCGGTCACAACAACTCTCCGAAGAGACATAGGCGAAAGTGGAGACTGAATAAAAAGCAAAACGGCCGGCGGCGAGCCGGCCGGTAAGCACTAAAACAGGGTAGAAAGAAGCAAAGCCTTACTTAGCGTGCTCTTCCAGGTAGCTGACAGCCTGACCAACGGTGGCAATGTTTTCAGCCTGATCGTCGGGGATAGACACGTTGAACTCCTTTTCGAACTCCATGATCAGCTCGACGGTGTCCAGGGAATCAGCACCCAGGTCGTTGGTGAAGCTCGCCTCGGGCGTTACTTCCGACGCTTCAACACCAAGCTTATCGATGATAATGGCTTTTACTTTTTCTGCAATTTCAGACATTTCCGTGGGGGTTTAGAGAAAACTCGGCACAAATAACACTAACTTCCCTAACATTGTCAAACCGGCGGCCTGTAATCTTGGCAGTGTAAGATTATGGGGAAGGTGGTTTCTTTGGGCCTGTTGCGTGTGTAATTTTGTTCTTCCTTGTTTTTGGTAGTGCCTTATGAAAACGCTCACCCTGGATGTAGAATACGATTGTGACTTCGACTTGTTCGGCATTGTGTCGTCGAGCCGGGAACACAAGCTGGCCTGGACGCTCAACAGTATCCTGCGCCTGCGGCTGGTGAAGCAACAGGATCTGATTTACGATTTATTTGCCCAGGGCCGCCTGGTTATCAGCAATTACCTGCATGCCACTGAGAACAGCACCCTGCGCCTACTGCGCAACCGCTCGGTAGACCCCTCCCCGCTGAAAAAGCCCTTTCTGGCCCCCGATATCAAGGAGTACGACTACCTGATTCAGGTCAGCAACGGGGCCGGGCCGCTGGCGCCGGAGGAATTGCTGGAGCAGCTTACCCGCCTGCCCGAGGTGCAGTACGCCTGCCAATTCGACCCGAATACGTTAAAATTCAAAGAAAATCTGCTCTTTTGAGCTCGCACACGTTGTGGCGGCTGGTTGAGCCGCACCGCAGGACCTTATTCCGTAGCCCTGATTCCCGTCAGAATAGCATTCTGTGCGGGTTTCGGACCAGCGGGATGAGGTCCTTCGCTTGCCCTGCAACCAGTTCCGCTGTTTAAACCCGAACCATACTACATGGAACAGACCCCTCATTTTAATAAAGTCAAGATCGTGGCCACCGTGGGCCCCGCCTCCAACACCTACGACAAGCTGGGCATGCTCATCCGCGAAGGCGTGGACGTGTTTCGTCTCAACTTCTCGCACGGCTCCCACGAAGACCATCTGTCGGTAATCAACACTGTGCGCCGCCTCAACAAGGATATGCGCACGCACGTGGGGTTGCTGCAGGATTTGCAGGGTCCCAAGATTCGCCTGGGTGAGGTAGAAGGCGGCGGCGTCGAAATCAAGGCCGGCGATAAGATTAAGCTGGTGTGCGGCGAAAAGGAAATCACGACGGCCACCCGCCTGAGCACGATTTACCTGGGCCTGGCCCGCGACGTGAAGCCCGGCGACATGATCCTGATTGACGACGGCAAGATTGAGCTGCGCGTACTGGCCACCGACCGCGACAAGGAGGTAGATGTAGAGGTAATCTACGGCGGCCTGGTGAAGCCCCGCAAGGGCATCAACCTGCCCGACTCCGAAGTATCGGCTCCCTCGATGACGGAGAAGGATATTGAGGATCTGAAATTTGGTCTGGAAAACGATGTGGACTGGATTGCCCTCTCGTTTGCCCGCCGCGCCGATGATATCCGCTTTATCAAGAGCCTGATTGCCGAAAGCGGCAAGACGGCCCGCGTCATTGCCAAAATCGAGACGCCAGAAGGCCTCAAGAACCTCGACGAAATCATTGCCCTGACCGATGCCGTGATGGTAGCCCGTGGCGACCTGGGCGTGGAGGTAAAGATGGAGGAGGTGCCGATGGCCCAGAAAATGATTGTGGAGAAGTGCAACAAGGCCGGCAAACCGGTAATCGTGGCAACCCAGATGATGGAAAGCATGATTACGGCCCCCCGCCCCACTCGCGCCGAAACCAGCGACGTGGCCAACGCCGTTATCGACGGTGCCGATGCCGTAATGCTGTCGGCCGAAACGGCTGTGGGCGCCTACCCGGGCGAAGTAATCCGCTCGATGGTAGCCACTATTCTGAGCGTGGAAACCCGCATGCCGAGCCTGTTCAACCGTTGGCACCCCATCACGCCCGAGTCGCCTTCTTTCATGGTCGACAGCGTGCTGTCGGCGGCTTGCCACCTGGCTAAGAACACCGGCGCCAAGGCTATTACCGGCATGACGCACCGCGGCTACACGGCCTTCCAGATTGCCAAGTACCGGCCCAAGGCTAACATTTTCATCTTCACCGACAACCGCCCCCTGCTTACGACCCTGAGCCTGATCTGGGGTGTGCGCGGCTTCTATTACGACCGGATGCTGAGCACCGACGGCACCGTATCGGACATCAAGTACATCCTGACCACGACCGGCAACCTCAACAAGGGTGACGTGTTCATCAACACCGCTTCGATGCCCATCAACGAGAAGGGCAAGACCAATATGGTGAAGGTAAGCGTGGCGTAACGCCGGTTCCGCTCTACACAAAAAGTCCCGTCAGATGCCTCTGACGGGACTTTTTGTGTAGATAAGCTTTGCTTATGGTAGCTTTTGAACCCGCACGGTGCCGGCCGTGCCGGTAGCGGTTTGCAGCTGGAGCAGATAGATTCCAGCCGGCTTATTGCGCAAGGACACTGGCACGCTGGTTTGCCCAGCAGGCACCGCGGCGCGCCACACCAGCCGGCCTACGGCATCCTGTACCACTACACTGGTACCAGGCTGAGCAGGAGCTGCCAGCTGCAGCTCTACTGCTTCGGTTGCCGGATTGGGGAAAGCCTGAAAGCCTGGAGCCAGTTGCGCTACTCGGGCGAGCAGCAGCGTGACATAGTCGCTGCGGGTGCCGCAGGTAGTGGTAGTACCGCCGCGGGTGCGGGTGTAATACTGCAGAGAGGTGGAATGAGTGAATACGTCCCCCAGACCGAGCACGGGAGAAAAGCTTTGACCTACCGCCAGGGCATCCAGGCCGCGCCAGTACATGCCCGGGGTATTGTTAAAGGGATACATGACCTGATAGCCGATGTTGCGGCCCGAGCCGGCGCAGTTGCCCAGACTCTGGTATACCAGGCCTATACCCACAATAAGGCGAGTATCGTTGCCGGTATTGGAAGCCACCCGGTACTCGCCCGAAAGCATGGGCAGGGCCGAGAAAACAATGCTATACTGTTGGGTCTGACCAGTGCGTAGCGAAACGGCCAGCCGCCCGTTGCTTATGGGTGTGGTGCTGCTGCCAACTGGACTACCGCAGTTTGGCACGCCGTACGTTTGGGTGCGGCTCTGTTCCTGATAAGTATAGATCAGGCTATCGGCGGTTTGTTGACGGGTTTTGATGCGGCGCAGCTTGTAGGTGCGCGAGCAGGGCAAGCCGCCGTAGCTGAACGGCTCATCCACGTAGCCCAATTCATCCCCGGGCTGCATATCGAAAATCTTCAACGGGCTGTAGGCCGATTCCAGCAGTGGCGCTGGCAGGGCAGCCTGCACGTAGTCTTTCGCGGCGCTTGAGCTTGGGGATACCAACTCCGTGGCCGATACGAGCCCGTAGCGCCGGCTCAGGCGCAGCACTTGGCCATTGCTGAGCATAATGACGGCAAGACTGTCCGTTACGGCCGGACTGCCAAAGCTCTGCAGCGAGCGGCTGGTCAGCGTGGCCGTCACCAGGGAGCCCGAGTTGGCCGCCCAGGTGCTGCCTACTGCCGCGCGCGGGCGCAGTAGCAGACTGTAGGCACTCTGGCCGGCAGTAGGATCGGCTGCCACAAAAAGCTGATACTCTGAAGTACCGGGGCGCCACTGCATCCGCATGCCAAACAGGTTGTTACGGCTTTTGTAGAACAAGCCCTGGTCACCGCCGGGAGCCCGCCGCATTATGCGGTTGAAGGCAAAGACCGAGTCACCGCTCAGGGTGGTGTAGGTTGAGTCGACCCGCAACGTGTGGATATCGTTGGTCACACTGGCCGGGCTGGACTGATAGGCGTAGATCAGGCCAGTTCGGAAAGGCTTCCAGCTTTGGGCCTGCCCAACGGTGACTATGCCACAAAGCGCGGCAAGCACTAAAGAGTAGCGTTTTTTCATAAAGGCTCCGTAAAACAGGGAAAACAGTAAAGCAGGATGGCTTTATCCGCCGCCCTACTGACAATAAATACGCTACCGGGTATGCTGCAGCTTCAGATGCTGGTGCCCGCCACGGGCCGCGGGCACTTCTACCAAGTAGAGTCCTGCCGCCAAATCCTGTAAAGACAACTCCACCTCCTGCTGCCCGGCCACCAGGGGCTCAGTGAGCACGCAGCGACCCAGCTTATCGAGCACCCGCACCGAAGCCGCGGCCTGGGCTGGAATGGCTAGCCGCAGTGTGGCCAGCCCGGGGGCAGGGTTCGGATACAGCTCGCCAACGGCCGGCCGTTGGGCAACCTGGCTGGGCAGCAGCGTACCGAAGCTGCTGCGGCTGCCGCAGGTCTGATCCACGCCATTCACGGTACGACGGAAGTAAGTCAACTGCTGTTCCGACTGCCGGGTGATGCCGATGCCTGGGCCCAGGCGCTGCGTCCAGCCCGGCGCGTCAATAGCGGGATACTGAAAGTAATTGCCATTGCCGGACCCGTACAATTCCTGCTGTTGCAACAGCGCTGGAGCACTGCAGCTGCTGCCACCAGTAGAAGTGGTTATGACCGGATAGCCAATTAGCACCCTGGGAAACGAGCCGGGTACTACCCGGTATTCATAGGCTAACAAATCAGCGGCGGCAGGTATGAGCGTACTATTAGAACCCGAACCGCCAGCCCATTTGCCCGTACGGAGCGAAGCCGCCAGCCGTACTACCTGCACCGGCGAGACTGTCGGAATGCCTGTGCCGTTGCAGCCCGGAGCTGAACTATAGGTTATGTAGCTCTGCTGCTGAAAAGTATAAATCAGGCTGTCTGCCGTCAGTTGCCGGGTCAGCACACGGCGCAACGACTGCCCGGTATAGCAGGCAAAGGTGCTGTAGATAAGTGGCTCCCGATAGTAACCCAGTTCATTGCCGGGCTGCAAATCAAGCAAGGCCAGCGGGTTGTAATAGCTCTGCCCCGCTGGCCCCGGCCGCCGGGCCAGGGTCAGGGTTTTAGCATTAGTGACGCCGAACAGCAAATTCAGCGGGGCCGATACTAAGCCGTTGTTCTTGCTCAGCACCACGGTAGCACCCGTGCTGAAGCGGAAAGTAGCCACGGAGTCCGTCACACCGTCGAGCACCTGCATGCCGCGCGAAATGAGCGTGGTCGTCACCCCGTAGTCGGTAAAAAGGCTATTCCAGGTTTCGCCTACCCGTGCAAAGGGCTTGAGCACCAGCGTCTGGTCGAGCGTATTGCCCGTCGTCGGGCCACCGTCCCAGTACAGCGAATAGGTGCGCGTAGCCTGGTCGTAGCGCATGAGCTTGCCCAGCTTATTGTTGCGCGACTTTTGCCACGGCGCGTTACTTGTGTTGGCGCGGCGCATGGTACGGTTGAAATAATACACCGAATCAGTGCCCTGCACGCCTGCCGAGTCCAGGCGCATGGTAAAGACTGTGTCGGCTGAGGCCCCGCGAAAGGCGTGCACGTCTTGGTTGGCACGAAACGGCCGCCATTGCTGGGCCTGAGCCGCTTGTTGCCCCAGACCGACTCCAATTATCAGTAAGCAGTATAAGTTTTTCATCGGCAATAGATTACTACATCAATGCCGGAAAATATAGAATAAAACTGATACCTCAGCTACCGGTTTCCTCAAACAGAAAAGCCCTGGTGCTTGCGCACCAGGGCCTCCATATACAAGAGCAGAAAAGTCAGTGGTGCTTAGGCAGCCAGCGACTTCACGAACTTAGCCAGCTTCGACTTGTTGTTGGCGGCTTTGTTCTTGTGAATGATGTTCTTCTTGGCCAGACGATCCAGCATCGACGACACTTTCTTCAGCAGCTCTTGTGCTTCGGTAGCATCGGTGGTGGCGCGCAGCTTCTTAACAGCGGTGCGGGTCGATTTAGCCTGATAACGGTTCAACACGCGCTTCGCTTCGTTG
The DNA here is from genome assembly GCF_022919135.1 of Hymenobacter cellulosivorans. NCBI lineage: Bacteria > Pseudomonadati > Bacteroidota > Cytophagia > Cytophagales > Hymenobacteraceae > Hymenobacter > Hymenobacter cellulosivorans. The sequence continues at coordinate 2,413,475 of NZ_CP095049.1, read as the reverse complement.
GAACGGATGCGCTTGAGGGCCGACTTATGATTTGCCATGGGTATGGTAAAATTGACGTTCTGCTCGAATTGGGTTCAATTGGGTTGGCAAAGGTAAGCCTTTGGTTTGAAATAACAAATACCGGATGGGTATTTGCCTCTTTCCCGTCCGGCTTTGCCCGACGCTCATCGTTGTAAAGCCATATTTTTTGGTTGATTACCGAAGTTCGGCCGCACGACCCAGCCAAAATTGGCTATTTGCGCCGGCTCCCTCTTTCTCCGGTTATGAAATTTCTCACCCGCACCATCTGGCTGCTTTCCCTGGTTAGCCTGTTTACCGACCTGGCCAGCGAGATGCTGTACCCGGTGATGCCGCTTTACCTGAAAAGTATTGGGTTTTCGGTTGTCTTCATCGGCGTGCTGGAAGGCCTGGCCGAAGCCGTGGCCGGCCTGAGCAAAGGGTACTTCGGCCAGTGGTCCGACCGGCTCGGGCGACGCCGGCCTTTCGTGCAGTGGGGCTACGGCCTGAGCGCTTTGTCGAAGCCTTTGCTGGCGGTACTGGCCGCGCCCTGGTGGGTGTTCCTGGTGCGGGCCCTGGACCGGCTGGGTAAGGGCCTGCGGACCGGAGCCCGCGACGCGCTGCTGGCCGATGAGGCTCCCACGGGCCAGCGGGCCGCGGTTTTTGGCTTTCACCGCGCCCTGGATACGCTGGGCGCAGTCGTGGGGCCAGCCGCGGCGCTGCTATGGCTGAGTCAGCACCCGGGTCAGTACCGGCTGCTTTTTGTACTGGCCTTTCTGCCCGGCCTGCTGGCGGTTTTGGTTACGCTCTTGGTGCGCGAAAAGCAGCAGGCGCCGTCGGGCCAGCCGGTTCGACCATTCTGGGCTTCGTTTGAATACTGGCAGCGGGCTCCGGTCAGCTACCGGCGAGTGGCGGGGGCCTTGCTTCTGTTTGCCCTGGTCAACAGCTCCGACGCCCTGCTGCTGCTGCTGGCGCGAC